>NZ_JAWRYM010000036.1:0-54610 GCF_046534555.1 Bacillus sp. SIMBA_074 | reverse complement strand
CCTGTTGGATACAGAAATCATCTCCTTGATGTTGCCTAACTTTTTTCAAAATGTCCTTTACAAAGGGTACAGATTAATGAATCCACCGCCTTTTTTATATGCTAGTATTTCACGCTTTCATTTGTTGATTTTCTTCAAATGATTGAAAATCACGCCAAATCTCATTCATCTTTTGTCTACCAACACCAACCATCGGATTAAACTGAATCGCAGCTTTCTGACGTACAGTGTGAACATTTTGAATTGCTTGTTGTAAATGTTTTTCAACCGAATTAGATGTTTTATTAGCTTGTTTTACGATTGAATATCCAGCGACAGTACCTTGCGCCATCGCGATTTTCCCGCTTTCAATTCCGGTAATATTTCCAGCAACAAATAAACCTGGAAGAGGGGTATCCATTTCTTCTGAATGAAGCGGGACATGCCCACCAAGTTCAGGGATGTAATGGAACGGACAACCTGCTACAGCGGCAAGCTCAGCAAGTGGATATAAACCTCCGGCTATACAAACGAAGTCAGCCTCATATATCATTTCTGATCCATTAATAATATTTCCTTTAGAATCAATGTTAGCAACACGTACACCTTCAACTTGATCTGTACCGATAATTTCAAGTGCAGCTTTTCGGAGATGAAGTGGTGTTCCATTTATTTTCATTCCGCTATTTGGATAGAAGGTTAATCCAGCTTTTCGAATCCAATCATATTTCATAAAACGGCTACCGATACGCAGAAAAACAGAAGGAGCGAGGTGAGCTGCGTTTAAAAGGGAGTTCAAAACTTCTTCTGGTTCACCAGCTTTTTGGCTTAACTCACTTTTTTCAGGAAGTACAATATGTTCTACTTTAATTCCAGCTAATTGTAATTCATTTAAAATGGCGAAAGACAAAATGTTAGCGCCAATTATGATTCCTTTTTTCCCAACTTGAACGCGGTGAACATTTGTCATAACTTGAGCTGCTCCAATTGACATAACTCCTGGAAGTGTCCATCCAGGAAGGGGAATGGAATACTCAGCAGCCCCAGTAGCAATTAGTACGAACGGTGCTTCTAGCGTACCGATATTTGTATGCACGAACCAAGACCTCTCATCTTCATCTAAGTTATATACGGAAACACCGCACCGAATATCGACTGAAAGGGATTTTGCTTCTTCATGAAGGCGCTTTGATTCTTCTATTCCGTTCCACCATTCCCCAGTAGGCTCTTGATGCAACTGTCCTAACAATCTCCCGCCCGGCTTCATAAATTCATCAATAACAAGTACGTTAAGTCCAAAACGTGCACAAGAGATGGAAGCTGATAATCCTGCTGGTCCTGCACCAATAATAATTACATCGATCATCGCTTTTTCACCATCTCTCTCACGATATTTGGATGCTGTTTTCCGCTTTCAACAACCATATCGTTTTCAACTACAGTTAAGCAAGCTCGTACATTCGTTTGATTGTTTACAGTCACACGGCATTCAGAACAATGTCCGATATTACAATAAATACCTCGCGGAGTTCCGCTATCTTCATGCACTCTTAACGTTCTTATTCCGTTTGCAAGTAAAGCGGCCGCTATCGTTTCATGTTCATATGCTTCGTATTGTTGACCGTTAAATTGAAAAGTGATGTGCTGATTATTATTTAAACTACCTAAAATAGGGTGATTTGTAATTCTACTCATGATTTTCACCTACCGCTCCAAAAGTAACTGCACGCACGGGTGGCTGATATTTTAATGGAATTTCATTGGGAGTTATGTCAGGGTTTGTACTTTCAATCATTCGATCTATCATCATTCTACATGTGCGACCACCACAAAATCCCATGCCAGCACGTGTTCTTAGTTTTAATTCTCTTGCCGAGCATTTATATTCAGCAATTGTCGATTGAAGTTGTCCGTATGTAACTTCTTCACAACGACAAACAATTAAGTTCTCTTTATTCGTCATATGTATTCCTCCTCTAGTTCGGTTTACATAAATTATTATGCAAAAACTATGCCAATATAGAGGAGGAGAGGGATTATTGTAACCCCAGTCTTTTTAAACGGTTATATAAAGTGGCCCTTGTTACGCCAAGGTGTTTCGCACATTCTAATTTATTACCATCTAAAATGCGTAAAGCTCTTTCAATTACCTTTTTCTCGTGCTCATCCATTTCTTCTTGTAAAGAAAGAATCGTATTATTGTTGCTGAGTAATAGGGATTGAGCTGTATGATTGTCTAAAGTTTCATTTGTATGAAATGGTAAATATTCTTGTTTAATAATGCCGTCTGTCGCAAATACGACGAGTCTTTCAACTACGTTTCGGAGCTCGCGAATATTACCAGGCCAATTGTAATGAAGTAGTTCATGCATAATATTTGAAGGTAAGTCTCGAATAGGCCTGTTATAGTTTATTGAAAAATCGTTTAAAAAGTAGTACGTCAATTCGATAATATCCTCTCGTCTTTCGCGCAGCGGTGGAATAAGCAAGCTAACTACATTTAAGCGATAGTATAAATCTTCTCGGAAAGTTCCTTTTCTCATTTCTTCTTGTAAATCACGGTTTGTAGCAGCGATAATGCGGAAATCAATATTGATTTCTTTTTCTCCACCAACTCGGTAATACTTTCGTTCTTGCAGTACACGTAAAAGCTTCACTTGCATATCGAGCGGCATTTCGCCTATTTCATCGAGGAATAAAGTACCGCCTTGTGCAAGTTCTATTTTACCTTTCTTACCTTTACTATTTGCACCAGAAAACGCCCCGCGCTCGTAACCAAATAATTCACTTTCAAATAACGCTTCAGGAATTGCACCGCAGTTAATTGAAATAAAAGGGGCATTCGCTGTCTCACTTGCTTCATGAATTGCTTTCGCAAACACTTCTTTTCCAACTCCGCTTTCTCCGAGTATTAAAACCGTGGATTTCACTGAACAAACCTTTCTAGCTAATTGAATCGTTCTTTGTATAACAGGGCTTTTTCCATTCATCGCAAGGAAAGGATCGGATGTATCTTTATATTTTGCTACTTCTTGTTCTAAACGGTGCATTTCATGCGACATATTAAATAGTTTTTCATTTAATACGACTTGATTTGTAACATCCGTTTCTGAAACGACTGCTCCAATAATTTTATCGTTGCAATAAACTGGGTTTGAATTAATTAATACGAACAAATCTGGACGTGGCTGATGGAACTGAGCAATTATGCTTTTTCCGTCATGTAATGATTGCAGAATTTCTAAATCTTTATAATCAAAAAAACGGGTGATGGGTTGTCCGATAATTTCATTATGGTTCACTGAAAAAATCTTTTCCGCGCCATCTGTCCACGTACGAACGCATTCTTTCTCATCAATGACGGTAACAGAAGAATCAGTCGTTTGAATAACAGTGTTATAAAAAGCTAGTAGTTCATTGTAATACTTATAAAGAAATGGAATCATTTGCTGAGCAGTTATACAGCATAAAGGCTCTTGATTTTCTTTAATGATGACAACGGCTAGTTCATGAGAAAATGCGTCGATTAAAGTAGTGAAAGAGTCATCTTCATATATAACTGCGCACCTCCATTCCTCAGTAGGTGAATGGAGGTAATAAAATTTTTCACCTACCTGTTTCATGCGCTTAACGATACTTGTACAATCAATTGATAAAATTTTTATAAACTCTTTTATTGTTGGAAATGAAAATGTCATAGTGTCCTCCTGGTATGTATAAAAATTTAGACAGTGATAAAGAAATAATACACCTATTTACGATAAATTTAAAATATTTTTACAAATAAAAATTATTTCATATAAATAGTTCTGTATGTAGAGTTGGCACACCAATTGCATAAATAAAAAGTGAGAGATTTAGGAGAAAGGAGGAGTGCTATATATGAGGCACTGTGACGTTTTAATAATAGGCGGTGGAATTATAGGATGTTCTATCGCTTATTACACTTCAAAATACGGAAGAGACGTAACAATCATTGAAAAAGGGGAATTTGTCAGTGGGACGTCTTCACGGTGTGACGGGAACATTTTGGCGATTGATAAAGACCCAGGGTTTGATAGTCAAATGTCGTTAGTAAGTCAAAAATTAGTAACAGAATTAAGTGAAGAGTTGGAGCATTCATTTGAATATAGGGCACCAGGAAGCATTCTCGTTTGCGAATCAGACGAAGAGATGGAAGCAGCACAGCAATGGGTGAATCGTCAAAAAGCAGTGGGTTTACCGTTTCGAATGCTAGATAGGCAAGATATAAGAGAAGAATCACCATTTTTTGCAGATGATTTATTAGGTGGTTTAGAATGCGCAACTGATTCGACTGTAAATCCATATCTTCTTGCTTTTTCACTTCTTGCAGAGTCGAAAAAATTTGGTACAAAAGCTTTTAATCATACAGAAGTTAAAGAAATGAAAAGAGATATAGACGGCTCCTTTATTGTAGAAACGACAAATGGAACGTTTACTGCGAAGCAAGTTGTGAACGCAGCCGGTGTGTGGGCTCCTAAAATCGGACAGATGTTAGATGTGAATATTCCAATCGAACCGAGAAAAGGGCATATTATTGTAGCTTCAAGGCAACAGCACGTAGGTTCTCGTAAAGTAATGGAATTTGGTTATTTAATTTCTAAGTTTGGTGGAAAACGAAAAGTGGATGCTTTAACTGAAAAGTACGGGGTGGCACTTGTATTTGAACCGACAGAAAGCCAAAATTTTTTAATTGGTAGTAGTAGAGAGTTTGTAGGCTTTCATACGAGGATAAATAACGAGGTTATTAAATGTATTGCGAACAGAGCGATTCGTTTTTATCCGAAAATGGCAGATATGATGGTGATTCGCTCATATGCTGGATTACGCCCGTGGACAGAAGATCATTTGCCGATCATTTCACGAGTGGAACATATTCCGAATTATTTTATTGCAGCAGGACATGAAGGTGATGGAATTAGTCTTGCAGCAGTAACTGGGAAAGTAATTGAAGAGTTATTAAATGACAAAGAAACAATCATTCCTATTGAACAACTTCGTTTGAGTCGTTTTACAGAAAGGGTGTTAAACGGATGAGGTCACAAAGAGTCTTTACGACGATTGATACACATACGGGCGGGAATCCAACGAGGACATTAATTAGCGGACTTCCTAAGTTAATTGGAGAGACGATGGCAGAGAAGATGTTACATATGAAAAAGGAGTATGACTGGATTCGTAAATTGTTAATGAATGAGCCACGTGGTCATGATGTAATGTCAGGGGCACTATTAACAGATCCGTGTCATCCTGAAGCTGATATAGGTGTTATATACATAGAGACGGGTGGATATTTGCCGATGTGTGGCCACGATACAATTGGTGTATGTACAGCTTTAGTTGAATCAGGTTTAATTCCAGTAGTTGAACCGATTACTTCCTTAAAGCTAGATACGCCAGCTGGCTTAGTTGAAGTAGATATTTCTGTTCAAGATGGGAAAGCGAAAGAAGTCTCTTTCTGTAACATACCAGCTTTTTTACTGAAAAATATTTCTGTACACGTCGAAGAAGTTGGAACTGTAGAGGCTGATATTGCGTATGGAGGTAATTTTTATGCCATTATCGATGCGAAGGCAGTTGGTCTAGAGCTAGTGCCAGAAAATGCTTCTACAATCATTGATAAGGCGATTCATATTAGAAATACAATTAATGAGAAATTTGAAATCATTCATCCAGAGTATTCGTTTATTAGAGGATTAACACATATTGAATTTTACACAGATCCTACTCATGAAAGTGCGCATGTGAAAAATACAGTTGTTGTTCCACCAGGGGGAATTGATCGATCTCCATGTGGTACAGGAACATCAGCGAAGTTAGCTGTATTATACGCTCATAAAAAAATTGACATCGATGAAGAATTTGTTCATGAGAGTATTGTGGGTTCTCTATTTAAAGGGTGTGTCATGAATACAACATATGTCGAAAATATTGAAGCTGTAGTAACGAAAATTACGGGATCAGCTTGGCTTATGGGCATGCATAGATTTTTTTACAATGAAAAGGATCCACTTAAAGAAGGCTTTTTGCTAATTCCGCCGATGGAACATGAAACGGAGGATGTAAAATGAACATTCAAAAAATGTACACAGCAGTAGACGTACACGTAGCTGGCGAAGCATTTCGTGTAATTAAAGACCTACCATGCAAATACTACTACAGTTTGGAGCAATTAAATGAACAATTTTCAGGCGATTTAGCAGAAGAAATGAAACTCTTATTAAATGAACCACGTGGTTTTATCGGCTTAAATGGATGTATTGTCGTTCCTTCTATTCATAATGAAGTGGATGCAGCTGTATTATTTTTTAATCATGAAGGATCCATTCCTCTTCATTATGGAGGTATTGTCGCGGTAATAACGATGTTACTAGAAAGTGGATATTTAAAAAAGAGAGAGTCTAATCAATACAAAATTGAAACGCTATCTGGAATATTTTCAGTCCATGCCTATGTAGAGGATGATGAAGTTATATCTGTCTCGTTTGAAAGCAAACTATGCTATATGATTGAGGAAAATTTAAAGGTTGGTAATATAAGTTACGCTCTCATACAAGCAGATAAAGTATATGCAGTTGTAGACAAGGATACGTATTCGCCAGAAATCTGTATTGAAAACATCTCTGAACTAAAAAAATGGGGTGAAGCTACACTTCAAGCTATACAAAAACAGTCACTTATAAAAAGACTTATTTTAGTAGATTCTACGCAAAAAGAAAAGAACCATATAAAGTCGATTACATTTCATGAAGATAACTTTATAGTACGTTCGCCAGGTTTTGTTTCTACTATTGTGTCCTATGTTCATGCTTTATTTAAAAATGATTATATAACGGATAAACCTTTTAAAAACGAAAGTATATTTAAGAGTTTTATAACAGTAGAAAAAGTGAAGAAAGAAGAACTAGGATACATTTTTCGATTTGAAAGTAGAGGGTTTATTACAGGAATGCAGACGTTTCTATTAGACCCTACAGATCCGTTTCAAACAGGTTTCTTATTAAAATAAAATGTTAAAGGGAGAGATAAAGATGCAAAAAATTAAAGGGGCATTTCCAGTATTAATAACACCGATGGATGAATTTCAAGAGATTGATTGGAAAGGTGTAAAACAAAACGTAAACTACTTTATTGAGCAAAAAGTAGCTGGAATTATTATTAATGGAAGTACGGGAGAATTTGTTAGTTTATCAAAGGAAGAACGATTTAACATGGTAGAAACAGTATTAAAAGAAGTTGATGGCCGTATTCCAGTCATTGTTGGAACTGCTGCGGAGACGACGAAAGAAACGATTGAATATACGAAACATGCAGAAGCGCACGGAGCAGATTGTGCATTAATAATAAACTCGTATTATTGTAAACCGAAAGAAGAGGAAATCTATTTTCATTTTAAAGAAATCTCAAACGCTGTAAATATACCAATTATGCTATACAATAATCCATTTACTTCTGGTGTTGATATGAGTACAGAGCTAATGCTCCGTATTGGAAAAGAATGTGAAAATATTACACATATTAAAGAATCTAGCGGAGATATTCGAAAAGCGAGAGATTTAGTAAGACAAGGCGAAGGTGCTTTCCAAGTCTTCTGCGGATCTGAAGATTTAGTTATGGAATCTTATTTAGTTGGTGCAACAGGATGGGTTTCAGTAGCAGGAAATATCGTCCCAGGACTTGTTACGAAAATGTATGAGCATTTTCAAAATGGTGAATTAGAAAAAGCGTGGGAAATGAATGATGCTATTTTACCTCTTTGCGAGTTTCTTGAAGGATCAGGGAAATATGTACAAATTGTTAAACGCTCAATGGAATTACATGGGCAAGTCGGAGGACCTTCACGTTATCCGAGATTAGGATTAACGATAGAAGAAGATCAAAAGCTTCAAACTATTTTACTAGAAATTGCAGCTCATGCAGCTGTTTAAATAAGGAGGAGAGCATATATGTTAACGACAAATATTGAGCTGAAACCAAAAGTGAAAGCGTTTTTAAATGAAGAAATTAAAATGTTTATTAATGGTGAATTTGTTCCTTCTATTAGTGGGAAGACGTTTGAAACTTACAATCCGGCGACAGAAGATGTTCTAGCCGTCGTATGTGAAGCGCAAGAAGAAGACATTGATGCCGCAGTAAAAGCTGCAAGACTTGCTTTTGAAACAGGCCCTTGGGCGGAAATGACTACTGCTGAAAGAGCACATCTTATTTATAAACTAGCGGACTTAATTGAAGAGCATAGAGAAGAATTAGCACAGCTAGAAGCTTTAGATAATGGAAAACCATATCAAGTAGCAATTGATGATGATATTGCAGCGACTGTAGAAAATTACCGCTATTACGCGGGATGGGCTACAAAAATTATCGGGCAAACAATTCCAATTTCAAAAGATTATTTAAATTACACACGCCATGAACCTGTTGGCGTTGTAGGTCAAATTATTCCGTGGAATTTTCCACTCGTTATGTCTTCTTGGAAAATGGGAGCCGCTCTTGCGACAGGTTGTACGATTGTATTAAAACCAGCAGAGCAAACACCGTTATCTTTATTATATACAGCGAAGCTTTTTAAAGAAGCAGGTTTTCCAAACGGTGTCGTAAACTTTGTACCAGGTTTCGGCCCTGAAGCAGGATCGGCAATTGTAAACCATCATGATGTAGATAAAGTAGCTTTCACAGGTTCAACAGTTACAGGGAAATATATTATGCGTCAATCTGCAGAAACAATTAAACATGTAACATTAGAACTTGGTGGTAAGTCACCAAACATCATTTTAGAAGACGCTGACTTAGAAGAAGCGATTAACGGTGCGTTCCAAGGAATTATGTATAATCATGGTCAAAATTGTAGCGCAGGATCTCGAGTTTTCGTTCATCGGAAACATTATGAAACAGTCGTAAATGAACTTGTGAAAATGGCAAATAACGTGAAGCTAGGGGCAGGTATGGAGGCGGAAACCGAAATGGGACCGCTCGTATCTAAAAAACAACAAGAGCGTGTGCTAAATTACATTGAACAAGGAAAAGCTGAAGGTGCTACTGTTGCAGCTGGTGGTAAACGTGCATTTGAAAAAGGTTATTTTGTACAGCCAACAGTATTCACAAATGTTACAGACGATATGACAATCGTTAAGGAAGAAATTTTCGGACCAGTTGTCGTTGTACTCCCGTTCGATTCGACAGAAGAAGTAATTGAAAGAGCAAATCGCTCGTCTTACGGGCTTGCTGCGGGCGTATGGACACAAAATATTAAAACCGGACATCAAGTTGCCAATAAATTAAAGGCAGGAACAGTGTGGATTAATGATTATAACTTAGAGAATGCTGCTGCACCATTTGGTGGATATAAGCAATCTGGTATCGGACGTGAATTAGGTTCATACGCCCTTGATAACTATACAGAAGTGAAAAGTGTTTGGGTAAATATAAAGTAATAGAGAGTCTAACTATTAATAAATAGAGGGATGAAATAATGAGAGATGCGGACAACTGGAAGGTTTAATAATAGTTGTCCGTTTTCTTATATATAAAATTGCTTTTTCAAAAGAATGATAAGGGGGATTTGGATGGAGCAGTTAGTAGAATGGTTAGTAGGGCAAGTTTGGAGTATTGGCTTAGTTGTTTTCGCATTAGGAGCAGGAGTGTATTTCACAATTGCAACTCGTTTTTTACAAATTCGCTATTTTAAGGAGATGATTAAACTATTATTTGAAGGGAAGAGTTCGGAGACTGGGATATCATCCTTTCAAGCATTTTGTTTGGCGTTATCAGGTAGGGTTGGAATTGGTAATATCGCAGGAGTAGCGACAGCTATCGCTTTCGGCGGACCTGGAGCTGTATTTTGGATGTGGGTAATGGCTCTTTTAGGAGCAGCTAGTGCATTTGTTGAATCAACATTAGCACAAGTATATAAAAGTAAAGTAGGCAATGAATACCGTGGTGGTACGCCATATTTCATTGAGAAAGGCTTGGAAATGAAATGGTTTGCGGTCATTGTAGCGGTCGTTGTAACACTATCATATGGCGTTTTATTACCAGGTATTCAATCGAGTAGTATCGCAGTTGGATTTGAAAATTCTAATGGTATTAGCAAATATATAACTGGTATATTGTTAGTCGTATTATTAGCAGCTATCATTTTTGGTGGCGTAAAGAGAATTGCGGGCGTTTCTCAAATGCTAGTTCCATTTATGGCAATTGGTTATGTAATTGTTACATGTATCGTATTAATTGCGAATGTAACGGAAATTCCAAGTATGTTTGCTTTAATTTTCTCAAGTGCTTTTGGTGTAAATGAAATGTTTGGCGGCATCGTCGGCGCAGCTATTGCATGGGGAGTAAAGCGTGCTGTATTTTCAAACGTCGCTGGTGTTGGGGAAGCGACATATAGCTCCGCTGCTGCTGAAGTATCACATCCTGCAAAACAAGGGCTAGTTCAAGCGTTTTCTGTATATATTGATACCATTGTAGTATGTACAGCGACAGCTCTTATGATATTAATAACAGGTATGTATAATGTAATACCTGAAGGGAAAAGCGCTATTGTAAAGAATATAGGGAATGTAGATGCAGGTCCAATCTATACACAACAAGCAGTTGAAACTGTTATGACAGGATTTGGTCCAATATTTATTTCAATCGCAATCTTCTTCTTTGCATTTACAACTTTACTCGCGTACTACTATATCGCTGAAACGACACTCACTTATTTAGATCGTGACCTCAAATATAGCTGGTTAAAACCAGTTTTGAAAATTGGGTTTTTAATTATGGTTTACATCGGTAGCGTAGAATCAGCGTCGCTATTATGGAACCTTGGAGATTTAGGAATCGGTAGTATGGCATGGTTAAACTTAATCGCGATTCTATTATTAAGTAAAACGGCATTAAAAGTGTTAAAAGACTATGAAACGCAGAAAAAAGAAGGGAAAGATCCAGTGTTTGATCCTAAAAATGTGGGAATTGAAGGTTTAACATTTTGGGAAGAAAGAAGTAAAGAGGTTGAAAGGAAAAATTCTAAAGAAAAAGTGTCAGTAGATAATGGGCTGAAACTGTAGAGGTGCAAATTTAAAAGTGAAATAAACTGAAAATTCGTTCTATTTTTCAAAGTAAATATTTGTATATGTCCTTCATTTTATCTCATACTAAAGTAAGTGTGAATAAAATGAATGGAGGATATACGATGGAAAATCAACAATATGGCTCTATAAATGATGTATTACTTGATTATAAAGAAGGTATAGGGAATTTTACGCAACAAATCCCTGAAATTGCAGAAACATATAACGCTTTTACACAAGCATGTTTTCAGGAGGGTACATTAACTAAAAGAGAAAAGCAGCTCATTGCATTAGGGATTAGTTTAGCAACACAAGACGAATATTGTACGATTTATCATACGAAGGGCTGTATTGACCAAGGATGTTCTGATAAAGAAATTTTAGAAGCTTGTGGTGTTTCAGCCGCGTTTGCTGGGGGAGCTGCAATGAGTCAGGCAGTAACCTTAGTACAAGAATGTCTGGTGGAATTGAAACATCAAAGTCATTAAACAAGAAAAAGCCCTCCTTAAAATATTCTTTTAAGGGGGACTTTCTAGTTTAGTCTAATTTTTTTGAAAGAGTTTCAATTGTTTCATATAGTCGATAGCTTTTGTTTTATTACTCTGTTTAGAAACATAGTGTGCCTCGTTTAAATCTCTATAAAAACTATTAAATATTTCTTCAGAAAGTATGCCGTCAGAGATAGCTTTTTTTACTGCACAGTGTGGTTCATTTGTATGCGAACAATTAGAAAATTTACATTTCCGAGATATACCCGCAATATCTTCATATCCAAAATCAAAGTTACCTTTATGTTCTATCAAGTCAAATCCCATTTTACTAATAATTATTCCCTCCGATTTTGAAAGAGTTTTTTAGAATCATACATACAAATTCTATCGTTTTTAAGTTGTGTTTATTTTAATATTATATATTTTTATAAATCGATGTCTCTATATTAGGGAGAAGTGTGTATATGCTCTTACCAATTAAAGATTCTAATTCTTTCTTAATTGCATAGAATCCCTTCCAATGTAAAGAAGTATGAGAGGTTGTGCCATGACGTAAACCAACTGAAATCAATCTTTTTTCAAGAGTAGTAAAGCCTTCCGCATCAGCAAGTGCGTCACAAAGGGTAATCACCTTATTGTATAAGTCGTAGTCACTGTTTTCATTCAATATTTCAATTAATCGGCTTTCCATATAATCAGGAACAATGCTCCACTCTGCCGCGATATCTAAATGCTCATTTTTGCAAGGAAATGAATGCGTCACACATATAATGGCGTTTCCTGTATACCCTAAATCATTCATATACATATAACCATCATAGGAATGAATAACAGATTTAGTAAAACCTTTATATCTTCCTATGTCATGCAGGAGGGCAGCGTTGTATGCTATATCAGCATCTAGGTCGTACCCATTATTAATAAGTTCAACAACTATCTTTTCAGTTGCAAGGGCAACATTACATGAATGATCGAACCACGGACCTGGGTTTTGTTCATATGCCCACTGGAGTAATTCTCTTGCATATGTCCTATCTAATATATATTTCATATAGGTATCCTTTCTCTAAAAAATCATATATTTAATAATTTCATCTTAGAATTTCATTATTCCTTCTTTAAAAGTTGTTACAATGAAACAAAAGGGGGAAAAGGAATGCCAAGTATAGTAATAGAAGAAATTAAACGACTTGATGAAGACATTGAAGAGCTTTCTGAACTGTTGAAAACTGTAGTAAATGATGGGGCGTCAATTGGTTTTTTACCTCCACTGGAACAAAAAGAAGCAACAAATTATTGGCAAACTGTATTAGCACCAGAAGTGATATTGTATGTTGCTAAAATAAACAATGAAGTGGCAGGGAGTATTCAATTACATTTAGTTACAAAGCCTAATGGGATACATAGAGCTGAAATTTGCAAGTTAATGACTCATCCAAACTTTAGACGTAATGGTATTGGACGTTTACTCATGCAAAAAGCAGAGGAGCGAGCAAAACAAGAAAAACGGTCTCTTTTAGTACTAGATACGAGAGAAGGAGACCCTTCCAATAGATTGTATAAATCATTAGACTATCAAGAAGTTGGAAAAATACCTGAATATGCAATTTCTCCGAATGGTGAGTTAGATGCAACGGTAATTTATTATAAAATGATTTAGTTTTTTATTTGAAAAGAGGGATATTTTCAAACCACAAATTTGTTATTAGGTCTGAGTATTGATTTGTAAAAAGATTGATAAACCCCTGTATAATAGGGGTTTTCTTTTCATTCATTAACCTCATATTAAATGTTCAATTTGAGGGCCAATTTGTATAAGGTTTTAACAGGTTTTTTAGAGTTATTATTTAAATAGGGATTTTGAAGTATTTTGGTGAATATTAAATGTTAATCTAAAAGATGGAGGTTGCTGTGATGTTGAAACTGTTTCAATATAACTGGCAAGTTCGTGATGAATGGTTTACATTGTGCGAAGACATGCCGGATGAAGAACTATTAAAGAAACGGGTCGGTGGGTTCGGCAGTATCCTACATACTTTATTTCACATTGTAGATGTGGAATATATGTGGATCTTAGGTTTGCGAGGTGAGCCAGTTCCTGAGGAGCCATTGTTTGAAGAGTATGCCAGCTTGCAAAAAGTAAAAAATCTCTCAGCTCAATATCACGAGAAAGTGAAGCCATTTGTGACATCTTGGACAAATGAAATGGATTCTCGGAAACTTTCAGAAACTGATTTCAATGAAGAAACGATTAGCTCTAGAGACGCCCCAATCAGGCGCCGAGTCATTGAATGTACACACGGAGAGATAATACGTCATGTCATTGTCCATGAAATCCACCATATCGGCCAGTTATCTATATGGGCACGTGAAATAGGAAAGGAGCCTGTTTCCGCAAATCTGAGAGGAAGAGGGCTATTCGATAATTAGACTACCTTTGCCAATTTCGTAATTTATTTGTAAACGAATGGTTTAATTGAGTATATTTAACACCGTCTATATTTTTCTAGCGGTGTTATTTGAATGTATCAATAAACTTTATTTAATATACTAATTGAATTTGAGAAAGTTTTTAGAGGGTTCTTTTAGTAATGCCCTTCCACTTATAATGGTTGTAGAGAAGATGACTAGGCAACTATAGTTATTTTCGTTTCATTTTTGGGAAGGGGATGAAAGAATGAAAAAGACAAGTTTACAAAAGATGAAAAAGATTATGTTAAGTGGTGGGATATTACTTACGGGATTATTAACATTTGGATTTTCAGAAAAGGCTTCAGCTCATGGGTATGTAGAATCACCAGCGAGCCGATCTTTTTTATGTAAGCAAGGGGTAAATGTAAATTGCGGTCCAGTTCAATATGAACCACAAAGTGTAGAAGGAATAGGCGGCTTTCCGCAATTAGGACCTTCTGATGGACAAATTGCAGGTGCTGGTCATTTTCCTGCTTTAGACGCTCAATCAGTGGATAGGTGGAAGAAAGTTACGTTAAACGGCGGGACGAATACATTCAAGTGGAAATTAACGGCTCCTCATAGTACGAAAGAATGGAAATACTACATTACAAAGAAGGATTGGAATCCAAATATGCCTTTAACAAGGTCTAGTTTAGATTTAGTGCCGTTCTATGTGAAAAATGATGGCGGAGTTAGACCG
This sequence comes from Bacillus sp. SIMBA_074, assembly GCF_046534555.1. Lineage (NCBI taxonomy): Bacteria > Bacillati > Bacillota > Bacilli > Caryophanales > Bacillaceae > Bacillus > Bacillus sp. SIMBA_074. Next base: position 39,908 of record NZ_JAWRYM010000036.1, on the reverse strand, counting down.
GGGACAACAGTAATGCATGAAGCAAATGTACCAACTGATCGTAGTGGCTACCATCTTATTTTAGCTGTTTGGGAGATTGCGGACACTGGAAATGCGTTTTATCAAGTTATTGATGTGAACCTTGTGAATAATGGTTTAAATTCCAATTTTGCGTTTAACAATGTAGTGCAAGTTCCTACACTATTTTAAATTAAATATACATTTTGATCATCTAATTCATTTTAGATGATCTTTTTTATGAAAAATATAGAAGAAAGTACAATTATTTATAAAAAATTCGGCTTTAAATATTGTCATATTTGCTTCTTTAAGATATCCTTTTCATGAAGAGGTGGAAAACATGGAAAAAGTACTAGTTTTCGGGCATAAAAACCCAGATACAGATGCAATTTGTTCTGCGATTGCTTATGCAGAATTGAAAAAAGAATTAGGAATGAATGCTGAGCCTGTACGTTTAGGCGAAATCAGCGGTGAAACTCAATTTGCGTTAGACTTTTTTAAAGTAGAAGGACCGCGTTTTGTTGAGACAGTAGCAAACGAAGTGGACAACGTTATTTTAGTTGACCATAACGAGCGTCAACAAAGTGCTAACGATATCGAATCTGTTCGTGTATTAGAAGTTATTGACCATCACCGTATTGCTAACTTTGAAACAAGCGATCCTATTTACTACCGTTGTGAGCCAGTTGGATGTACAGCTACAATCTTAAACAAAATGTACAAAGAAAATGGTGTTACAATTCGTAAAGAAGTTGCTGGTTTAATGTTATCTGCAATCATTTCAGATTCTTTACTATTCAAATCTCCAACTTGCACAGAACAAGACGTAGCAGCAGCTCGTGAATTAGCGGAAATCGCTGGTGTAGATGCAGATAGCTACGGCTTAGAAATGTTAAAAGCTGGTGCTGATTTAAGCGGAAAAACAATGGAGCAATTAATCTCTCTTGACGCTAAAGAATTCCAAATGGGTAACGCGAAAGTTGAAATCGCACAAGTAAACGCTGTTGATACAAACGACGTTCTTGTACACCAAGTAGAACTTGAAAAAGTTATCACTACAGTAGTAGAAGAAAAAGGTTTGGACCTATTCTTATTCGTTGTAACTGATATCTTAACTAACGATTCTGTTGGTCTTGCGATTGGTAAAGCAACAAACGTTGTTGAGAAAGCTTACAACGTAACATTACAAAACAACACAGCTACTTTAAAAGGTGTTGTATCTCGTAAAAAACAAATTGTTCCTGTATTAACAGAAACATTCCAAGCTTAATATTATTGAGTATGGATAAAAGAAAGGACAAGTAGTCATATTGGCTACTTGTCCTTTTTATTATAAAATTACAGAAGAGCCTATTGGATGGAAATAAAAAAGGATAGCAATAGCTATCCTTCTTATCATTTATTCATAAGATCGTTTCTTATTTATATAAAATGTGATAATAGCTGCAATAATGAAAATAGGTATTGCGTACGCTTGCCCAACAAAGAATTTCCAACCTACAGTATTATAGCCCTCAGATGCTGGAATGATAATCGCGATGATACAAACAATAATATAAGCTAATAATGCTGGGAGTATATTTTTCATAGTTATTCACCTCCTTTTCATACTATATTTATATATTGTATTATTGAATAGGTATTGGGAGATTAAGTGTACTTGATTTTACGAAATCTTTACAAATTCACTAAAGGATGAGGAGTCTCCATGATGTATGAAAGTGACTTTAGTACGGTGTGTTTATGTAATAATACATATGCTTAATAGACTGTTCTGAAATAAATTAAACCAAATATAGGAGATAATGTAATTTTATCTTTCGAGATAAGTATATAGTATTCTGTAAAAAAATGTACTGGAAAATTGATATTTCATAAGAAATATAGAAGTGAGGTAAGAAATAACGATGAAAAGGTTATGCATAATTCCATGCGGAAAGAAGAAAATTTGGGATAATTACCCAGAGCGTGGAGAGGAAGAGGCAAAAGATGTATATATTAGTCCATTCGGAAAAGCATGTCAGGCGTATGCAACTGAGTTTTTCGAGAATTGGGTTATATTATCAGCAAAGCATGGATTCTTAAGACCAAATGATATCGTACAAGAAAACTATGATCTTGCATTTGATTCAAAGAGTAATGAGATTATTAGCATAGAACAATTAAAACAACAGATGGTTGATAAAGATTTACTTCAGTTTGAAGAGATCGTCTTACTTGCGGGAAAGAAGCATAAAAAAGTAGTGACGAAGCTATATCCAGAAGAAATCATTACATATCCATTAGAAGGGTGTAAAGGAATTGGGTATATGTTGCAGAGATTGAAGGGGGCTGTGGAAGCGCAGAAGGAAGTATAGGGATAAATTAGTAATATAGATTCAAATTATTCCAAATTAATACATTTAAAATAGACTAGTAAACAAGCATTTTTACCCTTTTAAACATAGAATATGATGAATTCTATTTTATATTAGGGGAGAGTCATATTCATGTGTAATAATTGTGGTTGTAGACGCAGAGATTGTAATAGATTTTGGGATGATTTAATGTTTGGAAGATGTAGACGCAGAGATTGTGATGATTGTGGTTGTAGACGTAAACGTGACTGTGATTGTAATGATTGCCGTCGCAATCGTAAACGTGACGACGATGATGATAAATGTCGTAAGTGGTAATATTTTAAAAAGAGTACTTTGAAGTAAGTACTCTTTTTGTGTATAAACCTTTTAAATTCCATCTTGAACAGATTTTTTTCAATTTCCCATGAATCCTGTTTTATAATCTTTAAAGCTACATTAGTACCATTAGATTCCTTATAAAAGATATATCCGTGGTTTGATTTAACGTAAGTTAAAGGTTCGCCAATGCAATCTTTAGAACAAGATGTGTTGATAAGTTCAATTAAGGATAGTTCGCTAGGATTGGTTTTACTAGCATCTATAAGTGTATCAAGGTTCGTTTTACGAAAACCTTGTAAGTTTACATCGAAATTCTTTTCTATTTCTCCAGTAACGCTAGTATTCATTACTTCAACTGAATTTTTCTTTTCTAGAAGAAAACCATTTCCATAAAGGAATTTTGTATATCCAAGCCATGCGATTAAAAATAGTATAAAAAACATACCAGTTGTTTTAAGTTTTCGAAGCCGTTTACTTACGATTGATTCTGAATATTTCATTCAGCCTAATCCTCCAATGTTTTTATTTTAAAGTATGCGTGGGTATATATATTTAGAAGGAGATGAAAGTTAGAGAGTTACTGATTCAAAAAAAGAAAGCATCTGAAGTTAGGTGCTTTCTTTTTGAATACTGTCCGCTATCTGTTAGTTACTTGTTTCATAAGCGGTCTTATTTCTTTAACAGGTGGTTTTTTATCATAGGCATCAACGTAAGAAAAGTAATAATTTAAGTTTCTAAGAAGTCCCTTTCCTATTTTTGCGCTTAAGAAGGGGAATACTTGTCCAGTATAATCATCGAGAGATTTACAATAGTATTTTTCATCTAAGTATATGCTGTATTTACATGTTAGTTCTACTAATGAGTTACCTTCATCATCAAATACTTCTTTAGAATCAATAATGTCTATTAATGCGAATTTTTCATTCAGATAAACTTTCTTCTTTTTCTCGTGCTTATTTGTGAGAATAAATACGAGACCAATTGCGTTAATCAAACTATTTCCTCCTATAAAAAACGGATATTAATAAAATATATCGATATACGTTAAATGTAAAGAGGAGTGGTGAAATATCATTGATAGAAAACTAAATAAGCCGATTTGTTTTTTCAAATCGGCTTATTTTTATTGAAATACTTGCGGAAATTGTTTTACGATTGCGTTTGTTATCATGTCGGCGATTTCTAATGCTTCTTTTTCAATTTTATCGTATAGTTTTACACTGGCATCATAATCTTTATTTAGGAAGGCAAGTGCTTCCGCTTTCGTTAACGCTAAATGCTCATAAAACATTTTTCTAAATTCTTCTTTTTCTATATATGGATTGATACTAGTTAGAAACTCAACAATTTCGTCTCCATTAGCGTACCATTTCTTTTCTATAGCGGCCGCTGCGTTTTGATCACCAGCTTTTGCGGCTTTAACAAGATCAGCAGCGATTGTTAAGTGGTCTTTAATTAATGCACTATATTTTTTTACTGCATTTTCTCCGTAGAATGGTTCAAGTGATAGCCCCATGTGTGTTGCATTTTGTAGAAGACGTCCAACGGTAACGTTTACGTCGGGCAAGTTAAAGATGATGCCTATAATGGCTAATCGTGTCCAAGCAACGTGTTGTTCCCATAAAGAACGCATATATCCTTTTAGAAAGTTTTCGTTTTTACTAACTCGGTAATTTCGTACAAATGAATCGAAGTTTCCATTAGTGATATGATAAGGGGAGTAATACGATTGCCAATAAGTATACATAAATAGTTACACTCCTTTGAACATGTATATCTCACAATATGATAAACGTTATTTTTAAGTTACGTGTCCAAGAGTTTTTTTGAGAGTTGGAAAAGGAGAAAGTTGAAGGGGAATAAAAAACACGCTTATGATATATATGAATAAAAAGAATTCTAAAATAATAGAGGTCCTGCAAGGGAAATTGCAGGACCTCAAAAGGGTATTGCCGAGATGTCGGACTCGACTACGTAATATTAACATAAAATTCTTTCAAAAAAACCTGGTAAATGTGTCCAAATGAGAAGGGTGCTTTTTAATAAAGTTAAAGGGATCTGCTTCCCGCGGCAGATCCCTTTAACTAGATAATGTTGATGAGCAAAAACTCATCTAGAGTACTTTTATAGTAACAAATGAAATTCACTTTGTGTATTGAGAAAAAATGAATTGCTTGTATGAATGTAGCGGATTTATATTTTGCTTTTTGGAATTACAATCATTTGTGGAGAGCGGAATAGGGTTCTAAAATGGAGAAAAGACTTTTCAGCCAGGCTACGATACATTGCAATATGTAAGTATAAAAAAAGACCTGCTAATTTAAGCAGGTCAACATAAGGGGTTTATCTAACAGATTATTATATATGGTAACAACTGTATTGTAGTAAGTCTATAAGTTATATGTTGAGAAAATTTGTTTGAATGATATATATTTGGCACATGTATTAACGTTTAAAAAGTTGAGAAAGGAAATTCATAAACCTGCTATAAGAAAATAAGGGCTGATACTTATAAAATGATTCATATTTCCACGCATCATTATTAGAGAATTGGAGTTGTTTATTTAATGCTTTAGGTTTGTTGGAATTATTGTAACGACTCTTCATAATTTAACCTCCTCAAATTCATATGTATACGATTAGTAGTATTCTAGGAAGGTAAATTAAATGAATATTTATTTTGAAATTCTTTCTTCTTGTGTACTAGATTTGTTTTTTTATGTTGGAAAACGTAGGAAGCAAATAGAACTCAAATACTTATAAAATTCAAAGTGGCGAGAATCAGTTTGATGATATAATGGGAATAGATGAAAGATAAAGAAAAGCAGGTGACTCTTTTTTGTTTACAAAAGCACAAGAACTTTTAGCGTCTTATTTCGGTTATTCGTCATTCCGAAGAGGACAAGATGAAACAATTAAAAATGTATTAGATGGGAAAGATACAGTCTGTATTATGCCTACGGGTGGTGGTAAGTCAATTTGTTATCAAATTCCTGCATTAGTATTCGAAGGAACGACATTAGTTATTTCACCTTTGATTTCACTTATGAAAGACCAAGTAGATACATTAGTACAAAACGGTATTTCAGCTACTTATATTAATAGTTCTATTTCTATTACAGAAGCAAATCAACGAATTCAATTAGCGAAACAAGGCCATTATAAGTTACTTTATGTGGCGCCTGAGCGTCTTGATTCAATGGAATTTGTTGATCAACTTATCGATATGAAAATCCCGATGATTGCAATTGATGAGGCGCACTGTATTTCGCAGTGGGGACATGATTTCCGTCCTAGTTATTTACATATACATCGCATATTAGATTATCTTCCAGAGAAGCCGCTCGTATTAGCGTTAACTGCTACGGCAACACCACAAGTTCGTGAAGATATTTGCAACACGCTTGGAATTAATCAAGAAAACACGATTATGACAACGTTTGAGCGCGAGAACTTATCATTCTCTGTCATTAAAGGACAGGATCGTAATGCTTATTTAGCGGATTATATTCGTCAAAATCAGAAGGAATCTGGGATTATATATGCAGCTACAAGAAAAGTTGTCGATCAGTTATATGAAGATTTAGGGAAAGCAGGAGTTTCTGTATCGAAATATCATGCTGGTATGAGCGACCACGATCGAAATGAACAGCAAGAACTCTTTTTACGAGATGAAATAAGTGTTATGGTGGCAACATCTGCATTTGGAATGGGTATAGATAAATCGAATATACGTTACGTTATCCATTATCAACTTCCAAAAAATATGGAAAGTTACTATCAAGAAGCAGGACGTGCTGGTCGTGATGGATTAGATAGTGAATGTATTTTGTTATATTCTTCTCAAGATGTGCAAGTACAACGCTTTTTAATCGATCAATCAACTGGAGAATCACGTTTTTCAAATGAGCTTGAAAAACTCCAAAATATGACCGATTACTGTCATACAGAACAATGTTTACAATCATTTATTTTGCAATACTTCGGAGAAGAGCCGAAGGAAGATTGTGGTCGCTGCGGTAATTGTACGGATGACCGTGAAAGTATCGATGTGACGAGAGAATCCCAAATGGTACTATCTTGTATGATTAGGACGAACCAACGATTCGGAAAGCAAATGATTGCACAAGTATTAACTGGATCTAAAAATAAGAAAGTCATTGAATTTAATTTTCATACTTTGCCAACGTACGGTCTTTTATCAAACCGTAGTGTAAAAGAAGTCAGTGAGTTTATTGAGTTTTTAATTTCAGATGAGTTAATTGCAGTTGAACATGGTACGTATCCAACATTAAAAGTAACGGAAAAAGGAAAAGAAGTATTACTTGGTAAAGAGAATGTTTTACGCAAAGAACGAGTAGAAACGAGACAAATTGTTCAAGACCATCCTTTATTTGAAGTGCTTCGTGAAGTGCGTAAAGAAATTGCACAAGGAGAAGGTGTACCACCGTTCGTTATTTTCTCTGACCAAACGTTAAAAGATATGTGTGCGAAAATGCCACAAAGTGACTCTGAACTCCTAACTGTAAAAGGAATCGGAGAACACAAACTTGTGAAGTACGGGTCTCACTTCTTACAAGCAGTTCAGCACTTTATTGAGGATAACCCAAACTATGCGGAAACAATTAAGACTGAAGTTGTTTCAGAGAGTAAAAAATCAGGAAAAGCGTCAGCGAATTCTCATTTAGAAACGTATGAAATGTATAAACAAGGCATTGATCTAGATGAAATTGCTAAAGAACGTAGCTTATCAAGACAAACAATTGAAAATCATTTAATTCGCTGCTTTGAAGATGGAATGGAAGTAGACTGGAACAGTTTTGTTCCTGCAGAATATGAATCACTGATTGAAACTGCCGTGCAAAATGCAGAGGGTGGTCTGAAATCGATTAAGGACCAACTTCCAAATGAAGTGAGTTACTTTATGATTCGTGCTTATTTACAAATTAGAAAGTAGAGACATATAAAGGGGATAGGGATTTATGCATCACGTTTTCGTGTATGGCACGTTAAGAAAAGAGCAAACGAATGCTCATTTTATGCAAGGTGCAATATGCATCGCAGACGAAGCATGGACGTATGGTAAATTATTTGATACATACGAAGGGTATCCTGCGATGATTTGTTCAAATGAGGACAAAGTATACGGAGAAGTTTATGAAGTAAATGATGATGTTCTGCAAAAGTTAGATGAACTTGAAGAATACACAGGTAATGCAGAGAGTGATTTATATGACCGAATCACCGAAACGATTTATTTAGGTGATAGAGAAATACGTGCATTTGTGTATATTGCTCAAGATAAAGAGATGCTAAAGAAAGTCATCATTTCTGGTGATTGGGTGGAGTATCAACAAGGAAAATAAAAGCAGCTATAGAGCAGATAGTGGAATCGATCATTATCTGCTTTTCATATTGGTAATTTCAAAATTCTTATTATTTTGATAAATCATAAATATAGAGAAATAAAAATGGTTTTTTTCATGGGTGTCAGAAATTTAGTTTCTCACCTGTAGCAGAAAAATCTAGTGCAGAAGGAGAATAATAATGAACGAATTAAATGTGAAGGAATTTTACCAAAAACAATTCGAACTGTCGAATTACGATATCAATACAGAAAGCTGGTTAGAGCAGGTTGCTAAAGAAGTTCAAGAACAAGTTGGTCATCCATTTCAAGCGATGTTAGAACTAGGAGCAGGAAATGGTAGATTTGCAAGGGCGATGTCTAGGTTACAAGTGAAAATGACTACGGTTGAACTTGTACCAGAGTTAGTTATGTTTGCAAAAGAACATTCTACTAATAATATAGATATTCATTGCGCTGATTTTTATAAAATTAACTTTGAAGAAAAGTTTGATGTTGTTAGTTATTTAGACGGTTTTGGTGTAGGAACAGATGATGAGCAATTGATTCTATTAAAACGGATTAAAAATTGGATGAAGGATGATGGATGTGCACTTATTGATATTTATCAACCATTGTATTGGAAAAAAATAAGTGGACAAGAAATGTCCTTAAGTGCAGCTATGCGAAAATACGAATATGATAGTATAAATGAAAGAATGTTAGATCATTGGTGGGACCCTAATTATCCAAATGATGTAGTAACACAGTCTTTACGATGTTATACGGTAGATGAGATTAGCAATCTATGTGCTGAAGCGGGTTTAAGTATTATGGGATTCTTCCCTGGGGGAGCATATGATTTTGAAAAACGAAAATATAAAGAATTGGCAACATTAAATGAATGTTTGGCATATCGAATTAAAGTAAGGAAGAGTAGGGATTAATCTCTACTCTTTTTTAATTTAGAAAATTCTTACTAAAACTATTGACTTTATGAATGGATTTTTAATACAATTATATTTCGACTGAAAAAATTGGAACGGACAGGAGGGAATCATCAAATGAACAACATTTTTGACGAAGAGTTACAAAAAATGAAAGATACTTTAAGTACGATGGATGATCAATTAGAACAGCTTGAAAAAATCCCGGTTTATTATGGAGAAAATTTTAAAGAGCAAATTCTTGAAAGTATGAGGGAGTCTAATAGACAAAGCTTACGTATTGGTGTACATGAGCCGTATTTTGGAAGATTAGACTTTCAGGAGGATGGCAAGGAAGACGTAATGCCGATTTACATCGGTAAAGTAGGTGTTTCAGATAAAGATACGATGAAACCAATTGTAATTGATTGGCGTGCACCTGTCGCAAGTATGTTTTATTCATTTACCGGTGGTGAAGAATTAGCATTTTATCATTCACCAGACGGATTAGTAGAAGGCGATGTTTATTTAAAACGAAACATTTCGATTCGAAAGAGAGAACTAGAACGTGTTGTTGATACATATGTGAAAGGAAATGAAGATGTCTCACATGCTGATGATTTTCTTCTATATCGATTAGGTGAGAATAAAGATAACAAATTGAAAGATATCGTTTCGACTATACAATCGGAGCAAAATGATATTATTCGTGCGGAAAGAAACTTACCGTTATTAATTCAAGGGGTTGCAGGGAGCGGAAAAACAACGATCGCTTTACATCGCCTTGCTTTTTTAATTTATGAATATCGTGAACAACTTGAAGCGGAGAGAATGATCGTATTCGCTCCAAACAGTTTGTTTTTAGACTATATTTCAAGTGTACTTCCTGAGTTAGGTGTAGGAAATATTAGTCAAACAACGTTTCCAGATTGGGCATTACGTACGTTAGATGGTTCGGTGAAACTGAAGCAGACAGAAGAAAAATTGAAAGAAGCTTTCTCAATTAATCGCGATGAAAAAAAGGTTATGCTAGGTAAATTGAAAGGCACGCTGGAATTTAAGTCGTTTATTGAAGAAAGAATGATTCAATTTGAAAAAGATTTAGTGCCAACAAAAGATTTTGAGGCATGGGATAAAGCTGTTATTCCAGTGGAAGACGTTAAAAAATGGATGCAGGTTGAATATAAACACTATCCATTAAAGAAAAGAAGAGAACGTTTAGTCGGCCGTATGAAGCGCTGGATTGAAATTGAGCTTAAAAAGTTTGGAGAAACGAACGAGAAAAAATTACTAAAAAAAGAAGCAACAAAGAGATTGAACACATATATGAATTTTTGGCCGAAAATGAGCCCGCTTTCACTATATAGTTCAATGATAAAGAGTAAAGAAATACTCGAAGTATTACCTGAAGAACTTGTTCAAGAAACAGAAAAGAATTGTCGTAAAAAAGAAGTGTATGTAGAAGACTTACCAGCTTTAATTTACATACAACATCGCATAACAGGAATTGAAATTGGACAAAAGTTCCATCACGTCGTTATTGATGAAGCGCAAGATTTCTCGCCATTCCAAGTATATGTATTAAAAGAAATTACACTAGGTAATTCTTTCACTATATTAGGTGATTTATCTCAAGCGATTTATGATTATCAAGGAATTGAAGACTGGGGTGCTTTTAAGGAAGTATTCCAGGAAACAGGTTATTATGAATTGACGAGAAGTTATCGTTCTACAAAAGAAATTATTGAATTCGCGAATGAAATAATTAAAAATGCAGAGATTCCAGTGGGACTGGCAACTCCAGTTTTCCGTAGCGGTGAAGACGTGAAAGTAATTCCAGCAGAGGACCAATTTACTGAAGTTTTAAAGACATTACAGCATTTGCAAACTGAAGATGTGAAAACAATCGCGGTAATTGGAAGAACAGATGATGAATGCCGTGATATATATGAGAAGTTAACAAATGCAGGGTTGACTGTTAATGTCATTGAAGCAGATCAAAGCAAATATGAAGGTGGTATTTCGGTAGTACCTGTATATTTGGCGAAAGGTTTAGAATTTGATGCCGTACTTCTAATCGACGTTGATGAGGAACATTACAAAAATACAAAACATGATGCGAAATTATTGTATGTCGGATGTACGAGATCGCTTCATGATTTATGGATTTTCCATAGTGGGGAAGCGTCGCCATTAATTAAGGGGATAAAATAAATAAAAAAGAGGATTTTCTAGTAATAAACAGAAAAACCTCTTTTTTCTATATAAGGATATAGGGGGAATGGATATGATTACAAAAGTAATAACAAAAAGAAATTGGGAAATCGCAAAAACAACTAGAGAGATTAATGAAGCCTCACTTAAAGAAGAGGGGTTCATTCATTGTTCATTATTAGACCAAGCTTTAAAAGTTGCGGAAACACATTTCAGTCATGAAGAAGATGTATTATTACTTACAATTGATCCATCCCTAGTAAAAGCAGAAATAAAATATGAACTTGCTTCTAACGGTCAAGAATACCCGCATGTATATGGAGTAATCAATTTTGGGGCAATTGTAGGTGTTGCTCCATTTCTTAAAGAAAAGGGAGATTTTTTATTACCAGAGGGACAAAGTTAAGAGTGTTATAGGTATTTAAGTTAGCTAGAAAAGCACAAATCATATCGTTTGTGCTTTTTATTGTCTATTTTTTGAAAAATCATTGTTTTTGTCACACTAATACTGTACGATACATAGTATAAAACACATACTGTATGACATATAGTAATGGAAATGAGGTGGGTGAATGGATACTTTATTAAATTCATTAATTACTGAGCTAAGGAGAGGGACATTGACATTAGCGGTTTTAAGTCAACTAAGAACGCCGCAATATGGATATTCGCTTGTCCAATTATTGGAGCAATCAGGAATCATGATAGATCAAAGTACTTTATATCCACTACTTCGCCGATTAGAAAAGCAGGAGCTAGTGACGAGTAGTTGGGATAAAACTGAGAGTAGACCTCGTAAGTACTATGTTTTAAGTGAATATGGATTAAATATATTTTTGCAGTTGAAAAAGGAATGGATAAAGGATTCAAAAGAACTTTATAACTTATTAAAGGAGGAGGACGAGAATGAGTTTGATTGATATGTACGTCCAAGAAGTTGCGAAGAGATTACCTGAAAAAAATCGTGAAGATATTACGCTTGAGCTACGGTCGACAATAGAGGATATGTTACCTGATGAGTACAATGAGGAAGATGTAAAGAGTGTCCTTGAAAAATTGGGGAGCCCAGTTTCATTGGCTAATGGGTATTTGGATAGACCGATGCATTTAATTGGACCACGTTATTTTGATGTGTATACGACATTATTAAAAATGATCATACCAATTGCAGCTGTTATCGCACTCATTGCAATGATTGCAGAAAATTTTATAGGCTATACTGGTGATCAAGCAGTATTAAATGTTATTTTACAATTGATAGGTAAAGGCATTGGGGAAATTGTCGAAGTAGGCCTCCATGTATTTTTCTGGTTGACACTTGTATTTGCTATTTTAGAAAGAACAGATAAAGACAAAGGTACGCAACCGTTGACGACAAGTTTAAAAAAATGGACTCCTGATGATTTGAAAAATATCTCGTATGTTCCAAAGAAAAAGTCGATCTCAAAGTTTGAAGTTTTTGGAGGTTTGATGTGGACAGCAGTTTGGGCTACCCTTTACTTTTATGCGAATCATCTTGTTGGCGTATATAATGGTGCAGCAGATGGACTGAAATTTGTCGCACCAACTTTCAATCAAGATGTTTTACTTCAGTATTGGCCAATCGTTGTAATTATGATCGTTTTCGAAGTAGCTATATCTCTTTATAAGTTAGTACAGGGACAATGGACGACAAGGTTGGCAATTGGGAATGCAATCCTACAGTTAGCTGCAACAATAGTATTCATTGTAATCGTAGTAAATCCTCATTTATTTAACGAAGGATTCATTACGTATGTGGCAAATGTGTTTGCAATTTCTCCAGAGGAATTTAAAACGTGGTTAATTGGTGGAGGGATAATTATCTTCATATTATCTGCGGTACTAAATGCAATTGATGGTTTTCGAAAATCTAGAATTCGGTTGTAGAAATAAGTTTGAATTATTATTAGGTAGATCAGTTGAAAGAAAGGTACAGAGAAAGATCATTATGAAAGGAAGAAAACAATGATAAGGGAAGCAATGAAAAAAGATGTAACATTTATTTTAGATATTTATAATGATGCAATCCTTAATTCAACAGCTGTATATGCGTACAAACCTGTAACCCTTGAAAATAGAATAGATTGGTATGAACAAAAAAAGGCTGATTGCTATCCAATTTTAGTCTACGAGCTAGATAATAAAGTAGTAGGATTTGCGACATTTGGCCCCTTTAGGGCATGGCCTGCCTATAAATATTCAGTTGAACATTCTGTGTATGTTGATAAGGAATATAGAAAAAATGGAGTTGGGTCCTCTTTAATGGAAGAATTAATTACAATTGCAAAAGAAAGAGAATATATGACCTTAATTGCTGGAATTGATGCGGAAAATGAAAAAAGCATTGCAATGCATAAAAACTTCGGATTTGTTTATTCGGGAACAATAAAAAAGGCTGGTTATAAGTTCAATGGATGGCTAGATTTAGCTTTTTATCAATTGGAGCTTAATGGTCCTAAAAATCCTACTGAAGAATAGCTGTATCTATTACTGTAAAAATAATTTTAAAAAGAAATTGTATATATTTCAAAAGATAGTATGAAGAAATCTCATGCTATCTTTTTCTTATTGTATTCATGATTATCATTTAACAAAAAAGGATTCTTATATTCTATATCGAATTTTGAGAAGATGATAAAACGATATAAGAAGAGGGATGAATATGCAGGCTGTCATTAGAAAAATAAAAGAAATACAAATTGGTCAAGTTGGAATACTTGTTTATTCAACAAAGAATGGAAATATAGTTGCTACCCATAACAATGAGCTATACGTTCCTTTAGCATCAGCAGCAAAAGTGGCAATTGGATTTACAGTAGCAAAGATGGTAAAGGATAAACTAATTAGTTGGAGTGATACACTTCATCACATTAAGTATAATCCAAATGAGGATAGTGCGCAGTTATATCCTCACTTACAAGACAGAGCTACATTAACACTTAGTAAAGCGGTTGAAGTGATGATAGGATGTCACGACAGCTATATTGCAAAGTCAATTGTTATGCACTGCGGAGGATGGGAAACTGTCAGAGAAAATATTTTAACGTACTTTTCAAAGATTCATATACAGGAAAACCCTAGAGATGAGCAAAATGTCGGAGAGTTAAATCAAGTTCTTTCACTTTTAGTACATATTTTTCAAGGGTATAAAGCAGAACCAGAATTATGGGAACCCATTATTAGTGGAATGGTAAGACAACAAGGTGATTATGAAGGGATACCGTATTATCATTTAGCTCATATGACAGGTGGTTTATCCACCGCTACAATAAATATTGGTATAATAGGAATGTTTCATGAATTTCCGTTTCTTTATGTAATTGGGGGAAGAGATTTACCTAATCGATTTGATAATAAAGAGGTTGATGAAACAATTCTAGAAGCTTTGAAGTGCTTATATAAAGAATATAAGATGACAAGTCAACCAAACGTTGTAACCGATAATTGAATAAAAACGTTATTTTAATAGCAGGGAGGGGAATAGTGCACCTAAAGGAGTATACCGTTTACAAAAGTGAATCGCTCATATGTATCGGGACTATAAAGGAATGCGCTCAGCATATGGGAGTGTCTGGTGATTTCTAACATAAAAAGAGAGCACAAAGGCTCTCCTTAATGGTTTTGTGATTCGCCAGTAAAACGAAAAGCTGCAAGTACTTCAATACATTAGAAATTTTGTGAACATGAAGGACAAGGTCCACCAGTAGGTTGGAATACAACATTATCAACAAAAGCTGTTGCACCTTCTCCACCTGTAGCAATATTTTGGAAAGCAACACATGCTGTAGTCACACCAGGAGGTATACACACAACAAGAATATAATGTTGGAAAAGAGATTGCGGTTGATTCCCAACAGGTATAATATGTGGAATATTTAATGAACCAAGAGTTGTAGCGAGAGGAGGACATCCGTGTCCAAGTTCTGGAAAAGATACAGAAGCTATAAGAAATGCATTATCCCTTACATCCGCAGCGAAAGAAAGTGTAAAACAACAACCTTCGCCAACATCAACCGATTGATTAATACTTCCACCTGGTTCAATTGACGCAGCTAAGAGACTAAGTGTCCCATTTGAAAGAATACGACCACTATGGGCATTTGGAAAACCTACCTCTGTAACATCCCCAGTTTGATTCCAACCAGGAACTGGATCGGTTATTATTGGTAGCTCATCAAATCCAGGGTTGTCAAGAACATTAGTACATGGACAACACCCTACTGCTGTTGGTCCTGTTGGTCCTGTTGGTCCTGTTGGTCCTGTTGGTCCTGTCGGTCCTGTCGGTCCTGTTGGACCCGTTGGACCAATTTCAGGTGGAGGTAAAGGGGGACCAAAACATTCGCACGGAATATGAAATTTCTTTTTAAATTTACTCATTTTTACACCATCCTTATCATTCATCCACTTACACTTTATAGTTTATGAACTAGCTAACACGCAAGTATAAGGAAAAAGCCTTTAAAAATAAAAATAAGCATATGCCCTTATGTCACAGGTATAAATCTATTCCATTAATTGCTAGTTATATCGTCATAAGTTATGCAAGAACAGGGTATGTATCAATGCCGGGGTTAATTAGTTTTTCATGTTTTGTTACATATGGTGGATTTGTATGGATTAGTCTATTGAAATGAAGAAATAAAAATATGTAAATATTATAAGAATTGAAAGGAAGAAGTACATATGAAACGTATAGAGAACGGTACTCGCACTGAAGGCGAATACATAAAAAATAAAGTAATTCAATATAACATGTCCACCTTAACAGATGAAGTAAAGCAACCAATGGAACAAGTAAGTTTCGTAGTGAAAGATGAGGAAGGGAAAATCTTTGGCGGGGTAACAGGAACGATGTATTTTTATCACCTTCATATCGATTTTTTATGGGTAGATGAATCAGTTCGTCATGGTGGATATGGAAGCCAATTATTACATAAAATCGAAGAAATCGCGAAAGAAAAAGGATGTAGACTAATATTACTAGATTCATTTAGTTTCCAAGCACCAGATTTTTATAAAAAGCATGGTTATCGAGAGTTTGGGATTGTTGAAGATCATCCTAAAGGTCATAGTCAGCATTTTTTAGAAAAAAGACTTTAATATAATTATATTATGTTTACTAGGAGAACGAAAAATGTACACTTATAAATCTCACCACGAACAGTCTATCTCTGCACAACAAATAAAAATGCTTTACGATTCTGTAGGTTGGTGGCCAGAAAGAAAAGAAATCGATATTGAAAAAATGTTAAAGAATAGCATAGCAATTGGGGTATGGAAAGAAAATGAGTTAATTGGGTTTGCTAGAGTCGTTTCAGATGGTGTTTTTCGAGCGTACATAGAAGATGTTGTCGTACATGAAAGTGTAAGAAATAAAGGCATTGGAGAGAATATGCTTACAATGTTACTGAAAGAGATATCTCATATTGATATTGTTAGTCTATTTTGCGGAGAGAAACTAATAAAGTTTTATGGTGAACAGCAATTTCAAGCGACGAAGCAAATTGTAATGCACCGCAATCAAATTGTGAAAGAATAAGAGGTGTCAGTAAGAATGAATGCAACAAGAGCGTACTGTTTATCGAAAAGAAAAGCGACAGAAGATTCTCCAGATGGCTGGAGTGCAACTTGTATGAGGATCAATAATAAAATATTTGCGATAGTGAACCATGAAGAGGGTGAAAAAGCTGCGATTACATTGAAATGTGATCCAGAACTTGCCTTGCGAATAAGAGAAGATTATCCGGAAACAATTATTCCTGGATATCATATGAATAAAAAACATTGGAATACTGTGTATATACATAAGGATGTAGAACAAGAACAAATTAATAAAATGATTGATTGGTCGTATGATTTAGTACTACAATCATTTTCAAAGAAAAAGCAGCAAGAGTTATTAGATTAAATAAAAAGTGAAGTCGACCATAAATAGCTAGTAAAATGATTATATTTTACTAGCTATTTACAGTTATAAATTATAAAATAGGGGATTTTGAAATGAATACGAAACGAAATAGATTACTATATGCAGTGTTTACTATAGTTGTTATTATTTTAGGTCTTAGTTCAAGAAAGTTTGCTTTTGCATTACCTGATTTATTAAATGACTACTTAGGTGATGCGTTATGGGCATTAATGATTTTCACTGGATTTGGGTTTTTGTTTCCTAAAATAGAAACGAAGAAATTAGCTTTTAATAGTTTGATATTTTGCTACGGGATTGAAATTAGCCAATTGTACCATGCGGAATGGATAGATAGCATTCGTGCAACGACTTTAGGTGGACTCGTATTAGGTTACGGATTTTTATGGAGTGATTTAGTGGCTTACACAATTGGTGTTGGAGTAGGAATACTTTTTGAGTTTATGTTACGGAAGAAATAAGGGATTTTAAAAAGGGGTCATTTATGAAAAAAATAATATTAATTGGTTCTGGTGGTTCAGGAAAATCTACATTAGCAAGGCAGTTAGGAAATAAACTAAAAATACAGGTGTATCATCTTGATGCGTTATTTTGGAAACCGAATTGGGTAGGTGTTCCGAGGGAGGAACACAGAACAGTTCAAAATGACTTAATTAAAGAAGAAAAGTGGATTATTGATGGGAATTATGGTGGGACAATTGACATAAGAATTAACGCAGCTGATACAATCGTTTTTCTGGATATTCATAGGACGATATGTGTTTATCGTGCTTTTAAAAGAATTGTGCAATATAGGAATAAAACAAGGCCGGATATGGGCGCTGGATGTGAAGAGAGGTTTGACTTGCAATTTTTTAAATGGATATGGGAATATCCTAAGTCAAAAAGACCTGCAATTGTAAAAAGACTAGATCAATTAAAAAAGGATAAAAGAGTTATTATTTTAAAAACTCCAAATGAGGTTCAACGATTCTTAAAGGAAGTGCAGTAAGTATAAATTGGTGCATTAAAAGAATTAAATTATGTTCTATTTTGAATTGGAGGGATAATATTGAATGAAATCATTCGCTCGATTGATTCTTATATGGTAAAAATCCCAGCAGGGGAGATAGTATTAAGAGACGATCGAATTAAAAGAGAATGGAAAGCACAAATTAAGCCGTTTCTTCTTGCACAATATACTGTAACGATGGAATTATATTATACTGTTATAAATGAATCATCAAATTCTTTTCTAGGCAATCATAAACCCGCTGTTAATACTTCTTGGAATGATGTGATTATATTTTGTAATTTACTTTCAAAAAAAGCGGGATTAAAAGAATATTATTCTATTAGTGATGGCGGTCAAAAGGTTAGTTGTAATGTAGAGTCCAACGGCTACCGATTACCTTCTGAGGCAGAGTGGCAATATGCATGTAAAGCAGGGACTACTGGGTATACATATGGAGAACTTGATAAGATAGCTTGGTATAATAAAAACTCGGATGGGAAAATTCATGAGGTCGGTAAAAAAGAACCGAATGCATGGGGAGTATATGATATGTTAGGGAACGTTTGGGAATGGTGTTATGATTTGTATGATGAAAAGGTATATGGATCGTACCGAATTTTTCGAGGCGGTAGCTGGGCTGAAGAAGCGAGAGGGTGCGGTGCTACTTGTCGCCGCCGTAGCCATCCTACATTTCATATAGATGATCTTGGGTTTAGGCTTGCTAGGTCAATTTAGCAGGAAAATGATACATATAACTCCGTAAAGAGTATGGAAAGTATCCATATTCTTTACAACATAGAAATTTTAAAATTTAAGGAGTGTTTTGAATGGCACGTGTTTTATTCATTAACACTGGATCAGAAGGACATATAAATCCAACATTACATGTTGTAGAAGAACTGATTTCTCGCGGTGAAGAGGTAGTTTATTTTTCAATAGAGGCTTTCA
The DNA here is from genome assembly GCF_046534555.1 of Bacillus sp. SIMBA_074. Classification (NCBI taxonomy): domain Bacteria; kingdom Bacillati; phylum Bacillota; class Bacilli; order Caryophanales; family Bacillaceae; genus Bacillus; species Bacillus sp. SIMBA_074. The sequence continues at coordinate 20,857 of NZ_JAWRYM010000036.1, read as the reverse complement.
GGGAGCGTATTGAGAAGACAGGTGCTACTGTACGAACGATTGATGATCAAAAATTTATACAAGCATTTCTTTCCGGTGGTCGAAATTATTTACAGGAAAGAATAAACGGCCTTCTACATACAACGGATGTTGTAATACCTAGTGTTCTAGAACAAATTGAAGGTGAACATTTTGATTATATTATTCATGATTCGATGTTTGGCTGTGGCCGCTTAATTGCCCAAATTCTTAATCTTCCAGCCATAAATTCATGCACATCTTTTGCACAAGATGAAAAATCATTTAAACAAATGTTAGACCATCTTTCTAAAAATATCCCACTGGAAGTTCAGGATAGAATACATAATGATTTTGAAAACTTAACTAATGGAATTACAGAAAAATATGGTGTTGATATAAACTCACCGTATGAAGTTTTCTGTAATCCAGCTTCACTTACTATTGTGTATACAATTAAGGAGTTCCAACCTTTTGGGGATACATTTAATGAAACATTCAAATTTGTGGGTCCATCTATCTCTACACAAGTGAAAAATGAAGGTTTTGATTACACTTCAATTGAAGAAAAAAGCCTGATTTACATTTCATTAGGTACTGTTTTTAATGAAGCGCTTGATTTTTATAAACTTTGTATGAAAGCGTTCGAGAATAGTAAGCATAGAATTGTTATGTCTATTGGCAACAAAACGGAAATAAGTGATTTAGGTAATATCCCTAAAAACTTCATTGTGAAAAACTATGTACCACAAACTGAACTTCTCAAATATACGAAACTATTTATTACACACGGCGGTATGAACAGTACGCATGAAGGGATATATAACGGTGTTCCAATCGTTGTAATTCCGCAAAGTGCAGATCAGCCAGTAATCGCAAAGCAAGTGGAGAGTCTTGGGGCAGGAGTTAAATTGCAAATGCAAGGATTAACTGTGGATCAACTAAGTGAAAGTGTAGAAATAGTATTAAATAATCCGTCATGTAAAGAAGCTGCTTTGAATTTGAAGGAGTCTCTCCGAAAATCAGGTGGGTATAAGCAAGCGGCTGATGAAATTTTTAAATTTACAGGCTGTTATTAAAACTATACATGTGAAAGGGTGTCTATATTAAATGATATAGACACTTTTATGTTATATGAAGCGAGGAATTGATGAAATGGAAAGAATGAAAATACTAGATGTAAATTTTGCTGACATGACAGCTACACCATTTTTTCAAGTGGAGGCGAAAAATAGGATTAGATTCGATATAGAATTATTTGAGGGTAATTTGAGAGGATTAAGAGGGATTTTGACTGAACTTTTTAAAAGTCCTGATACAATTGATGTTTCATTTATTTCCGGTTACATAACATATGGTAAAAGTAAGAGAATAAATGAGAAAACAAAAATTGGAAGGTTCATGAAGATTAAGAATTGGGCAGAAACGAAAGTAGACGTTGATGATCTTGAAAGTACAATCATATTTACTACGATTAAAGGTACACATGAAGATGAAGTATATAAGTATTGCAAGTATGTCGTTAATGGTGGTCAGCAAGCGTATATTTCTTTTTATAACGATACTTATTTATTGTATATAAGTACAGACGTTATTGACATTGTTTCACCAGATACAAGTTTAATAGAAAAGTTAAAACTTCAATACAGTGAAGAATATGATAAGTTTTATGAAACTATATTGACGGATTCGGAAATGTTTACAAGTGATAAGTAATTTCAAAGTATTGATAGAAAGATATATGGAAACTGGAGATGGCACGTTGTTTTAAAATAATGTGATCTCACATTGCCATGCGTTTTAAGTTAACGATGAAGGGTTTCAAGACGACTTGGTGCAATTCATCCATATATATACCTAAAATTTTTCATTACAAGTACTACAATTTCTATTGCTCACTTTTACTTTATAAATTTAGGATGTAGTTTTACGTGTTAGTAGTAATTCCACTGTTTCTGCACAACTTCTGCACACATTTAGGTGATTTCTATGTCATGATATATTCCATAAGTGAAATATTTCACAAGAAATGAAATGTTTCTTTACGACGGTGTATGCATATTTACGCATACACGAAATAAGATTGACTCTTGTTATTCTTTTACATCAAAGCCCACATTACACTACGAAGTATAACAAGAAGGGGACAGGAACATGAATAATCGATTTTTAAAACAACTACAAAACTTGAAAATGAACAAAAAAAGTATAGGAGCTGTTGCATTAACAGCTGGAATTATCAGCACGACACTTATTCCTCAAAATGCATACGCGCACGGCTTTGTTGAAAAGCCTGGTAGCCGTTCAGCTTTATGTAGTCCAACTTATGGTGCTCTAAATGTAAACTGCGGAAGTGTTATGTATGAACCACAAAGTTTAGAAGCTTCAAAAGGATTCCCACAAGGTGGCCCAGTTGATGGGCAAATCGCTTCTGCAGGTGGAAAATTTGGCGGTATTTTAGATCAACAAACAGCAAATCGTTGGTTTAAAAATACAATCACTGGTGGGGAAAATACATTTACTTGGAAGTATACAGCACCTCACTTAACAAGCAAATGGCACTACTATATTACAAAAAAAGGATGGAATCCAAATAAAGCACTAACAAGAGCAGACTTTGAGCCAATTGGCACTGTACAACATGATGGTTCTGCAGCTTCAAATAATTTAACTCATAAAATCAATGTACCTACTGACCGTAGTGGATATCATGTGATTTTAGCTGTATGGGATGTAGCTGATACAGCAAATGCGTTCTATAATGTAATTGATGTGAATCTCATCAATAATGTGAAACCAGACACAGAAGCGCCAAGTATTCCAAATGGAATTCAGGCGCAAAAAGTAACAGCGAATAGTATAGAACTAACATGGAACGTTTCTACGGATAATGTAGGAGTAAAAGGGTACCAAATCTTCCGTAACGGAGAGATGATTGACACAGTACCAGGCACTTATTTTATTGATAAGAAATTACAACCAAGCACAGAATACACTTATACTGTAAAAGCAATTGACGCAGCTGGCAATGTATCGAAAGAAAGTACAGCGCTTACAGTGAAAACAACAGTTGAAGCTCCTGATACAGAAGCACCAACACAACCAAAAGGATTACATAGCATGGGAACAACAGCGTCAAGTGTGGATCTAATGTGGAGCCCATCTGATGATAACGTTGGAGTAGACTATTACGATATTTATAGAGAAATAGAAGGAACAATGAAAAAAATTGCAACATCCAATACGACTTCTTATATGGATAAAAATTTACTCGCTAATACTACTTATAAATATGCAGTGAAAGCAGTGGATGTAGTTGGAAATGAATCCGTACAAAGTGATACGTTCACAATTACTACAAAAACTGAAAGCGCTTCATATGAAGCGTGGGATGCAAAGAAAGCATATAAAAAGGAAGATAGAGTTTTACACGAGGGAAAAGTGTATGAAGCAGTCCAGAATTATGAAGGACATGGGGATCCAAACTGGATTTTTGCTTTATCCTTATGGAAAACAGTGTAAGCTTTACCTCAAAATGAAATGAAAGATGATGGGCTTTGATGCAAAAAAAGGAAGTTTGAGAGTTAACTTTGCTGCTTATAAAAAAGACGACGTATTCAGCGTCGTCTTTTTGTATTAATCTAGAATATTCATCAAAAAGACTTTCAAACGAATAAGCTACAGAAAGGTTACTATACGAATACATAATGTAGAATCATATAGTAACCTTTCTATTATGATAACACTTTCGTCATAAGAATATGTGGAATTCCATCTTCCATAAATACGTCGGAAGAAGTTTGATAGCCTAATTTTTCATAAAACCCTTCAGCTTGTGTTTGACCGTGTAGTTTCACTTTGTTTGCTTCTTTGTTACGAGCAATCTCTTCTAACTTTTGAATGATTACTTTGCCTAATCCGTATTTGCGATAGTCTTTTAAAATACAAATCCTTTCTAGTTTACCCATTCCGTCAACGAATCGTATACGGCCAGTTCCTACAGGAAGTTCATTATAATAAACTAATATATGTTTGCATGCCTCGCCAATTTGGTCATATGTATCGAATTCATCTTCAAGTGGGACACCTTGTTCTTTTACAAAGACTTCTTTTCGAATGTGAAAGGCAGTTTCTAAATCTGTAAGTTCTGTTATGAGTTTGGATTGCAAATTGTTCAGCCCTTTCTAGTGTGATATGAATGTGTTTTCATAGTATATCATACTGTAATGCTATAAAAGAAAAAACTGACTTGCAAAAGTCAGCCTTTAAAATGCTTAATATTCTTTTATACCGTTTTTTGTTCCGATGATCGCTTTGCTCGTCATATTGATAAATAATCCTGTTTCAACTACACCGGTAATCATCTTTAACTCTGTATGTGTATCATTTGGATTCAATATTTTGTTTGGAAAAATACAATCAATAATTAAATTGCCGTTATCAGTTATAAATGGTCCGCCATCTTTCATACGTAAACGCGTTTCGCATCCTAAAGATTGAATTCTCTTTTCAGTTTGCTTCCAAGAGAAGGGGATGATTTCAATAGGAAGTGGAAAGGTACCTAAATGTGAAACGAGTTTGGATTCATCTGCAATAATAATAAGTTCTTTAGAGGAGGTGGCAACAATCTTTTCGCGAAGTAATGCACCACCACCACCTTTTATTAATTGTAAATCATTATTGATTTCATCTGCTCCATCAATTGTGAGATCGAGTATATCGGCTTCATTTAAAGAGATTAGCGGAATGGATAATTGTTTTGCTAATACTTCAGTTTCTTTTGATGTCGGTGCAGCTTGAATAGATAACCCTTCTTGTACACGGTGACCTAACTTTTGTATCGTCCAATATACGGTTGAACCCGTACCAAGTCCAATCGTCATACCATCTCTTACAAAGCCAGCAGCATATTCGCCTGCAAGCTGTTTTAAATTCATCATTTTACTCCGCTGGGCGTGGTCCAGCATCTAAACCGGAATTTTCAACTGTAAGTATAGGGCGAACGGTAATATCTTTATGTACACGCATTTGGCACGATAATCGTAAGTGGTCTTCAATTCCTTTTTCCGTAATAGCTTGTTTTTCATCATTTGTCGCCTCACAAAAATCACCTGCAATGACTTCAACTCTACAAGTTGTACATCTTGCTTTGCCACCGCAACGATGAAGAATGTGTACACCGTTATCTTCAAGTGCTAATACTAATTTCGTTCCTTCTTTAATATCGAAAGTTCCGGTACCTTCAACTGTTAATTTTGGCAAATTGATTCCTCCTCATGTAAAATGCTATATAACATATTTATGACCCGTATTCATGAACATAAACATAAAATTAATTATAAGCCCCGTAACTTTTTTATTTGTTCAATCGTTTATTAAGTAAGCGCTGAAAAGGAGTGGTTATTTTGTGCACAAAAGTAACTCAGGTTTTAAAGGATCATATCGATATGAATCATTCAAATATAAATTTTTTAATTACACATTATGCAGAGGTAAAAAGATACTGTACGTTTTTGACGAAAAACAAATGGGATGGGGAAGACCTTGCCCAAGAAGCAATTTGCAAAGTTCTTCAAAAGTATAGTGAGAAGGAAATTTGTATAACGCTTCTGTATAAAATTGCTCGAAATCAATGGTTAGATCAAATGAAATCAAAATCCGTTCAAGAAAAGTTAGAACAGCAAAATACATTTGAAGAACCACATGGGAAAATTGCAGATTTGCATGAAATGGTAGGGAAAGTATTGTCTTCGTTAAATGTGCAACAATCCGTAATTTTATTATTGAAGGATGTTTTTCAGTATAGTATCGCGGATATTGCTAAAGTATGTTCGGTATCAGAAGGCGCAGTGAAAGCATCTTTATTTAGGAGTAGAAATAGGCTGAAAACTGTAAATGAAGAAGGCATTGAAATAGTGGAGTACACGGAAGATGTTGAAATCGTTGTAACTTCTATTCGAGAAGAAAGACCTGAATTGTTGACGAAACTTCTCCCAACAATAGATTTCACTAAGTTACCATCAATACAACCAGTGTTATTCTTCAGTATGAAACAATCTTCTTCTTACAGTTGTATGCTTAATGCGGCATAAAACAGATGGAGGGATTTATAATGAGTGTAATTCCTTACGTAATAGAACAAACGAAATTAGGAGAACGCTCCTATGATATATATTCAAGATTATTAAAAGACCGAATTATTATGATTGGTTCAGAAATTAACGATCAAGTTGCAAGCAGTGTAGTAGCACAATTATTGTTTTTAGAAGCGGAAGATGCAGAAAAAGATATATTCCTGTATATCAATAGTCCGGGTGGTTCAACGACAGCGGGATTTGCAATATTAGATACGATGAACCTTATTAAACCAGATGTGCAAACACTTTGTATGGGCTTTGCGGCATCATTTGGTGCGCTTTTACTATTAGCTGGCGCAAAAGGAAAAAGATTTGCGCTCCCTAACAGTGAAATCATGATTCATCAACCGCTCGGCGGTGTAAAAGGGCAAGCAACGGAGATTGAAATTACAGCAAAAAGAATATTAAAGTTAAAATATGATATTAACAAAATTATATCTGATCGAACAGGGCAACCAGTAGAAAAGGTAGCTCATGATACAGAAAGAGATTATTTTATGACGGCAGTAGAAGCGAAGGAATATGGAATTGTTGATGCAGTTGTTGAGAAAAAATAACGTAAAACAGGCTAGAGAATATACTAAATTCTCTAGCCTGTTTTTGTCATTCTTTATTCTTTTATCCATTCATCAACTAAAGCTTGATTCTTTTTTATCCATTTTCGAGCAGCTTCTTCTGGATCTTTCGTTTTATTTAACATGACCATTAACGTACCAAGTTGTTCATCGTTCATTTTCCATTGATCAAAGTATTTCACAATATCCGGATGATCTTTTTCGAAACCTTTACGAACTGAGTAATAAATGTCATCTTTTTCACCATATACTTTCTTAGGGTCTTTTAAATATTTTAAGTCAAATTCTGAAAAGCCCCAATGAGGATTCCAAAGCGTAACAGCAATTGGTTTCTTTTTCGTATATGCCTTCTTTAGTTCGCTCATCATCGCAGCTTCTGAAGATTGGACAAGTTTTAGTTTTATATCATATTCCTTCATTGCTTTATTCGTTAAATTCATTAGGCTACTACCAGGTTCAATCCCAACAATTTTATTATCTAGCTCATCTTTATGTGCATTTAAATCTTCAATACTGTTAACGTTTTTCACATAAGAAGGGACGACTAAACCAAGCCCAGTACCTTCATACCATTTTGATTTTAAGACGAAGTCATCTTTGTAACGGGCATTTAATGGTTTATCCGTAACAGGAAGCCATACTTCTAGATTCGCATCAACATCACCACGTGCGACGCCAGTCCATATCGCAGCTTTTTCTAAATACATGAGTTCAACTTTATAGCCTTTTTCTTCTAATAAAACTTTCCACATATTTGCGGTTGCAATATTTTCTTTCCAACTTGTTACACCAAGTTTAATTTTTCCTTTCGAATTTGCATTTGTTGCATTACAAGAAGTGAAAATCATACTAATAAATAGTAACAGACTTATAATCCATATTTTTTTTCGCATTCAAAACCTCCTGTGAAGCTTTTGCTTTTTATAAATTAATCTATAAGTGAACCTTCTTATTATGAACGGAAACAAGAATTTTTAAAGAAATCTTATATATGTCATTTTTATGTAATATTTCTCTGTAAAATCGCAACACTATGTAAATAGATGGGTAGAAAAGGAGTAGTGACATGGATAATACAAAGGTACGTGTTGAAAATGTAACAAAAGTCTTTGGGAAACATCCGCAACGAGCGCTTACCTTATTAAAAGAAGGAAAAAGCAAATCGGAAATTTTAAAGGAGACAGGAATGAACGTTGGTGTGAAAAAGGCAACGTTTGAAGTATACACTGGAGAAATTTTCGTTATTATGGGTTTGTCTGGTAGTGGGAAATCAACGCTAGTTCGAATGCTAAATCAATTAATCAAACCGACAGCCGGGCATATATACATAGATGGTGAAGACATCGCAACGATGGGAAAAGAAGAATTGCGAAGAGTAAGAAGGACGAAAATGAGTATGGTTTTTCAGAAGTTTGCTTTATTTCCACATCGTACGGTAATACAAAACGTTGCGTACGGGTTAGAAATTCAAGGAGTTCCAGTAGAGGAACGAGAAAATAAGGCGTTAGAATCGCTACAGTTAGTAGGACTCGATCATCATAAAGATAATTACCCTAGTCAACTTAGTGGTGGTATGCAGCAGCGTGTTGGAATTGCAAGGGCACTAACGAATAATCCAGATGTATTACTAATGGACGAGTCATTTAGTGCATTAGATCCACTAATTCGAAAAGAAATGCAAGATGAATTGTTAGAGTTACAAGATAAAATGGAAAAAACAATTATTTTTATTACACATGATTTAGATGAAGCTCTTCGAATTGGTGATCGTATCGCATTAATGAAAGATGGAGAAATTGTCCAAATTGGAACACCGGAAGAAATTATGATGAGCCCTGCAAATGAATTTGTAGAGAAATTCGTGGCGGATGTGAATTTAGGAAAAGTAATTACGGCAGAATCTATTTTAAAAAGACCAGAAACGTTATTAATCGATCGTGGGCCGCGTGTAGCTCTGCAAATTATGAGAAATGCAGGTGTTTCTACGGTATATGTTGTGAACAAAAAGTATGAGTTTTTAGGTATTTTAACAGCGGATGATGCAAGTAAAGCAATGAAAAAACAATGGCCAATTGCTGATTTATTACTTAATGATATTCCACACGTTTATCTAGATACATTACTGGAAGAAACGTATGCAAAAATGGCGGAGATGAAATATCCATTACCCGTAATTGATGAAAAGAAAAGGTTGAGAGGAATTATTAAACGTGAAAGTGTCATTCAAGCTCTTGCAGGTAACATTGAGGAAGAGGTGAAAGACGATGAATAATATTCCGCGCATTCCATTAGGCGAATGGGTCGATTCATTTGTTGCAAGTTTATATGAGCACTTTGAAGGCTTGTTCCGAGGATTCTCCTATATTATCGGTGGATTTGTTGATTTACTCACTAATTTTTTAACAATAATACCAGCCATAGTGATGATTATCATCTTATGTTTCCTCATTTGGTACACAACGAGGAAATTATCTTTAGTCATTTTTACGCTCATCGGATTATTATTTATTTTAAATATTAACTACTGGGCACAAACGATGCAAACATTAGCGCTCGTACTTACGTCAGTTATTATTTCAATTATTATCGGAATTCCCATTGGCATTTTAGCATCTCAAAATGAACGTTTCTCAAAATTTTTAAAACCGACATTAGATTTTATGCAAACAATGCCGGCATTCGTCTATCTCATTCCCGCGATAACATTTTTTGGAGTAGGCGTCGTACCAGGCATTATTGCTTCCGTTATTTTTGCTATGCCACCGACAATCAGATTTACAGACTTAGGAATTAGACAAGTTCCAGAAGATTTAATTGAAGCTGCGAATGCGTTTGGCTCTACCGCATCACAAAAATTATTTAAAGTACAATTACCGCTCGCAACCGGAACGATCATGGCTGGCGTGAATCAAAGTATTATGCTTTCGTTATCAATGGTTGTAACAGCTTCACTTGTAGGAGCGCCAGGACTTGGCGTCGATGTATATCGCTCTGTAACACAAGTAAATATCGGAATGGGATTTGAAGCTGGACTAGCTATCGTCGTGATTGCGATTATATTAGACCGAATTACGCAAGGGTTTTATACAAAAAGAAAATAATTCAAAAAACACACTTTATACTAAAAAGTGTGTTTTTTGAATTCGAATTACATCCGAACAATAACAGAACCTCCAGCTGGTGCACAAACTTGGTTTTGCTGTTGTTCCATTGATTTTATTAATTGATTATTTTCTTCGATTAATGAGATTAATTTAGCTAATTGGCTTTCAAGGCTTGCGATACGCTGCATCATGTATTGCGAATCATAATGCAGTGTATTCCTTACTGGATGGGGGAGTAAGCATATTGTTGATTTATATTTGGATTCCAATGAGGATACATTTGAATCGTTCCTCCTTCAATAAATTACTGATCTTTCTTATAGTAAATGCCTATGTATATGTAATGGTGACTTAAAAATTCTTTCAAACGAAGAGGATTATGTTGGGGGAATGGAAAAGTAATAAAGTACATTTTCTGGAAATTTTCAAGCGGAATAGCAAATATAATAGGAGACAGCAACGTTCATGTAAATGGATATTATATGGGGAGAAATTATGAGAGGAGATGCTATTTTGGCTAATAATAAAAAAAGAAATGATGCTATGACAATTGGTGTCGCTATAGGTGTTGTAATCGGTGTAATTCCTGGTGTATTTAATGATAATATAGCAATCGGAATAGCGATTGGGATTGCAGTTGGAATGGGGATTACGCTTTTGAAGAAATAATGAGTTGTAAATTATTTTAATGTGAAAATTCTCATTTCAAGAGATTGAATTTTTGGAATATAAAACCTATTTTTCCTTTTTTTATGATATTATATATGCAAAGGATGGTGATGGATATGCCAATAAACAATCAAGTAGAACAAAACTGCTTCATTTGTGAAAAACATAAAGGGAACATTACAGTTCCAGGTGGAGCTATTTACGAAGATGAACTCATTTACGTTGGACATGTCCATTGGGATGCAGAAGAAACATATCTTGGTTATGTAATGATTGATATAAAGAGACATGTACCTGTTCTCGCTGAATTAACTGAAGATGAGGCAAAGGCATTCGGACTGATAACAAGTAGAGTAAGTAAAGCGCTTAAAGAAAGCAAAGGTGCAGAACATATTTACAGTTTCGTTTCAGGTAATGGTGTACCACATTTGCATATGCACATTATTCCGCGTTATCCAAATACACCAAAAGAGTTTTGGTCACCGACTGAAGTAGCAAATTGGACTGGTGCACCACATGGAGATTCAGAGAAAATTAAAAAACTATGCGAAAGAATACGAAAGTATATGGTAAATGAGTATGCATACAACAAATAATACACAATATTCATGGGTTGGAAGTAGGGAAATGTGTTTAGACGAAGTTTCAGTAAAGCAATATGGTGATATCGTACTTGGTAAATACGGCGGGAATATAAGTGCCGGAGCAAAAAAGAATGAAGACGGTGCGTTAGTTTGGTCAAATGGTGATTGGGAATTCGCTGTTATATTAGATGGACATAATAGTGCAGAAAGTGTTGAATTGGTAGTACATACAATCGAAAAAGAATATGAAAATATAAAAGCGATTATGAAAGAATCAATTGAAACCGTATTTCAATCTGTTGAAAATTATATACTTACAATATTTCAATCCCCCTCATTTAAAGAAAAGTGCGAAAGGGTAAAAGGTGAAACTGCTTGCTTACTATGCGTAAGAAAAGAAAATTACATATGGTGGCTTTCCATAGGTGATTGCTTAGTTTATGTATTTCATGATGAATTACATAAATTAGGACAATATACATTGAATCAACGCCACTTTTACGAATGGATTGGAAATGTAAACACATTTGATTTACCTGTTCCTTGCTATTCTTCAGGAATTCATGAACTACGTACTGGTAACAATCGAATTGTAATGGTGACAGATGGGGTATTAGAATGTGGGGAACGCCGTTATGAAACACCATTAAATCTATATAACGATATGAATGAAAAAAATATAGAGCTTAAAGAAAATGTTCACAATGTTTTAGAACACGTTCATCATCAATTTGGGCGAGATAGTGCGACAATAATTAGTTGGGATGTTGAAAACAAAGAGGATTCTACGTATCCGAGTGATCAGCCGGATAAAAGGTAAAAGGAGGAGACATCACTGCTTTTAGTTAAAGGAATTTTATTAATAGTATGGATTATATTTTTAGTTGTTTTGGAAAAAGTAGTGAGAAAAAAATTAAATATACCGAAACAAACTGATTGGAATAGTAAATATGTAAACACCTCTCATAAATGGGGCACTAGGGTTCTTATCATTTGTTATATAATTGTTACGATGATATGTGCCACTTTAAATCCTATTTATATTAGTAATTTACCCATTTTATTTTTAATAACTTTATACTGCTTTCAATCATATATGGAATGGAAATTTGATAAAGAATCAAGGGAATATGTCATTTCTTTAGGAACGGTTCCATTATTAATAATAACAGGAATTATGCTTAATCTTTTCTTTTATAGCTATTGGATTTAATCATATGTGGAATGAATGGAGAGACAAAATGAAAATGCCTAAATTACGCGTTGAAGCAATGATTTTAAATGAAGATCATTCTAAAGTACTTGTTCAATGTGATGAGAACCAATCATTTTATCGTTTTCCAGGTGGCTCTATTGAATTTGGTGAAACAGCAAAAGAAGCAATAATTCGAGAGTTACTGGAAGAATACGATTTGAAAGTTGATGTTCAAGAGTTAGCAATTGTAAGTGAGCATATTTTTGAGTGGAAGAACGAAAAAGGACATCACTGTACATTGCTACATTGGGGAACTGTTGAAGAGATAATTACAAATGAAATAAGACATAAAGAACATGCGGATATTATATTAATATGGAAAAGTATAGAAGAATTAAAATCGAAGCCAACATACCCTGAAGGGATTGTAAGTTATTTAGAAGAGAATAACCGTAAAATAGTCCACTTTATTTCTAAAAATAAATAAAGTAATAGGAGGGATAACAATGGATACCTCTACAATTTTGATTATTATTATTGGACTGGGTATAGGTGGTTACTTTTTAGAACAGTTTTTAAGAAGAAAATTGAATATGGAGAAAAGAGGCTTATTTGGATATAAGCATGTGAATAGTTTACATGTAAAATTAGAAATAGGGCTTATTATTATTTATGTAATAGGTAGTTGTTATTATATGTTTAAATTTGAAAACTCTAAAATGGCTTATGTCATGTTCACTTATTTAGGAATATCATGGACTTTAAGAGCAGGGATGGAATGGAAGTATGATAGAGAATCAAAAGAATATATTCTTTCGATAACGGGATTGGTTGCATTTATATTGATGCTCTCAATACTATTTTATTTCGTTCCACCTGCAACATAAAACTTTAATAGTAGAATTTAAGAGATATAAGATCAATTAGGTTGGATTTAAACGTAATTTTAAAATGGGCTCATGAAAAATGTAAAGAGCAATCACTTATAATAATAGGTATTGATGGTTGTGGCGGTGCAGGAAAAAGTACGTTAGCTAGTAAAATAAAAAGTAAATTTTCCACTGTAACGATTGTTCATATGGATGATTTTTATTTACCATGTGCACAAATTGTAAATGAACATCCTACGAATAAATCAATTGGTGCAGATTTTGATTGGAAACGCCTTTTACAAGAAGTTTTAGATTCGATTAGTAATGGCGTTGAAGGCTGTTTTAAACGTTATGATTGGGAAACGGATTCTTTAGCGGAAGCTCATATTGTCCCTGCAAACGGAATTGTTATTATAGAAGGTGTATATGCAACACGTCAGGAGCTGGCTGAAGTGTATGATTTGAAAATATGGGTGAATTGCCCTCGTGAAACACGGATAAAAAGAGGGATTGCTAGAGACGGGGAAACAGCGCGTGATATGTGGGAAAACAATTGGATGGTTGCTGAAGATATGTATGTAGAAAGTCATAAGCCACATGAATTGGCAGATTTTATTATTGAAGGCACAAATAATGAGATAACTAATAAATAAGAAACCATTTACTGCTAAATGGTTTCTTATTTAATTTATGCATTTATTTTTGTTACAATGGATGTAATGAAATTTGTTTTATCCTCTGCATATTGATGTTTATCATTAGGATTAGCTCGTGAAAGTTGAATCTTTAACTGTTCATACTGTATACGAGAAGTTTTGTTGTCTATTAAGTAATCTCTGAATTGTAATTGTTCTATTAAATATTTGTTCCTTTGTTCATACATATGAATTTAATGAGTTCGTGGTTCGCCTTTATTAAAATAGTATCTTTCAGGCAGTACATCCTTTCTGTATTTATAGTTTAGTAGTTCTAACTTTTTAATACATTTTAAACCGTTCTTATAATCTTCTAGTTCAATTGCTATATCAATAATTGGCTTTGCACTTAAATATGGAATTGAAGTACTTCCAATATGGTGTATTGCTAAAATATGTTCGCCAATTTGTTCCTCAATGAATTGTTTCTCTTTTATAAACTCAATTTCCCATTCTTCAGTCCACGGAACTAAAAATACTTTTCCATACGGTAAACCTAACATTTAATTAGCACCTCTTTCAAAATGGTTATCAATAAAGGTAATTACATTTTCTTAAAGCTTTTCAAAACAAGGTACTCCCACAATCTCCAAGGAAGAATCTTCTTCGCAAAAATCATAAATTTTACACCTTTTCCAATTGGGTATCGTAATGTAGTACGCCTTGCTTCAGCAATTTCTACGATTTTATTGGCAACATCCATCGGATTACCAAGTGTATCGTTGCCATTGTTTATATGCTTTTGTATTTTATCTATATATTCTTTGTAAGGAGAGGTTGTATCAGATTGGTTTTCAGCTAATTGTTTACCAACTTCCCATATGTTCGTGTTATAAGAACCTGGTTCAAGTAAGGCAACATCTATTCCGAAAGGTTTTACTTCTAAACGAAGTGATTCACTCCAGCCTTCTAATGCATATTTTGAAGAAACATAAGGAGATAGACCAGGGAATCCGACTTGACCGCTAATACTGCTTATATTAATGATTTTTCCACTTTTTTGTTCTCTCATATATGGTAAAACAAGCTGAGTGATCGATATAGCTCCGAAAAGGTTCGTTTCAAATTGTTTACGATATTCCTCTACTGGAATTTCTTCTACAAAGCCCCCATTTGCATATCCTGCATTGTTTATGAGTAGGTCAACTCTATTAATTTCTTTTAAAAACAATTGGAAATTATGTATAGAATTTTGATCTGTTATATCTAATTGTTGAACTTTTATGTTTTGTTGTAATTTGAGTTTAGTAGCTTGAGCTAGTAAGTCTACTTGTTTCTCAAGATTGCGCATTGTAGCGATAACTAAATAATCTTTTTTTGCGAGTTCAAGTGTCGTTAATAGCCCGAATCCACTTGATGCTCCTGTAATAATCGCGATTTTTTTATTCATTGGTCGCTCGCTTTCTTTTTCTTTTATCATAACGAGTTATAGGAATAAAATCTATTAATCATGCATGTTGTTTTAATAAGATTATATGATAAAGTGCTTTTGTTTTTTCATTTATATATGTATTGGAATGATTTTAAAAAGGGAATTGTGTAGACTCAGCGTATATAGAGAAGTAAGTATTGTCTTAAAATAAATCTTTTTAATGGGGGGGAAGCAAAGTGTTCCATGTTAAAGATGTTTTAGCAGATCAGTTATTAGCAAATGCGAATGATCCGAGTTGGTATATTCCATTTTCAGATGCAGTGAAGGATTTATCTGAGAGAGAAGCTTTCTGGAAACCGAATGAAGAGAGTAATAGTATAGCTGAAATTGTACAACATTTACTGTATTGGAATACGACATGGCAAACAAGGTACAAAGAATCAAATGTTAATGCTGTGCCCGCTATTGGTGATAATAACAAAAGTTTTATGCTTTCAGATAATCAAACATTTGAAGAGTTAAGAGAAAAACTATTAGAGAAACTGTTACAATGGCAAAGTCTCATAAATGAAGACAAGGTTGAAAGTGATGTAATTGGATTTCCTGTATGTGCGAAGTGGTGGGAAGTATTAGCTAATGTAACGACTCATAACGCGTATCACATTGGTCAAATTATTTACATTCGGAAATTACAGAAGAGTTTTGATAATGAATAAGATAATAATTCTCAAATTAGGTGAACAAAAGTGGACAAAACGAGACAGATGTCTCATTTTGTCCACTTTTTTATTATGAAAGAAAAGAGAAAACCTATTAAATCAGGGATTAGAATTTGGCACAGTACTTGCAATATAAAAGATGAACAAGAAAATAGGAGGGCTGGACATGTTAAAAACAACTGAAAGTAAAGGGAATGAAATTACGAAAGAACAAGCTCGTTGGATGTATGAAAAAATGTTAGAGATTCGTAAGTTTGAAGACAAGGTGCATGAATTGTTCGCGCAAGGCGTTCTGCCAGGTTTCGTTCATTTATACGCTGGTGAAGAAGCAGTAGCAGTTGGTGTATGTGCCCACTTAACAGATAGTGACAGTATTACAAGTACGCATAGAGGTCACGGCCATTGTATCGCAAAAGGTTGTGATTTAAATGGCATGATGGCCGAACTTTTTGGGAAAGCGACAGGGTTATGTAAAGGTAAAGGTGGTTCAATGCATATTGCCGATTTAGATAAAGGAATGCTTGGTGCAAATGGGATTGTAGGCGGAGGTTTTCCACTTGCTTGCGGTTCAGCATTAACAGCTAAATATAAAGGAACGAAAGATGTAAGTGTTTGCTTCTTCGGTGACGGAGCAAATAATGAAGGAACATTCCATGAAGGGGTTAATTTAGCAGCGATTTGGAAGTTACCAGTTATTTTTATCGCAGAAAATAACGGTTACGGTGAAGCAACAACATTTGAATATGCGTCAAGTTGTGATTCCATTGCAGATCGAGCGAAAGCTTACAATATTCCAGGTGTTCAAGTAGATGGAAAAGATTTACTTGCAGTGTATAAAGCGGCGGAAGAAGCAGTAGAACGTGCGCGTAATGGCGGTGGTCCAACAATAATTGAATGTATGACATATCGTAATTACGGTCATTTCGAAGGTGAAGCGCAAACATATAAAACTTCAGAAGAAAAAGAAGAACATTTAAATGAAAAAGATGCGATTGTGAATTTCCGTAAGCATTTAATTCATGAAGCTTTATTAACAGAATCTGAACTTGTGGATATGGAAAAGGCAGTAGATGAAGCAGTGCAACAATCAATTGAATTTAGTGAAAATAGTCCATATCCGGAAGATGAAGAATTATTAAAAGATGTATACGTTTCTTACAAATAAGAGGAGGGTGAAAAATAATGACTAGAACAGTAAGTATGTCAACTGCAATTAATGAAGCGATGAAAATATCAATGCGTCGTGATGAAAATGTAATTTTAATCGGAGAAGATGTTGCAGGCGGTGCACAAGTGGATCACTTGCAAGATGATGAAGCATGGGGCGGTGTACTCGGTGTTACGAAAGGACTTGTACAAGAATTTGGTCGAAATCGTATTTTAGATACTCCAATTTCAGAAGCGGGTTATATGGGAGCGGCGATGGCAGCTGCTGCAACAGGTTTACGCCCGATAGCTGAATTAATGTTTAATGATTTTATCGGTAGTTGTCTTGATCAGGTATTAAACCAAGGTGCAAAGTTCCGCTATATGTTCGGTGGAAAAGCGAAAGTGCCAGTTACAGTACGTACGATGCACGGTGCTGGATTTAGCGCAGCGGCACAGCATTCACAAAGTTTATATGCGTTATTTACGAGCATTCCAGGTATAAAAGTTGTCGTTCCTTCCACTCCTTATGACGCAAAAGGCTTATTATTAGCGGCAATTGAAGATGACGATCCAGTAATCTTCTTTGAAGATAAAACACTTTACAATATGAAAGGCGAAGTACCAGAAGGGTACTATACAATTCCTTTAGGAAAAGCAGATATTAAACGTGAAGGTTCTGATGTAACAATCGTTGCAATTGGAAAACAAGTTCATATAGCACTTGCAGCTGCAAAGCAATTATCGGAAAAAGGACTCGAAGTAGAAGTAATCGATCCACGTTCTTTATCACCACTGGATGAAGATACGATTTTAGCATCTGTTGAAAAAACGAATCGCCTGATTGTTATTGACGAAGCAAATCCAAGATGTAGTATCGCAACAGATATTGCGGCAATTGTAGCGGATAAAGGATTCGATTTGTTAGATGCACCTATTAAACGAATTACAGCACCACATACACCAGTTCCGTTTTCGCCACCACTTGAAAAGTTATATTTACCAACGCCGGAGAAAGTAATTGAAACTGTATCAGAAATGATCGGAGACCAATCTTTATTACGTGTGTAATGAAACGATGAGAAGGGAGAGAGAAACATGGCTGTAGAAGTTGTAATGCCGAAGTTAGGTATGGCGATGAAAGAAGGTATTATTACGAGCTGGAATATTAAAGCAGGTGATAATGTAGAAAAAGGTGAACTAATTGCTAGTATTAACTCGGAAAAAATCGAAACTGAAATAGAAGCACCAGCTGATGGAACTGTTCTTGATATAGCTGTAAGTGAAGATGAGGGAGTGCCGCCGGGTACTGTAATTTGCTACATCGGTAAACCGGACGAAAAAGTAGAAGTTCATGAAAACATACATGTTGTAGAAGAAAGAGCATCTAATCCAGAACCTAAAAAGGTACAACATCCAGAACCATATGCGATAGATGTGACGAAGCAAAGAGTTAAAATATCTCCAGTAGCAAAGAAAATTGCAAAAACTGAAAATCTCGATATTAGATCATTAATTGGTACAGGACCTGGCGGAAGAATTACAAAGGTAGATGTATTAAAGGCGCTTGAAGAAAGGGTAGCAATTCCAGAAGTACTTGAACAAGAAGAAAGTAAAGTCATTCCTATTACTGGTATGCGAAAAGCAATTGCGAACCGTATGCATGCAAGCTTACAAAATAGTGCGCAATTAACATTAACGATGAAAGTAGATGTTACAGATTTAGTTGCTTTACATAAAGAAATAGCGGAAGTTGTACAAAAACGATACGATAACAAACTAACTATTACTGATTTCGTTTCTCGTGCTGTTGTATTAGCGCTTAGAGAGCATAAAGAAATGAACAGCGCGTATATAAATGATGCCATTCATCAATTTGAACATGTTCATTTAGGTATGGCGGTCGCGTTAGAAAAAGGATTAGTCGTTCCAGCTATTCGCTTTGCTAATAATCTATCTTTAGTAGAGTTATCTAAAGAGATTAAAAATGTGGCACAAAAGGCACGAGCAGGCAGTTTAAGTAGTGATGATATGCAAGGGACAACATTTACAATTAGTAATTTAGGTAGCTTCGGTATTGAATATTTTACGCCAGTATTAAATACACCTGAAACTGGTATTTTAGGTGTAGGTGCAATTGAACATGTTCCTGTATATAAAGGGAAAAAATTAAGAAAAGGAAGTATGTTACCTTTAAGTTTAACATTCGATCATCGTGTACTAGACGGTGCACCAGCAGCTGCATTTTTACGCACAATTAAAGAGTATTTAGAAGAGCCTGTAACAATTCTTTTATAAAGAGAAGGTGAGAAAATGAGTAATTTAGTTGTTATTGGGGGCGGACCTGCTGGTTATGTAGCGGCAATTACCGCGGCTCAAAATGGAAAAGATGTCACTCTTATTGATGAAGCTGATCTTGGCGGGACTTGTTTAAATGTCGGTTGTATGCCTACGAAATCATTGTTAGAAAGTGCGGAAGTGCATGACATTGTGAGAAAAGCGAATAATTATGGAGTTACACTTAACGAAGGAAGTATATCAATTGATTGGAAGCAAATACAGGCGAGGAAATCACAAATCGTAACGCAGCTCGTCCAAGGAATCCAATATTTAATGAAGAAAAATAAAATAAAAGTTATACAAGGTAAAGCGAAATTTGAAACGGATCACCGTGTGCGAGTTACACATGGTGATAAAGAAGATGTAGTAGTTGGAGACCAGTTTATTATAGCGGCAGGATCAGAACCAACTGAATTACCTTTTGCTCCATTTGATGGGAAGTGGATTTTAAATAGTAGTCATGCAATGTCCCTAGAAAATATACCAAAATCATTATTCATCGTTGGTGGTGGTGTAATAGGTTGCGAGTTTGCAAGCATTTATAGTCGTCTTGGAACAAAAGTTACGATTGTTGAAATGGCATCGCAATTATTACCTGGTGAAGATGAAGATATCGCACAAATTTTAAGGGAGAAACTAGAAAATGATGGCGTAAAAATATTTACAGGAGCGGCTTTAAAAGGATTAAATAATTATAAGAAGCAGGCTTCATTTGAATATGAAGGAAGTATCCAAGAAGCCAACCCGGAATTTGTTCTCGTTTCTGTAGGTCGAAAACCACGTGTACAAGAATTAGCTTTAGAAAAAGCAGGCATTCAATTTCCGAATAAAGGAATTTCTGTGAATGAACATATGCAAACAAATAGATCACATATTTACGCAGCGGGTGATGTGATTGGTGGAATACAGCTTGCTCACGTTGCCTTCCATGAAGGAACGACAGCGGCATTACACGCGAGCGGAGAAGATGTGAAAGTAAACTATCATGCTGTACCTCGCTGTATTTATACAGCTCCAGAAATTGCTAGTGTCGGTTTAACAGAAAAAGGAGCAAGAGAGCAATACGGTGACATCCTCATCGGAGAATTCGCATTTACAGCGAACGGAAAAGCGCTTATTATTGGAGAACAAACGGGGAAAGTAAAAGTTATTGTGGAACCTAAATATCAAGAAATTGTAGGGATTTCTATTATCGGTCCTCGTGCAACCGAACTAATCGGACAAGGAACGGTGATGATTCATACAGAAGTAACCGCTGATATAATGAGAGATTATATTGCAGCACATCCAACTTTATCTGAAGCAATCCATGAGGCATTATTGCAGGCGATAGGACATGCTGTACATGCTTGAAGGTAAAAAGACCAGTCTAATATGATATTATCCCCTTTAGGTAGACAGTGTAAAAAAGACCATATACACACATGGATGTTACACTATTACTTGGAGGGG
>NZ_JAWRYM010000206.1:0-349 GCF_046534555.1 Bacillus sp. SIMBA_074 | reverse complement strand
GAAAAACTTTCTTATCAAGTACCCACTTATCAGGCGCTTAAAGGAATTGTTGAATCAATCTACTGGAAGCCCACTTTGCTAATGGTAGTAGATGAAATACGGGTTTTAAAACCAATACGTATGGAATCAAAAGGGATTCGCCCCAGTGAATATGGTGGAGGAAATACACTAGCCAATTACACCTATTTAAAAGATGTAAGGTATCAGGTTAGAGCTCATTTTGTATTTAATCTTCATCGACCAGAATTGACTTTTGACCGTAACGAAAATAAGCATCACAACATATTAAAACGCGCTCTAAATGCTGGAGGACGAAGAGATATTTTCCTAGGAACTAGAGAATGCCAAG
>NZ_JAWRYM010000205.1:0-351 GCF_046534555.1 Bacillus sp. SIMBA_074 | reverse complement strand
GCCAAAAACGGGCAGCTTGTTTGATTCTGCAAGAGTTGTATTAACTACTGAAAAACCCGCTACGACTGGAATGTCTGCGTCGATAGTGGCGGTGACCGTATGTTTTATGACCCTGCTTCCAAAATGGGTTGTGGTGTCTGTAATCGCTACTGCTGTACCTTCGATAACCGTGTCTGCCGCTTTTCCAGAGAAAGCTGGCACCTTTTTTCAATAGGGCTACCACAATAATAATAGCGATAATGAACAGGACCAAACCGATGCCCAAGATGGTAAGTATAACTGACATCCACATCGCTCCTCAATAAAAGGTCTACCAATGTTTACGGATATCCCTTCTAGAAGTTTCGAGAA
>NZ_JAWRYM010000204.1:0-352 GCF_046534555.1 Bacillus sp. SIMBA_074 | reverse complement strand
CGCGGCAAGGGTTCGCTTCGCCTTACGCCCTTGACCCTGTTGGCTCCGAAAAAGATGTCCTAATTAGGGGGATGAAACCTTTTCATATATTTAGGTTGATTGAGTTTACACGAAATTCTTGACAGACCCACATATACGGTCATGTCTTAGCAAAAGCTGATAAAGAAGCCGCCAACAAATTTGATCAAGTTATTCCCTTCAAAAATCCAAAAGAAGCTTAAGAACCCGAGTAATTGAAATTACAATCGTTCGGGTTCTTTGCTTACTGTTGAATATAACAGATGTGCCTTCTTCATGTATATTATCTGAAGAATTATGCTTAGTTAGGGTATTTTTTGCAGCTGTTTAACAC
>NZ_JAWRYM010000203.1:0-352 GCF_046534555.1 Bacillus sp. SIMBA_074 | reverse complement strand
ATGGAAACAACCAGCTGCTTCAATGGGTCCACTTTTCGGCTCGCAATCGTCTGCAGATTCATCGCGATCTGCGCGCCAATGATGATCGGGTCGACCGTTTCATGCGGGATAGCCCCATGTCCGCCTTTTCCCTTTACGGTGATTGTAAACTTGTCGGCAGCAGCTTGGATGTAGCCTTCGCGGTAATACACGTTGCCAAACGGCATTGTGCTTTGCAAATGGCACCCGTAAATGACATCTACCCCGTCCAGGCAGCCGTCCTCAATCATCGGCCGAGCTCCTCCAGGTGCGAGCTCTTCGGCAAACTGATGGATAAAAACTACCGTCCCTGGTAACTGGTCCCGATATTTCG
>NZ_JAWRYM010000202.1:0-352 GCF_046534555.1 Bacillus sp. SIMBA_074 | reverse complement strand
GCTCAGCACGGGCGATGACCCGGTGTAGATGCTCGATGGCCGCACCTCGTCCTTCCCCACGACCTACAAGCGGCAGTACATCAGCCCCCCCGGCATCGCCGGCCTGAGCCGCATCGCCAAGCTGTACGAGAAGAGCGACCAGCGGCGCTACCACGTGCCTTGCCCGCACTGCGGCCACTACCAGGTGCTGACCTGGAGCGGCCTGGTGTGGTCGCCCGATGCCAAGCACGCCTGGTATGCCTGCGCCGAGTGCGGCACCGCGATCGAGGAGCACCACAAGCCGCAGATGATCGCCGCCGGGCGCTGGGTGGCGGGCAATCCGGACTCGCCGATCCGCGGGTACACCATCAAC
>NZ_JAWRYM010000201.1:0-352 GCF_046534555.1 Bacillus sp. SIMBA_074 | reverse complement strand
GCCTTCAGTACCCTATGTATTCAGGTAAAGATACTGTTCCATTACGAACAGTGGGTTTCCCCATTCGGAAATCTCCGGATCAAAGCTTACTTACAGCTCCCCGAAGCATATCGGTGTTAGTCCCGTCCTTCATCGGCTCCTAGTGCCAAGGCATCCACCGTGCGCCCTTTCTAACTTAACCGTTAAAAAAGATCTTACTGATGCTTTGAAAAAAATTAATTGCCTTCTATCTATTATCTAGTTTTCAAGGAACAAAGTAGAAAGAATCCATCACATCGTGATGTTTATCTTTCGTATCTGAATGAATTACTCATTCAAAACTGAACAAAACAAAAGCGCTCTCGTAATTATC
>NZ_JAWRYM010000035.1:0-58395 GCF_046534555.1 Bacillus sp. SIMBA_074 | reverse complement strand
GAACACGGAAGTTAAGCTCTCTAGCGCCGATGGTAGTTGGGACCTTGTCCCTGTGAGAGTAGGACGTCGCCAAGCAAGATAAAAACACAAGTCTTTTGACTTGTGTTTTTTCGCGTTTCTTTTTACAATTCATAGTAATTTAAAAAATCTTTACTTAAAGAATCGTCCTTTTGATTAAAGACAGGGAAATGTGGCTAGGATAGTGAATAAGCAAAAGAGTTGCAAATTTTTTTAATACGTATATAATTAAAGTCAAAGATAGTCAAAGTCAATAAAGGTGGCGGATAAATGAGAAATATATCTGATATCATTGAGAAATATCTAAAGCAAGTTATTGACTTAAGCAATAATAATGCGATTGAAATCAAGAGGAATGAGGTCGCTGATCGATTCGATTGTGTGCCGTCTCAAATCAACTATGTAATCAATACCCGTTTTACGTTAGAAAGAGGATTTGTAGTAGAAAGTAAACGAGGTGGAGGAGGTTACATTCGCATTATAAAAGTCAAACTGCATGATGATATAGACATTATTGATCAAATGCTTCATATGATTGATCATAGCGTTGCACAAGGAAATGCTGAAAGTATGATTATACGTTTAATAGAAGAGGGGATTATAACAAATCGTGAAGCTAAACTTATGTTAAGCGTACTAGATCGTTCTGTATTATTAATGGATGTTCCTTCTCGAGATGAACTTAGGGCTCGAATATTATGCGCAATGTTAAGAACACTGAAATATAAATAAATATAACTTTTATTAAGAATGATAGCTAAGATAATGCAGTTTAATATTGTAGGGATTTTGAAAGATGACATGTGCTTTTACTAAATGGATTAAGGAAAGAGAACAATCTAGTAATGTATGAAAAGTATCATGAGATAGATCGTTCCTGTTGTAAAGGTGGGGGATAGCGATGACTTGTCAAAACTGTAATATAAGACCAGCAATTTTACATTATACAAAAGTAATCAACGGAAAAAAGGCGGAAGTTCATCTTTGCGAGCAATGTGCAGAACAAAGTGGCTATACGTCTTTCTTTCAATCACCGCAGTCTAATTTTTCATTCCATGACCTATTAGCCGGATTATTGCATAGTGAACCAGCAATGTTTGAAGAAGGGCAAGATGCATTTTCAAATACAAATATATCAAGATGTCCGAATTGTAAGATGACATATGAACAATTTACAAAAGTGGGACGCTTTGGATGTGCTTCTTGTTACGATACATTTAAGGGGCACTTAAAACCATTGTTAAAACGTCTTCACGGTGGGCATACGGATCATTGTGGAAAAATTCCTGAACGTATAGAAGGAAATATCTACTTAAAGAAAGAATTAGATGAACTAAAACTCAATCTGAAACAATATGTACAGAAAGAGGAATTTGAGAAAGCGGCTGAAGTACGAGATAAAATTCGAGGTCTTGTAAATCAGCTTAGTGAGCATAGAGAGGGGGAATAGTTCTATGTCACTGGACAGAATCATGAATGAAGCGATTAGTCCATGGATGAAGGGAGATGGCCCTGATTCTGATATTGTTTTAAGTAGTCGAATTCGTTTGGCTCGTAATTTTAAAAAATATCAATTCTCTACTATGCAAAACGAGGAAGAAGCTAAGCAGATTCATGAGTTATTTAAGAAGAAGTTTATAAAAAAACCTGTTGAACCTTTTGGGGAGTTTGAACTATTAAAAATGAATGAATTAAATCCTCTTCAAAGGAGAGTTTTAGTTGAGAAGCATTTAATTAGTCCAAATCTTGCAGGAACAGAATACGGAGCATGCCTACTATCAGAAAGTGAACATATAAGTATCATGCTTAATGAAGAGGATCATGTTAGGATTCAGTGCCTATTTTCAGGTTTACAGTTATCAGAGGCGCTTCAAAGTGCCAATCAAATAGATAATTGGATCGAGGAGCAGGTTGAATATGCTTTTGATGAATCGCTTGGATATATTACGAGTTGCCCCACTAACGTCGGTACAGGATTAAGGGCTTCGGTAATGATTCATTTGCCGGGACTGGTTTTAACGAAAAGAATTAACCGTATTATACAAGTAATTCAAAAATTAGGGTTAGTAGTAAGAGGAATATACGGTGAAGGTAGCGAAGCGTTAGGTAATATATTTCAAGTGTCAAATCAAATGACACTAGGGAAATCAGAAGAAGATATTATTGCAGATTTAAAAAGTGTCATTCAACAAATCATCCATCAAGAAAAAACGGCTAGAGAATTAATTGTACAAAATTCAAGCATTGAGCTTGAAGATAAAGTATATCGTTCTTACGGAATACTAGCTAACAGTCGTTTAATTCAATCTGCAGAAGCAGCCACTTGCTTATCAGATGTACGGCTTGGTATTGACTTAGGATATATACAAGGTATATCGAGAAATATTTTAACTGAGTTAATGGTTCTTACTCAGCCAGGCATTTTGCAACAATATGCAGGAGGACCTTTAGGACCAGAAGAAAGAGATTATCGAAGAGCAACCTTAATCCGTGAGCGATTACGAATTGAACAAAATTAAGCGCAAGTAGGAGGCGATTTCTATGATGTTTGGAAGATTTACAGAACGAGCACAGAAAGTATTAGCTTTATCTCAAGAGGAAGCAATTCGCATTGGGCATAATAATATTGGAACAGAACATATTTTACTTGGGCTTGTACGCGAAGGTGAAGGAATTGCAGCAAAAGCGTTAATTGCTCTTGGATTAAGTCCAGAGAAAGTTCAAAAAGAGGTAGAAGCATTAATTGGACGTGGAACGGAAGCTTCTCAAACAGTACATTACACACCTCGTGCTAAAAAAGTTATTGAGTTGTCTATGGACGAAGCTCGTAAGCTAGGCCATTCCTACGTTGGAACAGAACATATTTTACTTGGTTTAATCCGTGAAGGTGAAGGTGTAGCAGCACGCGTTTTAAATAATTTAGGTGTAAGCCTAAATAAAGCAAGACAACAAGTGTTACAACTCCTTGGAAGTAATGAAGCTAGTTCAGGTCACCAGGGTGGTTCATCAACAAATGCGAATACACCTACACTTGACAGTCTAGCACGTGATTTAACAGTTGTTGCACGTGAAAATCGTTTAGATCCTGTTATTGGACGTAGTAAAGAAATTCAACGTGTAATTGAAGTGTTAAGCCGTAGAACAAAAAACAATCCAGTATTAATTGGAGAACCTGGTGTAGGTAAGACAGCAATTGCGGAAGGATTAGCACAGCAAATTGTAAATAATGAAGTTCCTGAAACTTTAAGAGATAAGCGTGTTATGACATTAGATATGGGTACAGTTGTTGCTGGAACAAAATATCGTGGTGAATTTGAGGATCGTTTAAAGAAAGTGATGGATGAGATTCGCCAAGCTGGTAACATCATTCTATTTATTGATGAGCTTCATACGTTAATTGGTGCAGGAGGGGCGGAAGGTGCAATTGATGCATCGAATATTTTAAAACCATCTTTAGCACGTGGTGAATTACAATGTATTGGTGCAACAACTTTAGACGAATATCGTAAATATATTGAAAAGGATGCGGCATTAGAAAGACGTTTCCAACCAATTCATGTTGATGAACCAAACTTAGAAGAATCAGTTCAAATTTTAAAAGGTTTACGTGACCGTTATGAGGCGCATCACCGCGTATCTATTACAGATGATGCAATCGATGCGGCTGTAAAACTTTCAGATCGTTACATTACAGACCGTTTTTTACCTGATAAAGCAATCGATTTAATTGATGAGGCTGCATCAAAAGTGCGCTTACGTTCTTATACAACACCGCCAAACTTAAAAGAGCTTGAAGTGAAGCTTGAGGAAATTAGAAAAGAAAAAGATGCAGCTGTACAAAGCCAAGAATTTGAAAAAGCTGCTTCCTTACGTGATATGGAACAACGTTTACGTGAAAAGTTAGAAGATACAAAGCGTCAGTGGAAAGAG
Organism: Bacillus sp. SIMBA_074; assembly: GCF_046534555.1. Lineage (NCBI taxonomy): Bacteria > Bacillati > Bacillota > Bacilli > Caryophanales > Bacillaceae > Bacillus > Bacillus sp. SIMBA_074. The sequence continues at coordinate 54,447 of NZ_JAWRYM010000035.1, read as the reverse complement.
AAACAAGGACAAGAAAACTCAGAAGTAACAGTAGAAGATATTGCAAATGTCGTTTCCACATGGACACGTATTCCAGTTTCTAAACTTGCACAAACAGAGACAGATAAATTATTAAACTTGGAATCAATTTTACATGATCGTTTAATTGGGCAGGATGAAGCAGTTGTAGCTGTGGCAAAAGCTGTTCGTCGTGCGAGAGCGGGATTAAAAGATCCGAAACGTCCAATTGGCTCATTTATTTTCCTAGGACCTACTGGTGTAGGTAAAACAGAACTAGCAAGGGCATTAGCAGAATCTATGTTCGGTGATGAGGATGCAATGATCCGCATCGATATGTCTGAGTACATGGAAAAGCATTCTACTTCTCGTTTAGTTGGATCTCCTCCAGGATATGTTGGATATGAAGAAGGTGGACAATTAACAGAGAAAGTTCGTCGTAAGCCATATTCAGTTGTCTTATTAGATGAAGTAGAGAAAGCTCATCCTGATGTGTTTAATATTTTACTACAAGTATTAGAAGATGGCCGTTTAACAGATTCTAAAGGACGTACAGTTGATTTCCGTAATACAATTGTTATTATGACGTCTAATGTTGGTGCAGACGCATTAAAACGTAATAAACATCTTGGATTTAACGTACAAGATGAGAGCCGCGATTATTCAGATATGAAAGGTAAAGTAATGGATGAATTGAAAAAAGCATTTCGTCCAGAATTCTTAAACCGTATTGATGAAATTATCGTGTTCCATATGCTTGAGAAAAAGCATATTCAAGAAATTGTAACTCTTATGGTGAATCAGTTAGTGAAACGCTTAAAAGAACAAGAGATTGAATTGCACTTAACAGAAGGAGCAATTTCAGCAATTGCTGATAAAGGATTTGATCGAGAGTACGGTGCTCGTCCGCTTCGTAGAGCAATTCAAAAACATGTAGAAGATAGACTATCAGAAGAACTGTTAAAAGGTGCTATTGAGAAAGGACAAAAAGTTATCTTTGATATAGAAGGAGAATCATTTGTCATTCATAGTGCGGAAAAGGTAAAATAAGTATAGACAAACAAAGAGGGCTACGCGATAGCCCTCTTTCTTGTACGAGAAGGATAAACGTTTGTAGATGAAAGTGAAGTGAACTATAAAAGATATGGCTAAAAAGAAAACAAAATTTACATGTCAAGAATGTGGTTATCAGTCGCCAAAATATATGGGGAAATGTCCTGGATGTGGTCAATGGAATACGCTTGTTGAAGAGATGGAACCAGTTGTATCATCAAGACGCCTTAATTATGCCAATGCAATTCAATCAGAAGTAACAAAACCAAGACGCTTAACAGAGGTAGAAACAAAGTCTGAGGCGCGTATTGAAACGAAATTTCAAGAGTTTAACCGTGTACTTGGTGGCGGGATTGTAGATGGATCTTTAGTACTTATTGGTGGAGACCCTGGGATTGGGAAATCAACATTGTTATTACAAATTTCATCGCAATTAGCAGATTCTTCATATGATGTACTATACATATCAGGTGAGGAGTCAGCAAAGCAGATCAAACTTCGTGCAGATCGTTTGCATGTAAAGGGTAGTAATCTATTTGTTGTAGCAGAGACTGATTTACAGAGAATTGCAGCGCACATTGAAGAGATGAATCCAGCTTTTGTTGTTATTGACTCCATTCAGACGATACATTTACCTGAAGTGACGTCAGCCCCAGGGAGTGTAACGCAAGTACGTGAATGTACAGCGGAATTAATGAAACTTGCAAAGACGAAAGGGATTCCTATTTTTATCGTCGGACATGTGACAAAAGAAGGTGCAATTGCAGGACCACGTATGCTAGAACATATGGTTGATGCAGTTCTTTACTTTGAAGGAGATCGTCACCATACATATCGTATTTTGCGAGCTGTGAAGAACCGTTTTGGTTCCACAAATGAAATGGGTATCTTTGAAATGAAGGAACTAGGTCTTGCAGAAGTACTAAATCCTTCTGAAATTTTCCTTGAGGAACGTCCAGTTGGAGTTGCAGGATCCACAGTGGTTGCTTCAATGGAAGGAACAAGACCGGTTTTAGTAGAAATACAAGCATTAATCTCCCCTACTAGTTTTGGAAATCCTCGAAGAATGGCGACGGGAATTGATCATAACCGCGTTTCACTTATTATGGCAGTGCTAGAAAAAAGAACAGGTTTATTGTTGCAAAATCAAGACGCATATTTAAAAGTTGCGGGTGGCTTGAAATTAGATGAACCAGCAATCGATTTAGCTGTCGCCTTAAGTATTGCTTCAAGCTTCAGAGATAAAGCTACTGCACCAGCCGATGCGGTAATAGGAGAAGTAGGCCTAACTGGAGAAATAAGAAGAGTATCAAGAATTGAACAACGTGTACAAGAAGCAGCGAAATTAGGATTTCAACGTGCTATTATTCCTAGAAAAAATTTGGGAGGATGGACAATTCCAGATGGGATTGAGGTAGTAGGTGTTTCTAATTTAGGAGAAGCGCTTCGTTTGACATTAGGAGGCTAGGCTATGGAGGAAAACAAGCAACGTGTCAAAAGTATGATTAATATTCTACAGCTTGTTGCCCCAGGAACACCACTACGCGAAGGGATAGATAACGTACTTCGTGCGCAAACTGGAGGGCTAATTGTTCTTGGGTATAATGAGCAGATTAAAAGTATTGTTGATGGAGGATTTCACATTAATTGTGCATTCTCACCGGCTAGTTTATATGAATTAGCAAAAATGGATGGGGCACTTATTTTAAATGAAACTGGGAGCAAAATTTTAATTGCAAATGCACAATTAGTTCCAGATCCATCCATTGATTCTATTGAAACAGGTATGCGTCACCGAACGGCAGAGCGTGTAGCAAAGCAGACGGCTAGCCTTGTTGTGGCTATTTCACAAAGACGTAACGTAATTACACTATATCAAGGGAACTTACGTTATACACTAAAAGATATAGGTGTAATTTTAACAAAGGCAAACCAAGCTATTCAAACGTTAGAAAAATATAAAGCTGTATGGAATGATGGGATTACGAATTTGGGCATTCTAGAATTTGAAGAGGTCGTTACAATGTCCGAAGTAGTCCACGTTTTACATAGTGTTGAAATGGTACTGCGTATTAAAAATGAAATAGTGAGCTACATTCATGAGTTAGGAACGGAAGGAAGGTTAATTCGTTTACAACTTACAGAATTACTAGCCGACTTAGAAGCAGAGGCAGCGTTATTAATTAAGGATTATTATCAAGAAAAAACGCAGGATCACCATCAAATTTTGAAAAAGTTACAAGATCTTGCAAATACACAGCTTTTAGAGGATAGCGATTTAGTTAAATTGCTCGGCTATCCAGGGCAAATGAGCTTAGAAGAAAGCGTGACACCGAGGGGATACCGAATCGCAAGCAAAATTTCTCGTGTTCCACCACTTATCATTGAAAATTTAATTAATCGATTTAAAACATTGCAAGGTGTTTGTCGTGCAACTATTAATGAATTGGATGATGTGGAAGGAATTGGGGAAGTTAGGGCGAAGAAAATACGAGAGGGCCTAAAAAGAATTCAAGAGCATCTCTATATGAGTAGACACAATTAAGAATATTACATTGATTCCATAATATAACGACACTAGAACATTTTTGTTATATGATATGGTATATTGGTAAATAAAACTATTTACAAAAAAACACGTCCGCTTTTGCATTCGGCGTTTTGATTAGCAAAACAATGGTTAATAATGAGTAGGAGGTGGTTGGATGTTAAAAAGGATCGTACAGCTCTTCTTTTTAGTGATCGGGGGAGCGTTAGGGATTTTTCTAATCCCAAAAGTTATTAATGTATTGGACGTTGGTGCTGTTCCTTTGCTTGAGGGATCGTACGTTCGTGCAATTATTGGTGCAATTATTTTATTTTTAACAACATTTTGGCTTGTGGATTATATTGTTCAACTTATTAAACATATCGAAGAAGCCCTTGTAAAGGCACCGGTAGCGGATGTTTTATTTGGTACATTAGGGTTGATCTCTGGTCTTATTGTTGCATATTTAATTTTGATACCAATTCGTGAATTCACGATTCCAGTCATTAGTACAGTATTACAAGTGTTCTTTACTCTTTTACTTGGTTATTTAGGATTCCAAGTAGGATTTAAAAAGAGAAATGAATTGCTAGGATTATTTACATTACCCCAGCGTGGAGGTAAGAAGAAAAACAATAGCGAGAACGAAGAGGTAGAGGTAGAAAAATCTACAACTCATTGGAAAATTCTCGATACAAGCGTAATTATTGATGGACGTATTGCGGATATTTGCCAAACGAAGTTTTTAGAAGGAACAATTGTGATTCCACAATTCGTATTAGAAGAGCTTCAGCATATTGCCGATTCTTCTGATGCTTTAAAGCGTAATCGTGGTCGCAGAGGATTAGACATTTTAAATCGTATTCAAAAAGAGCTACCAATTCCGGTGGAAATTTATGAAGGCGATTTTGAGGATATCCAAGAGGTGGATAGCAAGCTTGTAAAGTTAGCTAAAATCACTGGTGGAACTGTTGTAACAAATGATTTCAACTTAAACAAAGTTTCTGAATTACAAGGAGTAACAGTATTAAACATTAACGATTTAGCAAATGCAATTAAACCAGTCGTACTCCCTGGCGAAGAATTAAGTGTTTATGTTGTGAAAGATGGTAAAGAACAAAATCAAGGTGTGGCATATTTAGATGATGGCACGATGATTGTAGTAGAAGACGGTAGAGAATATGTCGGTTCGCAACTTAATGTACTAGTTACAAGTGTGTTGCAAACATCGGCTGGTCGTATGATTTTCGCAAAACGTAAATTATTAGAAAAAGCATTATAAGTAGAGGATTATTAATATGTATACGTTAATTATTCCAGCAGCGGGTCAAGGGAAACGGATGGGTGCTGGCAAAAACAAGTTGTTCTTACTTATAAATGGAGTACCTATCATTGTGCATACATTACGTGCTTTTGAAAAAGATAAAGCATGTAAACGTATTATCATGGCAATTAACGAAGAGGAACGCCCTTATTTTGAGGAGTTAATGCAGAAGTACCCGGTTGAAAAGCAGGTGCAATTTATTCAAGGCGGGGCCGAAAGACAAGATAGTGTGTATAATGCGCTTCAGTACGTGAGTGGTGTTGAATATGTTCTCGTACACGATGGTGCGCGCCCGTTCGTAACGAATAAGATGATGCAAGATGTATTAACTGCAGCAGAGAAATATGGTGCTTCCATTTGTGCGGTGCCAGTGAAGGATACCATTAAGAAAGTAGAACAGGGTGTTGTTGTCGAAACGGTAGAACGTTCTCAGCTTAAAGCGGTTCAAACACCGCAAGGATTTTCTGTTCCTCTTTTATTAGAAGCTCATAGAAGTGCAAAGCAAAGTTGTTTTCTTGGTACAGATGACGCAAGTCTCGTAGAACGTATAGGGAAGAAAGTAGGCGTAGTAGAGGGGAGTTACTATAATATTAAAGTGACGACTCCAGAGGATTTACTAATTGCTGAAAGTTTCCTTCATGTTCAGAAGAAATAGAAGTGATGGTATTATAGTAAAGAAAAGCTCGGCAGTTGCCGGGCTTTTCTTTATAGAGATAGCAATATAATATAGAATTCATAAAGTAGTTTAGATTGAGGAGGATGTAAAGAATGTTTCGAATTGGACAAGGTTTTGATGTACATGAATTTGCGGAAGGTAGACCGTTAATTATCGGTGGAATTACAATTCCTCATGAAAAAGGATTAATCGGTCACTCGGATGCAGATGTATTGTTACATACGATTGCTGACGCATGTCTAGGAGCAATTGCAGCAGGAGATATTGGAAAACATTTTCCCGATACAGATCCTGCCTTCAAAGATGCGGATTCAGCTGTATTGTTACAAAAGGTTTGGGAATTTGTGCGTGAACAAGGTTATGAGCTAGGGAACCTAGATTGTACAATTATTGCCCAAAAGCCAAAAATGGCACCGCATATTGAAAGCATGCGTAAACGCATTAGTGAACTATTAGAAACGTCTATTGATAATATTAATGTAAAGGCAACAACAACAGAAAAATTAGGATTTACAGGTAGAGAAGAAGGGATTGCTTCTCAAGCGGTTGTTTTATTACAGAAAAAATAGTGGTTTTTAATTCGTAAGATGGATAATCACGTTTTTTTGGTGTACAATTATAGAATGTGTTGACATTAAGATTGGAAGGTGTACCAACTATGGAAAAGCAAGTGAGAGTGCGCTATGCGCCAAGTCCAACAGGACACTTACATATCGGAAATGCGCGTACGGCATTATTTAATTATTTATTTGCTCGTCATCAAGATGGTAAGTTTATTATTCGTATTGAAGATACTGATGTGAAACGTAATGTTGCTGGTGGAGAAGAAAGCCAATTAAAATACTTGAAATGGCTCGGTATGGACTGGGATGAAGGTGTTGATGTTGGTGGTGAATTTGGACCATATCGTCAAACAGAGCGTTTAGATATTTATAAAAAATTATATAAAGATTTATTAGAGCGTGATTTAGCTTACAAATGTTATATGACAGAAGAAGAGCTAGAAGCAGAGCGTGAAGGTCAAATCGCTCGTGGTGAAACACCGCGTTATGCAGGAAACCACCGTGATTTAACTGAGGAGCAAATTAAAGGATTTGAGGCTGAAGGCCGTATTCCAAGTATTCGCTTCCGTGTGCCGGCTGATAGCGACTACACGTTTAAAGATCTCGTAAAAGATGAAGTTGCATTCCATTCAAATGATTTTGGTGATTTCGTTATCGTGAAAAAAGATGGAATTCCAACTTATAACTTTGCGGTAGCGGTAGATGATCACTTAATGGAGATTACACACGTACTTCGTGGTGATGATCATATTTCAAACACGCCAAAACAAATGATGATTTACGAAGCTTTCGGTTGGGATATCCCGAAGTTCGGTCATATGACTTTAATTGTAAACGAAAGCCGTAAAAAGCTAAGTAAGCGTGACGAATCTATTATTCAATTTATTGAGCAATATAAAGAGCTTGGATATCTTCCAGAAGCAATCTTTAACTTTATTGCATTACTAGGTTGGTCACCAGTAGGTGAAGAAGAAGTCTTCTCTCAAGATGAGTTCATCAAAATGTTTGATGCAGCTCGTTTATCAAAATCACCTGCATTATTTGATTCCCAAAAACTAAAATGGATGAACAACCAATATATGAAAAAACAAGATTTAGATACGGTTGTTGAACTAAGCTTACCGCATTTAGTGAAAGCGGGTCGCGTAGGTGAAAACTTAAGCGAACAAGAACAAGCGTGGGTTCGTGATGTAATTGCTTTATATCATGACCAAATGAGCTTTGGAGCTGAAATTGTAGAGCTTTCTGAAATGTTCTTTAAAGATCATGTTGATCATGAAGAAGAGGGACAAGAAGTATTGAAAGGTGAACAAGTACCTGAAGTACTTCGTGCATTTGCCGATCAATTAGAAGCTTTAGAAGCAATGGAGCCAGCGGCAGTTAAGGCGGCTATTAAAGCAGTTCAAAAAGAAACAGGACATAAAGGTAAAAACCTATTTATGCCAATCCGTGTTGCTACTACTGGACAAACACATGGTCCAGAGCTTCCTAACGCTATTGCTCTTCTTGGAAAAGAAAAAGTTTTAAATCGTATTCAAAAAGTAATTGGTTAACATTTTCTAGGTTTAGCAATATAATAAGTATATCTAAAATCTAATAAGGAAAAGCGACGAGAAGGAGAAGTAGAAAATCAGGCTTTTTACAGAGAGAACCACCCTTAGGCTGGAAGTGGTTTATAAGCGGATTTTTGAAATGCCCCTTCGAGTCTTCTGTTGAACAGCGAAGTATTTCGCGGAACGTCTTAGGGCGCAAAGTAAACAGAAGCGGTGTAAACCGTTATCATGGATGAGTTTGAGGCTTCTTTAGCCTAAACAGAGTGGAACCGCGCTTAAAAGGCGTCTCTGTCTATATGACAGAGGCGTCTTTTTTTTATACCATGTAAATGGTGTGAGTATAAGTCTTATCCCCTTGTATAAAGATTTAGGGGGAAGTGGGGAGTTAGTTCACTCGAAAAAAGCAGCCCATAAAGGGGAGGGAACATCGATGTTTAAGAGGCTTCGGGAAGATATTGAAGTCGTTTTTGAACAGGATCCAGCGGCAAGAAGTTATTTCGAAGTCATTTTAACTTACTCTGGATTACATGCAGTTTGGGCCCATCGAATTGCACATGCTTTTTATAAAAGGAATTTTTTCTTTATGGCACGTTGGATTTCGCAAGTTAGTCGTTTTTTTACTGGCATTGAGATTCATCCAGGAGCAACTATTGGTCGTCGTTTTTTCATTGATCATGGAATGGGGGTTGTGATTGGAGAAACGTGTGAAATTGGCGAAAACGTAACAATTTATCAAGGTGTCACATTAGGTGGTACAGGTAAAGAAAAAGGAAAGAGGCACCCTACAATTCAGGATAATGTATTAATTGCAACAGGTGCTAAAGTACTAGGTTCTATTACTATTGGAGAGAATTCTAAAATTGGAGCAGGATCTGTCGTGTTAAAGGAAGTTCCTGCGCATTCTACAGTTGTAGGTATACCTGGCCGAGTCGTTATTCAAAATGGAGTAAAAATTGGTCAAGAATTAAATCATTCTGATCTTCCGGATCCGATTTTTGATAAATTAAAGGTTATGGAAGTAGAACTTGATAAATTGAGAAAGCAACTTGAAGTAAAGGTAGGAAGGAAGGATAAAAATGACTATTCACATTTATAATACGTTAACGCGTCAAAAAGAAGAGTTTATGCCATTAGAAGAAAATAAGGTAAAGATGTATGTGTGCGGACCTACAGTGTATAACTACATTCACATTGGGAATGCAAGACCACCTATGGTGTTTGATACAGTACGCCGTTACTTAGAATATAAAGGATATGATGTGCAGTATGTATCTAACTTTACTGACGTGGATGATAAATTAATTAAGGCGGCAAACGAATTAGGTGAAGATGTGCCAACAATTGCAGATCGTTTTGTTGAAGCTTACTTTGAAGATGTAACGGCACTAGGTTGCAAACATGCAACGGTTCATCCACGTGTAACGGAAAATATGGATATCATTATTGAATTTATTCAAGAACTTGTGAATAAAGGGTATGCATATGAATCAGAAGGTGATGTGTACTTTAAAACGAAAGAATTCGAAGGTTACGGTAAATTATCACATCAACCGATTGCAGACTTACGTCACGGTGCACGTATTGAAGTAGGAGAAAAGAAACAAGACCCTCTTGATTTTGCTTTATGGAAAGCTGCGAAAGAAGGAGAAATCTTCTGGGAAAGCCCTTGGGGGAAAGGACGCCCAGGGTGGCATATTGAATGCTCAGCAATGGCGCGTAAATATTTAGGGGATACAATTGATATTCATGCTGGTGGTCAAGATTTATCATTTCCTCATCATGAAAATGAAATTGCGCAGTCTGAGGCGTTGACAGGAAAAACATTTGCACGTTATTGGATGCATAACGGATATATTAATATTAATAACGAGAAGATGTCTAAGTCGCTTGGAAACTTCATTTTAGTTCACGATATCATTAAACAATATGATCCACAGTTAATCAGGTTCTTTATGCTATCGGTACATTACCGTCACCCAATTAACTTTAGCGAGGATTTATTGCAAAGTACTAATAATGGACTAGAAAGAATTAAAACAGCTTACGGTAACTTAAAGCATCGTATGGAAAGTAGTACGGATTTAACGGACCATAATGAAAAATGGTTAGCTGAAATGGAAAAGTTCCAGGTTGCATTCGAAGAAGCGATGGATGATGATTTCAATACGGCTAATGCGATTACTGAATTATATAACGTAGCAAATCACGCAAATCAATATTTGTTAGAAGAACATACTTCTAAAGTTGTAATTGAAGCGTATGTAAAACAACTTGAAACATTATTTAGTATTTTAGGATTAGAATTAGCGCAAGAAGAGTTGCTTGATGAAGAAATTGAAGCACTAATCCAAAAGCGTATTGAAGCTCGTCAAAATCGTGACTTCGCATTATCTGATCAAATTCGCGATGATTTAAAAGGACGTAATATTATTTTAGAAGATACCGCTCAAGGTACAAGATGGAAAAGAGGATAAGAATGATTGATGCAAAGCAATTAAACAGCTTAGCTTTAGCATATATGGGTGATGCGGTATATGAGCAATATATCCGCTATCACCTCCTTCAAAAGGGGACAGTTCGCCCTAATCAATTACATCGCTTAGGGACGGGCTTTGTTTCGGCAAAAGCACAGGCGAAAGTTGTTTATCATTTATTAGAAACGGCATTTTTGACAGAAGAGGAAGAGGCGGTATTAAGAAGAGGGCGTAATGCGAATTCGGGTACTGTTCCAAAAAATACAGATGTACAAACATATCGACACAGTACAGCCTTTGAAGCGCTAATCGGTTATCATCACTTGTTGAATAATCGTGAAAGATTGGACGAGATTGTATATAAGGCGATTGACGTTTTGGAAGAAAAGGAAGGGAGCACATCATCATGAGTAGTGAATATATTATCGGACGTAACCCTGTAATTGAAGCTTTAAGAGCGGGGAGAGATATTAATAAAATTTTGGTAGCGGAAGGTGCTGCCAAAGGACAAGTGCAAATTGTACTAGCATTAGCAAAAGAGAATAAGGTTATTTTGCAACACGCACCAAAGAAGAAATTAGATCAATTGGTTGAGGGTAATCATCAAGGTGTAATTGCTCAAGTAGCTGCATATCAATATGCTGAGTTAGAGGATTTGTTTAAATTAGCAGAAAAACGCAATGAAGATCCGTTCTTCTTAATTTTAGATGAAATTGAAGACCCGCATAACTTAGGCTCTATTATGCGTACTGCGGATGCAACAGGGGCTCATGGGGTTATTATTCCAAAAAGAAGAGCTGTGGGGCTTACAGCGTCAGTTGCGAAAGCGTCGACTGGGGCAATTGAATATATTCCTGTTGCACGTGTAACAAATTTATCGCGTACAATTGATGAATTAAAAGAACGTGGACTTTGGATTGCTGGTACAGATGCCAAAGGGAAAACAGATTACCGTAATTTAGATGGTAATATGCCAATCGGACTAGTAATTGGTAGTGAAGGAAAAGGTATGAGTCGTATTATTGGTGAAAAGTGTGATTTCCTAATTACTTTACCGATGGTCGGTAAAGTTACATCCTTAAATGCTTCAGTAGCCGCAAGTTTGTTAATGTATGAGGTATATCGTAAACGTCACGAAATTGGTAAATAAAAAATGAACGATATTTTAATCGTTGACGGTTACAACATTATCGGGGCTTGGGGAGACTTGAAGAAACTGCGGGATGTAGATTTACAGTCATCAAGAGACGCACTTATTGATAAGATGGCGGATTATCAAGGGTATACAGGCACAAAGGTAATGATTGTCTTTGATGCCTATACAGTCTATGGTATTGAAAAAAAGATGAAACAATCACGGGTGGAAGTAATATTCACGAGAAAAAATCAAACTGCAGATGAAAAGATAGAACAACTTGCGATTGAGCTTAGAAATATAAATACACAAATATACGTTGCAACTTCGGATTATACGGAGCAATGGATTATATTTGCGCAAGGTGCACTTCGAAAATCTGCGCGTGAATTAGAGTTAGAAGTGCAAGCGATGGAACAACAAGTAAGAAGGTGTACAAAAGACACGAAAGAAAAGCAACCCGCCATGCGAAAGATATTTAGTGAAGATATTACAGAAAAATTAGAAAAATTAAGAAGAGGAGAGCGTTGAAGCATTGACGCTCTTTATCTTTTTACTGTATAATATTGCTAAATATATAGCGGTCGGAGGGATCAGGGTGGAAGCAGGCTTCGTAAGTGTAGGCGACGTTACATTTCGTGATTTAGAGGATGAGGCAATCGTTGAGTTAGTTCGAAAAGGTAATACTGACGCTCTAGAATATTTAATTCACAAATATAAGAACTTTGTTCGCGCGAAATCAAGATCTTATTTCTTAGTGGGTGCCGATCGAGAAGATATTGTTCAAGAAGGCATGATTGGATTGTTTAAAGCTATTCGTGATTATAAAGGGGACAAGCTGTCTTCGTTCAAAGCATTTGCTGAACTGTGTATCACTCGACAAATTATTACCGCTATTAAAACAGCAACAAGGCAAAAACATATTCCGTTAAATTCGTATGTGTCTTTAGATAAGCCAATTTACGATGAGGAATCTGATCGAACATTATTAGATGTTATTTCGGAATCGAAAGTAACTGATCCAGAAGAGATGATTATAAGTCAGGAAGAATATACAGACATAGAATCTAAAATATCTGAATTATTAAGCGATTTAGAAAGAAAAGTGCTCTCTTTATACTTAGATGGTCGTTCCTATCAAGAAATTTCAGAACAGTTAAACAGGCACGTGAAATCTATTGATAACGCATTGCAGCGTGTAAAAAGGAAATTAGAAAGATATATGGAGATGAGAGAGAGCACAACTTTAAATGCATAGCAAGTGCCGCAGGTGTAAAATAATTCACCTGTTTTCTTTTTGTTAAGAGAGTGAAAGTCATGACATTGACATTGTCTTTTGTTGTATGATACATTTTTAGGGACAATGTTACAAGGTTGGTGTAACTAATGAGGAAAAAAGTTGTACTCTCATGTGAAGAGTGTAAAAATCGAAACTACTCTACGATGAAAGATACGAGCTCAGTAGAGCGACTTGAGATAAAGAAGTTTTGTAAAACATGCAATAAGCATACAGTTCACAAAGAAACAAAATAAATAATTGAAATAATAAACTGGAGGTCCCGTAGATGCGTTTAACGAACTTTTTCGGCGATGTAGGTCGCGAAATGAAAAAAGTAAGTTGGCCTAAAAAAGATGAATTACTCCGATCAACAACGACTGTTATCGCGACAGTTGTGTTCTTTGCGATTTTCTTCGCAGTGGTTGATATGGGCATTTCTTCTTTAATTCGGTTAATTCTTGGTTAATTCTTGAATAAGAAGCACTTATCCATGATATAATGTTATTTATAAGAACTGTGTAAAAGCCCGGTGAACGGGTTTTTTCATTTGCGCAAAAAAATGTACGTCAGGGAGGGAAGGACGCTCGTCCTAAATGAATGGAAAAAAGTTGGTATGTTGTCCATACTTATTCTGGATATGAAAATAAAGTAAAAGCAAACCTAGAGAAACGTGTAGAATCAATGGGTATGCAAGATAAAATTTTCCGTGTTGTTGTCCCGGAAGAAGTAGAAGTAGAAATGAAAAATGGTAAAGAAAAAATAACGAAAAGAAAAGTGTTCCCAGGTTACGTATTAGTAGAACTAATCATGACTGATGATTCTTGGTATGTTGTTCGTAATACGCCAGGTGTAACAGGCTTTGTCGGTTCTTCTGGTTCAGGATCTAAACCATCGCCTCTATTAGAAGAGGAAGTTGTTACCATCATGAAGCATATGGGAATGGACAATGAAGTGGTTGATTTCGAATTTGAACTTCATGAAACAGTGCGTGTAAATGAGGGGCCATTCGCGGATTATACAGGTGCGATTGAAGAAATTGATGTGGAAAAGAAAAAAGTTAGCGTGCTTGTAGACATGTTCGGTCGCGAGACTCCGGTTGAACTTGATTTCCATCAAATTGAAAAATTATAAAATGAAACTTGAAATGAATTGTAAAAAGTGATAATATCTTTTAAGTCAGTACGTCTTCGGTAACGGAGACGTTTTTTGAAAAAGATTTTATCATTATGATAAAATATGAAGTGGGAGGGCAAATCACTGCCCAATTGACCACATCACGGACTTAAGGAGGTGTGTCTCGTGGCTAAAAAGGTAATTAAAATGGTAAAACTTCAGATTCCTGCAGGTAAAGCTAATCCAGCTCCGCCGGTTGGTCCAGCATTAGGACAAGCAGGTGTTAACATCATGGGCTTCTGTAAAGAGTTTAACGCTCGTACAGCTGATCAAGCTGGTCTTATCATCCCTGTTGAAATTACGGTATTTGAGGACCGTTCATTCACTTTCATTACTAAAACTCCTCCTGCTGCTGTTCTTCTTAAGAAAGTAGCTGGTATTGAGTCTGGTTCTGGTGAACCAAACCGTAATAAAGTGGCAACTGTTAAGCGTGATAAAGTACGCGAAATCGCTGAAACTAAAATGCCTGACCTAAACGCTGCTAGCGTAGAAGCTGCAATGCGTATGGTTGAAGGTACTGCGCGCAGTATGGGCATCGTTATCGAAGACTAATTCGATTTGTTTTTTGTAAAAAAGGTTGCGGGTCTGGAATTCCAATTCGCAACCTTTATTATCGTAAATGATCATCATTTTTAAATAAATGGATGGGCGCACATCCTCGGGGGTTCCCGGAATGAAGGCGTAAACGTGGGAGGTTATTCCGCTAAAACCACATTCAAGGAGGAAACAAACATGGCTAAAAGAGGTAAAAAGTACGTTGAAGCTGCGAAGCTTGTTGATCGTGCATCTGCTTACTCTGCAACAGAAGCAGTAGAATTAGTAAAGAAAACAAACACAGCTAAATTTGATGCAACTGTAGAAGCTGCATTCCGTTTAGGTGTTGACCCTAAGAAAGCTGACCAACAAATTCGTGGTGCAGTTGTTCTTCCACACGGTACGGGTAAAGTACAACGTGTATTAGTATTCGCTAAAGGCGAAAAAGCAAAAGAAGCTGAAGCTGCTGGCGCTGAATTCGTAGGCGATGCTGATTACATCGGTAAAATCCAAAAAGGTTGGTTTGATTTCGATGTAGTAGTAGCAACTCCTGATATGATGGGTGAAGTTGGTAAACTTGGTCGTGTATTAGGACCTAAAGGTTTAATGCCAAACCCTAAAACTGGAACGGTTACTTTCGATGTAACTAAAGCTGTTAACGAAATCAAAGCTGGTAAAGTTGAATACCGCGTTGATAAAGCTGGTAACATCCACGTTCCAATCGGTAAAGTATCTTTCGAAGATGCTAAATTAGTAGAAAACTTCAAAACAATTGCTGACACGCTACAAAAAGCTAAGCCAGCTGCTGCAAAAGGTACTTACATGAAGAACGCAACTGTTGCTTCTACAATGGGACCTGGCGTACGCGTAGACGTTTCTACACTTGCGTAAAAATTGGAAGTTGACTTCATAAAGAAGTTTTAATATAATCATTTATGTTGTGAATTTTAATAGTGTACCGTAGACAGTAGGAGTCGATTCGACTTAATTTCCTACCTAGGTGTTAATATACGAAGCGGAATCTTTTTTCTGTGACTATATGCCTCCATGTCTACAAGTTGGGCATGGAGGTTTTTAGTGCACTTTCGGTACATCTTCTATATAATCTACAGGAGGTGTAATAACATGAGCAAAGTAATCGAAACTAAACAACAAGTTGTAACTGAAATCGCTGAAAAACTTCGCGCGAGTAAATCTACAATTGTTGTTGACTACCGTGGTTTAACAGTTTCTGAAGCAACAGAATTACGTAAAAACTTACGTGAAGCTGGCGTTGAGTTCAAAGTTTACAAAAACTCTTTAACTCGTCGTGCTGCAGAGTCTGCTGAAATGGCTGAGTTAAACGAATTCTTAACAGGACCAAACGCAATCGCGTTCAGTAACGAGGATGTAGTTGCTCCTGCGAAAGTATTAAACGACTTCGCTAAAAATCATGAAGCTTTAGAAATTAAAGCGGGCGTAATCGAAGGTAAACTTGTAACACTTGATGAGGTTAAAGCTATCGCTACTCTTCCATCACGTGAAGGCTTACTTTCTATGCTTCTTAGCGTTCTTCAAGCTCCAATCCGTAACCTTGCACTTGCTACTAAAGCAGTTGCAGATCAAAAGGAAGAGCAAGGCGCTTAATTTTTTAAAAGATAATTACTTGTTATCTATAAAACAATACAAACCTATTTAAGGGAGGATATTTACAATGACTAAAGAACAAATCATTGAAGCAGTTAAATCTATGACTGTATTAGAACTTAACGACTTAGTAAAAGCTATCGAGGAAGAATTCGGCGTAACTGCTGCTGCTCCTGTAGCTGTAGCTGGTGGCGCTGGTGAAGCTGCTGCTGAGCAAACTGAATTTGACGTAGTACTTGCAAGTGCTGGCGCTCAAAAAATCAAAGTTATCAAAGCTGTACGTGAAATCACTGGTCTTGGCTTAAAAGAAGCTAAAGAATTAGTTGACAACACTCCAAAAGCAATCAAAGAAGGCGTTACTAAAGAGGAAGCTGAAGAAATGAAAGCTAAACTTGAAGAAGTTGGCGCTGCTGTAGAAGTTAAGTAATTAACTTTTGGTGCTTTAAAAAAAGCTCGCTCTTATGCGAGCTTTTTTTTTAACTGTAAAGAAAAGAGGTGGCCATATGGCAGACCATTATTTTTCTAACGACCCTTCTAGTAAAAGTGATCGTAAACGATGGGAAGTTACACTTCGTGAATCTCGATTTACTTTTTTATCTGACCATGGGGTGTTCTCGAAAAACGAAGTGGACTTTGGTTCTCGTCTTTTAATTGAAGCGTTTCAAATGCCAGATGTTAAAGGTAATGTGTTAGACGTAGGATGTGGGTACGGTCCAATCGGTTTGTCGTTAGCGAAAGAGTTTCAAAATCGTGAAATTCACATGGTGGATGTGAATGAAAGGGCCTTGGGACTTGCAAAAGAAAATGCCGCTAATAACAGAATTGAAAATATACGTATTTTGCAAAGTAGTGTCTATGAAAATGTAGATGGCAAGTATGCTGTTATTCTATCTAATCCTCCAATTCGTGCTGGTAAAGATATCGTGCATGAGATTTTAGAAAAGGCTGTGGAGTATTTAGTTTCAGGTGGAGAATTGTGGATTGTTATTCAAAAGAAACAAGGTGCGCCATCTGCGATGAAAAAACTAGAAGAAGTATTTTCTGAAGTTGAAGTTGTAGAAAAGAAAAAAGGATATTATATCATAAAATCAAAAAAGCGTTGACGGTTATTTTTGGCTATGTTAACATTATACAATGCCAATATATGATTTTCTGCGTTGAGAAAGATGTATATTTTTGCTTCTCTTGGAAAAGATAGTAAAATCAGCAGATTATGAAACAGAATGATGGTTTTCTTATAGAAGCCATTTTTCTTTTTTGAGCAGGTAGAAAGACTCAACGTATCTATCTTTAAGAGAAAAAAACTACGCTAATAGCAGTAGTTGTATTTATTTGTGATTTTGCACAAATTTTTTTGTGCATTTATAATACTCATGATTTGAGGGGTGAAGCAGTTGACAGGTCAACTAGTTCAATACGGACGCCACCGCCAACGAAGAAGTTATGCCCGTATTAGTGAAGTATTAGAGTTACCAAATCTTATCGAAATTCAAACCTCTTCTTATCAGTGGTTTCTTGATGAGGGTTTGCGAGAAATGTTCCAAGACATTTCTCCGATCGAAGACTTTACGGGAAATCTATCGCTTGAATTTATCGACTACAGCTTGGGTGAACCTAAATACTCTGTAGAAGAATGCAAAGAGCGTGATGTGACGTATGCAGCACCACTTCGTGTAAAAGTGCGTCTAATCAACAAGGAAACTGGTGAAGTAAAAGAACAAGATGTGTTCATGGGAGATTTCCCACTCATGACAGAGACTGGAACATTCGTAATTAACGGTGCAGAACGTGTTATCGTTTCCCAGTTAGTTCGCTCTCCAAGCGTATACTATAGTGGCAAAGTGGATAAAAACGGAAAACGTGGTTTTACTGCTACTGTAATTCCAAACCGCGGAGCTTGGTTAGAGTATGAAACAGATGCTAAGGATGTTGTATATGTGCGTATTGACCGTACGCGTAAACTTCCTGTAACTGTTTTGTTACGCGCATTAGGGTTTGGCTCTGATCAAGAAATCACCGAGCTTTTAGGTGATAACGAATACTTAAGCAATACGTTAGAAAAAGACAACACAGATAGCACTGAGAAGGCATTGCTTGAAATTTATGAGCGTCTACGCCCTGGTGAACCACCAACAGTAGAAAATGCAAAGAGCTTACTTGTGTCTCGTTTCTTTGATCCGAAGCGCTACGATTTAGCAAATGTAGGTCGCTATAAGATCAACAAAAAGCTACACATTAAAAACAGATTGTTTAACCAACGTTTAGCTGAAACACTGGTGGATCCAGAAACTGGTGAAATTTTAGCGGCAGAAGGAACAGTCTTAGATCGTCGTACACTGGATCGCATTCTACCTTACTTAGAGAAAAACATTGGATTCAAAACAGCGAAACCAATGGGTGGAGTGGTAGCAGGCGATGTTGAGCTGCAATCTATTAAGATTTATGCTCCAGAATCAGAAGGCGAACGATCTATAAACGTAATTGGGAATGCAAATATTACTCGTGATATAAAACACATCACACCAGGTGATATTCTTGCTTCTATTAGCTACTTCTTTAACTTGCTATATAAAGTAGGGGATACAGATGATATTGACCACTTAGGAAATCGTCGTCTGCGTTCTGTAGGAGAGTTACTACAAAACCAATTCCGTATCGGTCTTTCTCGTATGGAACGTGTTGTTCGTGAGAGAATGTCGATTCAAGATACAAATGCAATTACACCACAAGCGTTAATTAACATTCGCCCGGTTATTGCATCTATTAAAGAGTTCTTCGGAAGTTCTCAGTTATCTCAGTTCATGGATCAAACAAACCCATTAGCAGAGTTAACTCACAAACGAAGACTATCTGCATTAGGACCCGGTGGTTTAACGCGTGAGCGCGCAGGCTTTGAAGTACGTGACGTTCACTACTCTCACTATGGTCGTATGTGTCCAATTGAAACACCAGAGGGACCAAACATCGGTTTGATTAACTCATTATCTTCGTTTGCGAAAGTAAATGAGTTTGGTTTCATTGAAACGCCATACCGTCGTGTTGACCCAGAAACTGGTCTTGTAACAGGGCAGGTTGATTATTTAACAGCAGATGAAGAAGATAACTATGTTGTAGCCCAAGCGAATATGAAATTATCTGAAGTAGGGGAATTCCTTGATGAAGATATCGTAGCTCGTTTCCGTGGTGAAAACATTGTCACAAATAAAGAACGCATCGACTACATGGATGTATCTCCAAAACAAGTAGTGTCGGCAGCGACAGCTTGTATTCCGTTCTTAGAAAACGATGACTCTAACCGCGCACTTATGGGAGCGAACATGCAACGTCAGGCGGTTCCGTTAATAAATCCGGAATCTCCGATTGTAGGTACAGGTATGGAGTACGTATCAGCAAAAGACTCAGGTGCTGCAGTAATCTGTAAACAGCCTGGTGTTGTTGAGCGCGTAGAAGCACGTGAAGTTTGGGTACGTCGCTATGTAGACGTTGACGGTCAAACAGTAAAAGGCGACTTAGATCGCTACAAAATGCAAAAATTCATTCGTTCTAACCAAGGAACTTGCTACAACCAACGTCCAATCGTAAGTGTTGGAGACCAAGTTGTAAAAGGTGAAATCCTTGCGGATGGTCCTTCTATGGAACTAGGTGAACTGGCGCTTGGACGTAACGTGCTTGTTGGCTTTATGACATGGGACGGTTATAACTATGAGGATGCGATCATCATGAGTGAGCGCCTTGTAAAAGATGATGTGTACACTTCTATCCATATTGAAGAATATGAATCAGAAGCTCGTGATACGAAGCTTGGACCAGAAGAAATTACACGTGATATCCCGAATGTTGGAGAAGATGCACTTCGTAATCTTGACGAGCGCGGTATTATTCGCGTCGGTGCTGAAGTAAAAGATGGAGATCTACTTGTTGGTAAAGTAACGCCAAAAGGTGTAACAGAATTAACGGCAGAAGAACGTCTATTACATGCAATCTTCGGTGAAAAAGCACGTGAAGTACGTGATACATCACTACGTGTACCACACGGTGGTGGCGGTATTATCTTAGACGTAAAAGTGTTTAACCGTGAAGATGGCGATGAATTGCCACCAGGCGTGAATCAACTTGTACGTGCATATATCGTTCAAAAGCGTAAAATTTCTGAAGGTGACAAAATGGCCGGTCGTCATGGTAACAAAGGTGTTATCTCCCGTATTTTACCGGAAGAAGATATGCCTTACTTACCAGATGGTACGCCAATCGATATCATGTTAAACCCATTAGGGGTACCATCTCGTATGAATATCGGTCAGGTATTAGAGCTTCATCTTGGTATGGCAGCAAGATACCTTGGTATTCACATTGCAACACCGGTATTCGATGGTGCTCGTGAGGAAGATGTATGGGGCACAATTGAAGAAGCTGGTATGGCAAATGACGCGAAAACAATCCTGTATGACGGACGTACTGGTGAGCCATTCGATAACCGTGTATCTGTTGGTGTCATGTATATGATCAAACTTGCGCACATGGTTGACGATAAACTTCATGCTCGTTCTACTGGACCATACTCACTTGTAACGCAGCAACCTCTTGGAGGTAAAGCTCAGTTCGGTGGACAGCGTTTCGGTGAGATGGAGGTTTGGGCACTTGAAGCTTATGGTGCTGCTTATACTCTTCAAGAAATCTTAACAGTGAAGTCTGATGATGTTATTGGACGTGTTAAGACGTATGAAGCAATTGTTAAAGGTGAAAATGTTCCAGAACCAGGCGTTCCTGAATCATTCAAAGTATTGATTAAAGAACTGCAAAGTTTAGGTATGGACGTTAAAATGATGTCTATCAACGATACAGAAATTGAAATGCGTGATACGGAAGATGACGATGATCATCAATCAGCAGATAAATTGAATGTTGAAGTTGAGACAACTAAGGAATAATTGGGATAACCTGTAGACTAAAAGGGAGGTAGGCCCCTTGATAGATGTAAATAACTTTGAATATATGAAGATTGGACTTGCTTCACCTGACAAGATTCGTTCTTGGTCATACGGTGAAGTTAAGAAACCAGAAACAATTAACTATCGTACGTTAAAGCCTGAAAAAGATGGCTTGTTCTGTGAGCGTATTTTCGGACCACAAAAGGACTGGGAATGTCATTGCGGGAAATATAAACGTGTACGTTATAAAGGTGTAGTTTGTGATCGATGTGGCGTTGAAGTAACGCGTGCAAAAGTTCGTCGTGAACGTATGGGTCATATCGAATTAGCTGCTCCTGTATCTCATATTTGGTATTTCAAAGGTATCCCGAGCCGCATGGGACTTGTCTTAGACATGTCCCCTCGCGCGCTTGAAGAAGTAATTTATTTCGCTTCTTATGTTGTAACAGAAAGTGGAGATACACCACTTGATAAGAAGCAATTACTTTCTGAAAAAGAATACCGTGCATATCGTGATCGATATGGCAGTACATTCCATGCTGCTATGGGTGCAGAAGCGATTAAAAAATTACTGCAAGACATCGATTTAGATAAAGAAGTAGACTTCTTAAAAGAAGAATTAAAAACAGCACAAGGACAACGCCGTACTCGTGCTATTAAACGTCTAGAAGTATTAGAAGCATTCCGTAACTCTGGAAATCACCCATCTTGGATGATCTTAGAGGTTCTTCCGGTTATCCCACCAGAACTACGCCCGATGGTACAGTTAGATGGTGGACGTTTTGCTACTTCTGACTTAAACGACTTATATCGTCGTGTAATTAACCGTAACAACCGTTTAAAACGTCTATTGGACTTAGGTGCACCAAGCATTATCGTTCAAAACGAAAAACGTATGTTACAAGAAGCTGTAGACGCATTAATCGATAATGGTCGCCGTGGCCGTCCAGTTACTGGACCAGGTAACCGTCCATTAAAATCACTATCTCACATGCTTAAAGGTAAACAAGGACGTTTCCGTCAAAACTTATTAGGTAAACGTGTTGACTACTCTGGCCGTTCTGTAATCGTCGTAGGACCGAACTTAAAGATGTACCAATGTGGATTGCCGAAAGAAATGGCACTTGAATTGTTTAAACCTTTCGTTATGAAAGAGTTAGTTGGAAAAGGATTAGCACACAACATTAAGAGTGCTAAACGTAAAATCGAGCGTGTACACCCTGAAGTTTGGGACGTTTTAGAATCTGTGATCAAAGAGCATCCAGTGCTTCTAAACCGCGCACCAACACTTCACCGTCTTGGTATCCAGGCGTTTGAACCTACACTAGTAGAAGGTCGTGCAATCCGTCTTCACCCACTTGTATGTACTGCATACAACGCGGACTTTGACGGTGACCAAATGGCGGTTCACGTTCCGTTATCATCAGAGGCACAAGCGGAAGCTCGTATCCTTATGTTAGCGGCACAAAACATCTTGAATCCAAAAGACGGAAAACCAGTTGTTACTCCATCTCAGGATATGGTATTAGGTAACTATTACTTAACACTTGAGCGCGAGGGTGCAATCGGTGAAGGTATGGTCTTCAAAGATGCAAACGAAGCAATACTTGCATACCAAAATGGATATGTACATCTGCACACACGTGTTGCAGTTGCTGCGAGTTCGGTAAATAATGTAACGTTTACTGAAGAGCAAAAGAGTAAGCTTCTATTAACAACAGTTGGTAAATTAATATTTAACGAAATCTTACCAGAGTCGTTCCCTTATATTAATGAACCAACAAACTCAAACCTTGAAAAAGAAACACCAGCGGAATATTTCGTTGAAAAAGGTGCGAACATTAAAGAAATTATTGCTAGTCGCGAAGAAGTGGCACCATTTAGCAAGAAAATCCTTGGTAATATTATTGCGGAAGTATTCAAACGTTTCCAAATTACAGAAACGTCTCGCATGCTTGACCGTATGAAAAACTTAGGATTTAAATACTCTACAAAAGCTGGTATTACAGTTGGGGTATCAGATATTCTTGTATTAGGTGAAAAAGATGAAATTCTCCATGAAGCACAAGCAAAAGTAGATAATGTAATTAAACAATTCCGTCGCGGTTTAATCACGGAAGAAGAACGTTACGATCGCGTTATCTCTATTTGGAGTAATGCAAAAGATGTTATCCAAGGAAAGCTGATGAAATCCTTGAATAAACGCAACCCAATCTTCATGATGAGTGATTCCGGTGCCCGTGGTAACGCATCGAACTTTACTCAGCTTGCTGGTATGCGTGGTCTGATGGCCAATCCATCTGGTCGTATCATTGAGCTTCCGATCAAATCGAGTTTCCGTGAAGGTTTAACAGTACTTGAGTACTTCATCTCTACGCATGGTGCGCGTAAAGGTCTTGCCGATACAGCACTTAAAACTGCCGATTCTGGTTACTTAACACGTCGTCTTGTAGACGTTGCACAAGATGTAATTGTTCGTCAAGATGATTGTGGAACAGATCGCGGTTTACTAATTGGTGCGATTAAAGAGGGTAATGAAGTTATTGAGTCACTATATGATCGTCTTGTTGGACGTTTTGCAAGAAAAACTGTAAAACATCCTGAAACAGGTGAAGTATTAGTTGTTGAAAATCAATTAATTACTGAAGATATTGCTCATATCGTTGAAAAGTCGGGTGTTGAAACTGTAAACATTCGTTCAGCGTTTACGTGTAATACTCGCCATGGTGTATGTAAGAAGTGTTACGGTCGTAACTTAGCAACTGGTACAGACGTAGAAGTAGGAGAAGCGGTAGGTATTATCGCAGCTCAATCTATCGGTGAGCCAGGTACACAGTTAACGATGCGTACGTTCCATACAGGTGGGGTTGCCGGGGATGATATCACACAAGGTTTACCTCGTATCCAAGAGATCTTCGAAGCTCGTAATCCGAAGGGTCAGGCAGTTATCAGTGAAATTGACGGTGTTATCGCAGCGATCAACGATGTTAAAGATCGCCAAGAAGTAGTTGTACAGGGTGAAGTTGAAGCTCGTACGTATGCTATTCCTTACGGTGCTCGTCTGAAAGTAACTCTAGGACAGCCAATTAGCCACGGTAAAGAGTTAACAGAAGGTTCTATTGATCCGAAGGAATTACTAAAAGTAACGGACATTACAGCAGTTCAAGAATACTTATTACGTGAAGTTCAAAAAGTATACCGTATGCAAGGGGTAGAAATTGGTGACAAACACGTAGAAGTAATGGTACGTCAAATGCTACGTAAAGTTCGTGTAAGTGATGCGGGTGAAACAGATGTATTACCAGGAACATTACTAGATATCCATCAGTTTACTGATGCGAATGCGAAGGTGTTACTGAAAGGTAAACAACCAGCAACGGCTAGACCGGTTCTACTTGGTATTACAAAAGCTTCACTTGAGACAGATTCGTTCTTATCTGCGGCGTCATTCCAAGAAACAACTCGTGTTCTAACAGATGCAGCAATTAAGGGTAAACGCGATGAGCTTCTAGGATTGAAAGAGAATGTTATTATCGGTAAGCTTGTTCCTGCTGGAACAGGTATGAATCGTTATCGCAAAGTGGATCTTGTAAAAACAACACAAGATAACATGAATGTAGAAAACGATGAAGTTTATGTGGAACAGTAAAATTTTCCGTCGTAAATTTTGTATAAAAACAGCTGATCCTAGTTGACATTGTATGAGACAAAATGTTACTATAATCAAGGTTGCTCCTGAACGATGCTTTGGAGGATATTTAAATGTCTTATCAAAAAGTGTCAAATGCTGAAAATGTAGTCGTTGGTCATAAACGAACATTGGAAGCAATCAAAAATGGTATAGTTAAAGAAGTTGTTATTGCGGAAGATGCTGATGTGCGGTTAACCCATGTTATCATTCGTACTGCCTTGCAACATAACATACCCGTAACCAAAGTTGAATCAGTTCGTAAGCTTGGAAAAGTTTCGGGGATTCAAGTGGGAGCTTCAGCAATAGGAATAATAAGTTAAAACTGTTTTTGTGAGGAGAGAGCATTTGCTCTTCCTTGCAAAAACTTTGTTTTCAACTAATAATGAACCACCTGGATATGTGGTCATACAAACATGCGAAGGGAGGATAATCAAATGCCTACTATTAACCAATTAGTGAGAAATGGTCGTACTGATAAAGTATGGAAGTCTAAATCACCTGCGTTAAACAAAGGTTTTAATTCTTTAAAGAAAAAATCAACTGATATCTCTGCACCTCAAAAACGTGGTGTGTGTACTCGTGTTGGTACAATGACTCCGAAGAAACCGAACTCAGCGTTACGTAAATACGCTCGTGTACGTTTAACAAACGGTATTGAAGTTACAGCTTACATCCCAGGTATCGGTCATAACCTACAAGAGCATAGCGTAGTATTAATTCGCGGTGGTCGAGTAAAGGATTTACCAGGGGTACGTTACCACATCGTTCGTGGTGCGCTTGATACAGCTGGTGTTGACAAACGTATGCAAGGACGTTCTAAATATGGTACTAAGCGACCAAAACCTGCTAAAAAATAATAAACTTATAATGAAAGGAGGAACTCAATATGCCTCGTAAAGGACCTGTTGCGAAACGTGACGTGTTACCAGATCCAATGTACAATTCTAAACTTGTAACGCGCCTAATCAACAAAATGATGGTTGACGGTAAAAAAGGTAAATCTCAAACAATTCTTTATAACGCTTTCGATATCGTTCGTGAACGTTCAGATAAAGAACCAATGGAAGTATTCGAGCAAGCTCTTAAGAACATCATGCCTGTTCTTGAAGTACGCGCTCGTCGTGTTGGTGGTGCTAACTACCAAGTTCCAGTTGAGGTTCGTCCAGAACGCCGTACAACTTTAGGTCTTCGCTGGTTAGTAAACTATGCTCGTCTTCGTGGTGAAAAAACTATGGAAGAGCGTCTAGCTTACGAAATCTTAGATGCAGCTAACAACGCTGGTGCATCTGTTAAGAAACGTGAAGACACTCATAAAATGGCAGAAGCTAACAAAGCATTTGCTCATTACCGTTGGTAGGATTCAACGTAAAATAAATGTAAGCATAAACCGCTTTATTTGTCGCTTATGGAAGTGTGGAGAGGGAGAATGCCTCTCCCTTTCGTTGGGCGCTCGTTTTACATAATGAGGGTACTGGACACTGGCATATGTAACAATATAAAGTGGCTTTTTTGCTACTTAAAATAAAATAATCCAATCCATATATGGAAGGAGCAAGACACCAAATGACTAGAGAGTTCTCTTTAGAAAACACTCGTAATATTGGTATCATGGCTCACATCGATGCTGGTAAAACAACAGCAACTGAGCGTATTCTGTATTACACAGGACGTATTCATAAAATCGGTGAAACTCATGAAGGTGCATCTCAGATGGACTGGATGGAGCAAGAGCAAGAACGTGGTATCACAATTACTTCTGCTGCAACTACAGCACAATGGAAAGGTCACCGTGTAAATATCATTGACACTCCAGGACACGTAGATTTCACAGTAGAAGTAGAACGTTCTTTACGCGTACTTGATGGCGCAGTAGCAGTACTTGATGCACAATCTGGTGTAGAACCACAAACAGAAACTGTTTGGCGTCAGGCTACTACTTATGGTGTACCTCGTATCGTATTCGTTAACAAAATGGATAAGATTGGTGCAGATTTCTTATACTCTGTAGGAACAATCCACGATCGTTTACAAGCAAACGCACATCCAATTCAGTTGCCAATCGGTGCTGAAGATGAGTTCAATGGTATCATTGACCTTGTTGAAGAGTGTGCTTACATGTACGCTAACGATTTAGGAACAGACATCGAGCGTGTCGAAATTCCTGAAGAGCATAAAGAATTAGCTGAAGAATACCGTGGAAAACTTATTGAAGCGGTAGCTGAGCTTGATGAAGAAATGATGATGAAGTACCTAGAAGGTGAAGAAATCACTGTAGAAGAGCTTAAAGCTGGTATCCGTAAGGCTACAACTTCTGTAGAATTCTTCCCAGTAATCTGTGGTTCTGCATTCAAAAATAAAGGTGTTCAAATTCTGTTAGACGCAGTTATCGACTACCTACCATCTCCATTAGATGTACCTGCTATTAAAGGTACTCTTCCGGATACAGATGAAGCTATCGAGCGTAAGTCTAGCGATGAAGAACCATTCGCAGCTTTAGCATTCAAAATCATGACTGATCCTTATGTTGGTAAGTTAACGTTCTTCCGTGTGTACTCTGGTGTGTTAAACTCTGGATCATACGTGAAAAACTCAACTAAAGGTAAGCGTGAGCGTGTAGGTCGTATCCTACAAATGCACGCTAACAGCCGTGAAGAGATTTCAACAGTTTACGCTGGTGATATCGCTGCTGCTGTAGGTTTAAAAGATACTACTACTGGTGATACTCTTTGTGACGAGAAGAGCCTTGTTATCCTTGAGTCTATGGAATTCCCAGAACCAGTTATCTCTGTAGCTATCGAACCAAAATCTAAAGCTGACCAAGATAAAATGGGTACAGCATTATCTAAGCTTTCTGAAGAAGATCCAACATTCCGTGCTCACACTGACCAAGAAACTGGCCAAACAATCATCGCTGGTATGGGTGAACTTCACCTTGATATCATCGTTGACCGTATGCGCCGTGAATTCAAAGTGGAAGCAAACGTTGGTGCTCCTCAGGTAGCATACCGTGAGACTTTCCGCGCTGCTGCGAAAGTTGAAGGTAAGTTCGCTCGTCAATCTGGTGGTCGTGGACAATTCGGTCACGTTTGGATTGAGTTTGAACCTAATGAAGAAGGTAAAGGTTTTGAATTCCAAAACAAAATCGTCGGCGGTGTAGTTCCACGTGAATACATCCCAGCTGTTGGAGCGGGTCTTGAAGACTCACTTAAAAATGGTGTACTAGCTGGTTATCCACTAGTTGACATCAAAGCTGCGTTAGTTGACGGATCTTACCATGATGTCGATTCATCTGAGATGGCGTTCAAAATCGCTGCATCTATGGCGCTTAAAGCTGCGGTTTCTAAATGTAGCCCAGTAATTCTTGAGCCAATGATGAAAGTTGAAGTTGTAATTCCTGAAGAGTACATGGGTGACATTATGGGCGACGTAACATCTCGTCGTGGACGTGTAGAAGGTATGGAAGCTCGCGGTAACGCTCAAGTTGTTCGCGCTATGGTTCCACTTTCTGAAATGTTCGGTTATGCAACGGCATTACGTTCTAACACTCAAGGACGCGGAACATTCTCAATGACATTTGATCATTATGAAGAAGTACCGAAGTCTGTTTCTGAAGAAATTATTAAAAAAAATAAAGGTGAATAATTGATTTTTATCGATTGTTCAAGTATAACTACTTATGTAAGCTTAGAAAGTGAGACGCAAGTTTCACTTTCTAGTCTAAATATAAAATAACCCATATAAACTAAGGAGGAATTTAGAATGGCTAAAGCTAAATTCGAACGTTCTAAACCCCATGTTAACATCGGTACAATCGGCCACGTTGACCATGGTAAAACTACATTAACTGCTGCGATCACTACAGTTCTTGCAAAAGCTGGTGGTGCTGAAGCACGCGGATACGATCAAATCGACGCTGCTCCAGAAGAAAGAGAGCGCGGAATCACAATCTCAACTGCACACGTTGAGTACGAAACTGAAACTCGTCACTATGCACACGTTGACTGCCCAGGTCATGCTGACTATGTTAAAAACATGATCACTGGTGCTGCTCAAATGGACGGCGGTATCTTAGTAGTATCTGCTGCTGATGGTCCAATGCCTCAAACACGTGAGCACATCCTTCTTTCTCGTCAAGTAGGTGTTCCTTACATCGTTGTATTCTTAAACAAATGCGACATGGTAGATGACGAAGAATTATTAGAATTAGTAGAAATGGAAGTTCGCGACCTATTATCTGAATACGGATTCCCAGGCGACGATATTCCTGTAATTAAAGGTTCTGCTCTTAAAGCTCTTCAAGGAGAAGCTGAGTGGGAAGAAAAAATCATCGAATTAATGACTGAAGTTGATGCTTACATCCCAACTCCAGAACGTGAAACTGACAAACCATTCTTAATGCCTATCGAGGATGTATTCTCTATCACAGGTCGTGGTACAGTTGCAACTGGTCGTGTTGAGCGTGGAATCGTTAAAGTTGGTGACGTAGTAGAAATCATCGGTCTTGCTGAAGAGAATGCTACTACAACTGTAACTGGTGTAGAAATGTTCCGTAAGCTTCTTGACCAAGCTCAAGCTGGAGACAACATCGGTGCTCTACTTCGTGGGGTTGCTCGTGAAGACATCCAACGTGGACAAGTTCTTGCTAAAACTGGCTCTGTAAAAGCACACGCTAAATTCAAAGCTGAGGTTTTCGTATTATCTAAAGAAGAAGGTGGACGTCATACTCCATTCTTCGCTAACTACCGTCCACAGTTCTACTTCCGTACAACTGACGTAACTGGTATCATCCAATTACCAGAAGGTACTGAAATGGTAATGCCTGGTGACAACATCGAAATGACTATCGAACTTATCGCTCCAATCGCTATCGAAGAGGGAACTAAATTCTCTATTCGTGAAGGTGGACGTACAGTAGGTTACGGTGTAGTTGCTACAATCGTTGCTGAGTAGTCTTTAATTAGATTATTAAAAACTCAAGGGATTCTCCCTTGAGTTTTTTTATTGCTTATTACTATAGAAGAAAGAGATGTATTTTCTATTTTTGGATGAGTTTCTTCTATAGTATATAAAACGAAAACAACACCCAAAAACTGTAAGGTGAATAAGAGTAGATGAAAACTTGATATTCTTTAAAGTGCCATGTATAATAGCAAAAGTAGAGAAAAGCAGATGCGAACAAAAAGATGCTTGCATCTAGACGAATAACATTGTATAATAGACAATGTTGGTCTTTGACTGCGATGAAGTGGAAGGTTGCTGACACACCCGGCCGCTTTGCCATGGCATGGTGTGGGGAAATTTCCATGGAGAAGGTCTATTTTAGAAATAGGCGAACGAAGGAGGGAAAATAATGGCAAAAGAAAAAATTCGTATCCGTTTAAAAGCTTATGATCACCGTATTCTTGATCAATCAGCTGAGAAAATTGTAGAAACAGCTAAGCGTTCTGGGGCAACAGTTTCTGGTCCGATCCCATTACCAACTGAGAAGACTATTTACACAATTCTTCGTGCTGTTCATAAGTACAAAGATTCTCGTGAACAATTCGAAATGCGCACACACAAACGTCTAATCGACATCGTGAGTCCTACTCCGCAAACAGTAGATTCATTAATGCGTTTAGATTTACCATCTGGTGTAGATATCGAAATCAAACTATAATTCATATAACTTAAAAATGTAGGAGGTGTAACTCATGACCAAAGGAATCTTAGGAAGAAAGATCGGTATGACTCAAGTATTTGCTGAGAACGGTGAGTTAATCCCAGTAACGGTAATCGCTGCTAATCCAAACGTTGTTCTTCAAAAGAAAACAACTGAAACTGATGGCTACAACGCAATTCAGTTAGGATTTGAAGATAAACGTGAAAAGTTAACTAACAAACCTGAACAAGGCCACACTGCTAAAGCATCTACAACTCCTAAGCGCTTCATTCGCGAAATCCGCGATGCAGACGTGGACGGATTAGAGGTTGGTCAAGAGGTAAAAGTTGAAGTTTTCGCTGCAGGTGAAATCGTTGACGTAACAGGAATTTCTAAAGGTAAAGGTTTCCAAGGTGTTATTAAACGCCACGGACAATCTCGCGGACCTATGTCTCATGGTTCTCGCTATCACCGTCGTCCAGGTTCAATGGGGCCAGTTGCTCCGAACCGTGTATTCAAAGGCAAAAAACTTGCTGGACGTATGGGTGGAGACCAAGTTACTATCCAAAACTTAGAAATCGTTCAAGTTGACACTGAGCGCAACTTATTACTAGTAAAAGGTAACGTTCCAGGTGCTAAGAAATCTCTTGTAGTTGTTCAAGGCGCTGTGAAGGTTAGCAAATAATTCACAATAGGAAGGAGGAATTCCAATGCCAAAAGTTACTGTATATAACCAAACTGGTTCACAGGTTGGTGAAATCGAATTAGCTGAAGCTATTTTCGGTATCGAACCAAATGAAGCTGTACTATTTGAAGCTGTAATGATGCAACGTGCATCTTTACGTCAAGGTACACACAAAGTAAAAACTCGCTCTGAAGTTCGTGGTGGTGGTCGTAAACCATGGCGTCAAAAAGGAACTGGACGTGCTCGTCAAGGTTCTATCCGCTCTCCTCAATGGCGTGGTGGTGGTACGGTATTCGGACCTACACCAAGAAGCTATGCGTACAAACTTCCTAAGAAAGTTCGTCGTTTAGCAATCAAATCTGCATTAGCTACTAAAGTAGTTGAGAACAACATTGTAGTTCTTGAGGACCTAGTGTTAAATGCACCAAAAACAAAAGACATGGTAGCAGTACTTAAAGGATTAACTGTTGAGAAGAAAGCTCTTATCGTAACTGCTGATGCAAACGAATCTGTAGAGTTATCTGCTCGCAATATCCCTGGAGTAACAGTAATCACTGCTGATGGCGTAAACGTGCTAGATGTGCTTCATCATGATAAGCTAATCATGACAAAAGCGGCAGTGGAAAAAGTAGAGGAGGTGCTTGCATAATGAGAGATCCTCGTGATATCATTAAGCGCCCAGTTATCACTGAACGTTCTATGGAAATGATGGCTGAAAAAAAATACACGTTCGACGTGGACGTTAAATCTAATAAAACAGAGGTTAAAGACGCTATAGAAGCGATCTTTGGTGTTAATGTAGACAAAGTAAATATCATGAACTACAAGCCGAAAGCAAAACGTGTTGGTCGTCACGCTGGTTTTACTAGCCGTCGTCGTAAAGCAATCGTTAAGCTAACTGCTGACAGCAAAGAAATCGAAATCTTCCAAGGCGTTTAATTCTTACTAAAGAAGGAGGGAAATTGAGATGGGAATTAAAAAGTATAATCCAACTACTAACGGTCGTCGTAACATGACTACGAATGATTTCGCTGAAATCACGACCGACAGACCAGAAAAGTCTTTACTTGCTCCTTTAAGCAAAAAGGCTGGTCGTAATAACCAAGGTAAAATTACTGTACGTCATCAAGGTGGCGGACATAAGCGTCAATACCGTATCATCGACTTTAAGCGTAACAAAGATGGAATTCCAGGACGCGTTGCTACGATCGAATACGATCCAAACCGCTCTGCGAATATCGCATTAATTAACTACGTTGACGGTGAAAAACGTTACATTCTTGCTCCTAAAACTTTAGAAGTAGGTATGGAAGTTATGTCTGGCCCTGAAGCTGACATTAAAATCGGTAACGCATTACCATTAATCAACATTCCAGTAGGTACTGTTGTTCATAATATCGAGCTTAAGCCTGGTCGTGGAGGACAATTAGTCCGTTCTGCTGGTACATCTGCTCAAGTACTTGGTAAAGAAGGAAAATACGTACTTGTACGTTTAACTTCTGGTGAAGTACGTTTAGTATTATCTGCTTGTCGCGCTTCAATCGGTCAAGTTGGTAACGAACAACACGAACTTATCAAAATCGGTAAAGCAGGTCGCTCTCGCTGGTTAGGTAAGCGCCCAACAGTTCGTGGTTCTGTAATGAACCCGGTTGATCACCCACACGGTGGTGGTGAAGGACGCTCTCCAATCGGACGTAAGTCTCCAATGTCTCCATGGGGTAAACCAACTCTTGGATTCAAGACTCGTAAGAAAAACAAAGCGTCTGATAAATTTATCGTTCGTCGTCGTAAAAAATAATGGGATTGTAGTACGGTTCATTTCAAGAACCGTACGCCAATCACGAAGGGAGGCACCAAAATGGCTCGTAGCTTAAAAAAAGGACCATTTGTCGATGATCACTTAATGAACAAAATGGAAAAATTAGTTGCATCTGAGCAAAAACAAGTTGTTAAAACTTGGTCTCGCCGTTCAACAATCTTCCCTCAGTTCATCGGACATACAATTGCTGTATATGATGGTCGTAAACACGTACCTGTGTACATCACTGAGGATATGGTTGGCCATAAGTTAGGTGAATTCGCACCAACTCGTACGTATAAAGGTCACCTTGCTGACGATAAGAAAACTAGAAGATAATGAGAGGAGGCACTTCAATGCAAGCTAAAGCAGTAGTGAGAACAGTTCGTATTGCTCCTCGTAAGGTTCGTTTAGTAGTAGACTTAATCCGAGGTAAGCAAGTGGGTGAAGCGATTGCTATCCTTAACCACACACCAAAAACTGCTTCTCCAGTTGTAGAAAAAGTTTTAAAATCTGCAATCGCAAATGCAGAGCACAATTATGAGATGGATATTAACAACCTAGTTGTTGAAAAAGTCTTCGTTGACGAAGGTCCAACGTTGAAACGTTTCCGTCCACGTGCAATGGGTCGTGCAAGCCAAATTAACAAACGCACAAGCCACATCACAGTTGTGGTATCAGAAAAGAAGGAGGGATAATCGATGGGTCAGAAGGTTAATCCAATTGGTCTTCGTGTCGGTATTATCCGCGACTGGGAATCTCGTTGGTTCGCTGAGAAAGATTATGCTACGTTATTACATGAAGACATCAAAATCCGTGAGTACATTACTGTACGCTTAAAAGATTCTGCTGTTGCTAAAGTAGAAATCGAACGTGCAGCAAATCGTGTAAATGTTACAATTCACACTGCAAAACCTGGTATGGTAATTGGTAAAGGTGGTACTGAAGTTGAAGCACTTCGTAAAGCTCTTAACCAATTAACAG
This sequence comes from Bacillus sp. SIMBA_074, assembly GCF_046534555.1. Classification (NCBI taxonomy): domain Bacteria; kingdom Bacillati; phylum Bacillota; class Bacilli; order Caryophanales; family Bacillaceae; genus Bacillus; species Bacillus sp. SIMBA_074. The sequence goes on along the minus strand of NZ_JAWRYM010000035.1, from coordinate 20,806 downwards.
GCAAGCGTGTACACATTAACATTTTAGAAGTTAAGAGAGCTGATCTTAACGCTAAATTAGTGGGCGAAAACATCGCTCGTCAATTAGAAAACCGTGTATCATTCCGTCGTGCACAAAAGCAAGTTATTCAACGTGCTATGCGTGCAGGAGCAAAAGGTATTAAAACACAGGTTTCTGGTCGTCTTGGCGGGGCTGATATCGCTCGTGCAGAATCTTACAGTGAAGGAACTGTTCCACTTCATACACTTCGCGCTGATATTGACTATGCAGCAGTTGAAGCTGATACAACATACGGTAAATTAGGCGTAAAAGTATGGATCTACCGTGGAGAAGTCCTTCCTACAAAAAAGAAAGCTTCTGAGGAAGGAGGAAAATAATATGTTAATGCCAAAACGCGTAAAATATCGTAGAGAGCATCGTGGTAAAATGCGTGGTCGTGCAAAAGGTGGAACTGAAATTGCTTTCGGTGAATTCGGTTTACAAGCACAAGCTGCTTCATGGATTACAAACCGTCAAATCGAAGCTGCTCGTCGTGCAATGACTCGTTACATGAAACGTGGCGGTAAAGTATGGATTAAAATTTTCCCTTCTAAACCTTACACTGCAAAACCTCTAGAAGTACGTATGGGTTCCGGTAAAGGGGCACCAGAAGGCTGGGTAGCAGTAGTAAAACCTGGGAAAATTATGTTTGAAATCGCGGGTGTATCTGAAGAGGTAGCACGCGAAGCATTACGTCTTGCAGCTCACAAACTACCTGTGAAATGTAAGTTCGTAAAACGTGAAGAAAATGGTGGTGAATCTAATGAAAACTAATGATATTCGTGAATTAACCACTGCCGAAATCGAAACAAAAGTTAAAGCTTTAAAGGAAGAATTGTTCAATCTTCGCTTCCAACTTGCTACAGGACAATTAGAGAATCCAACTCGCATCCGTGAAGTGCGTAAAGCGATTGCTCGTATGAAAACTGTAGTTTGTGAAAGAGAGATCGGAATTAATCGATAAATTGAGGGGAGGTTTGCATAGTGAGCGAACGTAACCAACGCAAAGTTTATACTGGTCGTGTTGTGTCTGATAAAATGGACAAAACGATTACAGTTTTAGTTGAAACTTACAAAACTCATTCCTTGTACGGAAAACGTGTTAAGTATTCTAAAAAGTACAAAGCCCATGATGAGCAAAACCAAGCAAAACTTGGCGATATCGTTAAAATCATGGAAACTCGCCCGCTTTCTGCTACTAAGCGTTTCCGTTTAGTTGAAATCGTTGAAGAAGCGGTTGTTATCTAAATAGACGAATCGGAATTTTTAGTCCGAAGGGAGGTTTCATAACATGATCCAACAAGAATCTCGTTTGAAAGTTGCTGACAACTCTGGTGCACGTGAACTTTTAACAATTAAAGTATTAGGCGGCTCTGGTCGTAAATATGCTAATATTGGTGATATTATCGTTGCTACGGTAAAACAAGCAACACCAGGTGGCGTTGTTAAAAAAGGTGACGTTGTTAAGGCAGTAGTGGTACGTACGAAGAGCGGAGCTCGTCGTCCGGACGGTTCTTATATTAAATTTGATGAAAACGCAGCGGTTATCATCAAAGACGATAAGAGCCCACGTGGTACTCGTATCTTCGGACCAGTAGCTCGTGAATTACGTGATAGCAACTTCATGAAGATCGTTTCTTTAGCTCCAGAAGTTCTATAATTTAAGGTATTGCCTTGCTAAGGAGGTGCAGAATTAAGATGCATGTAAAAAAAGGTGATAAAGTTCAGGTAATCACTGGTAAAGACAAAGGAAAACAAGGCGTTATCCTTGTGGCTTTCCCAAAGCAAAACCGTGTTATCGTTGAGGGTGTTAACATCGTTAAAAAACACTCTAAGCCATCTCAATTAAATCCACAAGGTGGAATTATTACGAAAGAAGCACCTATTCACGTTTCTAATGTTATGGTATTAGATCCGAAAACAGGCGAACCTACTCGCGTAGGCTTCAAAGTAGAAGATGGTAAAAAAGTTCGTATTGCAAAAAAATCTGGTGAATTATTAGATAAATAATTTTCTTAAGAAAGGAGGTCACTTCATTGAATCGCCTTAAAGAGAAGTTCCAAAAGGAAATTACTCCTGCTCTAATGAGCAAGTTTAACTATAAATCTGTGATGGAAGTACCGAAAATCGAAAAGATCGTAATCAACACTGGTGTTGGTGACGCGGTATCTAACTCAAAAGCTTTAGACAATGCAGTAGAAGAATTAACGCAAATCGCAGGTCAAAAACCTGTTGTAACTCGCGCTAAAAAATCAATCGCTGGTTTCCGTCTTCGTGAAGGTATGCCAATCGGTGCGAAAGTAACTTTACGCGGACAACAAATGTATGAGTTCTTCGACAAATTAGTATCAGTTTCTTTACCACGTGTACGTGATTTCCGTGGTGTTTCTAAGAAATCATTCGATGGTCGTGGGAACTACACATTAGGTGTTAAAGAGCAACTAATTTTCCCTGAGATTGATTATGATAAAGTAAGTAAAGTCCGCGGTATGGACATCGTAATCGTTACTACAGCGAAAACTGATGAAGAAGCTCGTGAACTTTTAACACAATTCGGTATGCCATTCCAAAAATAATGGAAGCCAACGCTAAGTAGAGGAGGCGAAAACGTGGCTAAAAAATCTATGATCGCGAAACAAAAGCGTACTCCTAAGTTTAAAGTACAAGAGTATACACGTTGCGAACGCTGCGGTCGTCCGCATTCTGTATACCGCAAATTTAAGCTTTGCCGTATTTGTTTCCGTGAACTTGCATATAAAGGTCAAATTCCTGGTGTTAAAAAAGCTAGTTGGTAAAACCCACAAATGGGAAGGAGGTAAAACACATGGTGATGACAGATCCAATTGCAGACATGCTTACTCGCATCCGTAATGCGAACATGGTACGTCATGAGAAATTAGAGGTTCCTGCTTCTAAAATCAAAAAAGAGATCGCTGAACTTTTAAAACGTGAAGGTTTCATTCGTGATGTAGAATACATTGGGGATAACAAACAAGGTATCCTTCGTATTTTCCTGAAATATGGTGCAAACAATGAACGTGTAATCACTGGATTAAAACGTATCAGTAAACCTGGCTTACGCGTTTACGCAAAAGCTGATGAAGTACCACGTGTACTTAACGGATTAGGTATCGCTCTTGTTTCTACATCTAAGGGAGTAATGACAGACAAAGACGCTCGTCAATTACAAACTGGTGGAGAAGTAGTAGCATACGTTTGGTAATATATATTTAAAACGAACGGAGGTGTGACCACATGTCTCGTATTGGTAAAAAGATTCTTGAAATCCCTGCAGGTGTTACTATTACAGTTGCAGAAGACAATACTGTAACAGTAAAAGGCCCTAAAGGTGAATTAACTCGTACTTTCAAAACTGATATGTCTATCAAAATTGAAGAAAATACACTAACAGTTGAGCGTCCATCTGAACAGAAGGAACACCGTGCATTACACGGTACAACTCGTGCTTTAATCGGAAACATGGTTGAAGGTGTAACTACAGGTTTCGTACGCGGACTTGAATTAGTCGGTGTTGGTTACCGTGCTCAAAAACAAGGAGATAAACTTGTTTTAAGCGTAGGTTATTCTCATCCAGTAGAAATGACTCCAGAAGCAGGACTTGAAGTTGAAGTACCTGTACCAACTAAAATCGTAATTAAAGGTATCGACAAGCAACGTGTTGGCGAATTTGCTGCTAACATCCGCGCTGTACGTGCTCCTGAACCATATAAAGGTAAAGGTATTCGTTACGAAGGCGAAGTTGTTCGTCGTAAAGAAGGTAAAACTGCTAAGTAAACCCGTTAGGTGAAAGAAAGGAGTGACAAGAATGATCACTAAAGCTGCTAAAAATGCGACTCGTAAGAAAAGACATGCACGTGTACGTGCTAAACTTACTGGTACTGCAGAACGTCCACGTTTAAACGTGTACCGTTCTAACCAACATATTTACGCTCAAGTTATTGATGATGTAAATGGTGTAACATTAGTAAGTGCATCTACTCTTGATAAAGACCTTGCTCTTAACGGTACTAGCAATACTGAAGCTGCTACGAAAGTTGGAGAATCAGTTGCTAAGCGTGCTGTAGAGAAAGGCGTTAAAGAAGTAGTATTTGATCGCGGTGGTTACTTATACCATGGCCGTGTTAAAGCTCTAGCTGAAGCTGCTCGTGAGGCTGGATTACAATTTTAATGGTCAAAGGAGGGAAAATTGATGCAACGCATTGACCCAAGTAAATTAGAACTTGAAGAACGTGTAGTTACGATAAATCGTGTCGCGAAAGTTGTTAAGGGTGGTCGTCGTTTCCGCTTTGCTGCACTAGTTGTAGTTGGCGATAAAAACGGTCATGTTGGATTCGGTACTGGTAAAGCACAAGAGGTACCAGACGCAATCCGTAAAGCTATCGAAGACGCTAAGAAAAACCTAATCGCTGTACCATTAGTTGGTACAACAATTCCTCACACAATCAACGGTCATTTTGGAGCTGGTGAAGTATTCTTAAAACCTGCTGCTGAGGGTACTGGTGTTATTGCTGGTGGACCTGTTCGTGCGGTACTAGAATTAGCTGGTGTACAAGATATTCTTTCGAAATCTCTTGGTTCTAACACACCAATCAACATGATTCGCGCTACTGTGAACGGATTAAGCGAACTTAAGCGCGCTGAAGATGTTGCAAAATTACGCGGTAAATCTGTAGAAGAGCTACTAGGTTAAGGAGGGAAAACAAATGGCGAAAAAGTTAGAAATTACCCTCACTCGTAGTGTAATTGGTCGTCCACAAGATCAACGTGCGACGGTAGAAGCTTTAGGTCTTAAAAAGTTGAATTCAACTGTAGTTAAGGAAGAAACTCCTGCTATTCTTGGTATGATCAACAAAGTTTCTCACCTTATCTCTGTAAAAGAAGCTTAAGGATAACTCATTAATATAAGGAGGTGCCTGGGAATGAAACTTCATGAATTAAAACCTGCAGAAGGTTCTCGTAAAGTACGTAACCGTGTCGGTCGTGGTATCGGTTCTGGTAACGGTAAAACTGCTGGTAGAGGTCATAAAGGACAAAACGCACGTTCTGGCGGCGGTGTTCGTCTTGGCTTCGAAGGTGGTCAAACTCCACTATTCCGTCGTTTACCAAAACGCGGCTTCACAAACATTAACCGTAAAGAGTTTACTATTGTAAACTTATCAACGTTAAATCGTTTTGAAGATGGTACAGAAGTAACACCTGAATTATTGCTGGAAACTGGCGTTATCAGCAAGTTAAACGACGGTGTTAAAATTCTTGCAAGCGGAGCAGTAGAGAAAAAATTAACTGTTAAAGCGCACAAGTTCTCTTCAAGTGCTAAAGAAGCAATTGAAGCAGCTGGCGGATCAGTTGAGGTGATCTAATGTTTCGTACAATCTCCAACTTTATGCGCGTTGCTGAGATAAGACGTAAAATATTATTCACTTTAGCGATGTTAGTCGTATTCAGGATTGGCACGTTTATCCCAGTGCCATTTACAAATGGAGACGTACTGAAAGCACAAGATCAATTAAATGCCTTAGGTATCCTAAATACATTTGGCGGTGGCGCCTTGAAGAACTTCTCCATCTTCGCGATGGGAATCATGCCGTATATTACAGCATCCATCATCGTGCAATTATTGCAGATGGATGTTGTTCCTAAATTTTCGGAATGGTCGAAGCAAGGCGAAATGGGCCGTCGTAAACTAACGCAATTCACGCGTTACTTTACAATTGTTCTTGCGTTTATTCAGGGGTTTGGTATGTCAATCGGTTTTAACGGTATGGTAGGTGGGCAATTAATTTTGAATCCAGGTTGGAGCACTTATTTATACATTGCTACGGTACTGACTGCTGGTACTGCATTTTTAATGTGGTTAGGTGAACAGATTACATCTAAAGGTGTAGGTAATGGTATTTCCATTCTTATCTTTGGTGGTATTGCCGCAGCGATCCCAAGTGTTATATCTCAAGTGTATCAACAACAGTTTCAAAATATCGGAGATCAATTGTTCATGAGTATCGTTAAAGTTGCATTGATTTTACTAGCTGTGCTAGCGGTTATTGTTGGTGTTATTTTCATTCAACAGGCTGTTAGAAAGATCCCAATTCAATACGCGAAGCGTGTAACAGGAGGGAATGGGAATCATGCTGGAGCACAAAACACTCATTTACCACTTAAGGTAAATAGTGCGGGTGTTATTCCAGTCATTTTTGCTGTTTCATTCTTAATTACGCCTCCAACTATTGCACAGTTCTTCCCGAAACATGATGTGTCGCAGTGGATTATTGCAAACTTTAACTATTCTCACCCAGTGGGAATGATCATATATGTTGCGCTCATTGTAGCCTTCACATATTTCTATGCATTTGTTCAGGTTAATCCAGAGCAAATGTCAGAGAATCTAAACAAGCAAGGTGGATATGTTCCAGGTATTCGTCCGGGTAAGAATACAGAACAATATCTAACAAAAATCTTGTATCGTTTGACCTTTGTGGGATCAATTTTCCTAGCAGCGATTGCAATCTTACCAGTTATCTTTACGAAATTGGGAAATCTTCCTCCATCTGCACAGATTGGTGGAACGAGTATGTTAATCGTTGTCGGCGTTGCTTTAGAAACAATGAAGCAGCTAGAAAGCCAATTGGTAAAACGCCATTACAAAGGGTTTATCAAGCAGTGAGTAAGTGGGAAGAACTGTCTTCCCTACATGCTCATGTACTGAGGGGGAACAAGGATGAACTTGATTTTAATGGGGCTTCCTGGTGCTGGTAAAGGTACACAAGCCGAACAGATTATTGCCAAGTATAACATCCCTCACATCTCAACAGGAGATATGTTCCGTGCAGCTATGAAGGCTGAAACTGAACTTGGTTTACAAGCAAAATCTTTTATTGATAAAGGTGCGCTTGTTCCAGATGAAGTTACAATTGGAATTGTTCGTGAACGTTTAAGCCAAGAAGACTGTATTAAAGGCTTCTTATTAGATGGTTTCCCACGAACTGTTGCACAAGCATCAGCTCTTGAAGAGATTATGAAAGATCTTGGCAAAAAAATCGACTATGTTTTAAACATTAATGTGGATTCAGGGTTGTTATTAAAACGCCTTACAGGCCGTCGCATTTGTAAAGAATGCGGTGCGACTTACCACTTAGAATTCAATCCGCCAGCAAAAGCTGATGTGTGCGATAAATGTGGTGGCGAATTATATCAACGCTCTGATGACAATGAAGAAACTGTAGCAAATCGTTTAGATGTAAATATTAAGCAAACAAAACCTTTGCTTGATTTCTACGAGGAGCTTGGCTACTTACAAAGCATTAATGGTGAGCAAGATATCAATAAAGTATTTGCTGATATCGATGTTCTCATCGGAGACTTAGCGTAATGATCATCTGCAAAACTCCTCGCGAGATAGAAATCATGCGAGAAGCTGGCAGGATCGTTGCTTTAACTCATCAAGAGTTGAAACAACATATTACTCCAGGAATTACAACGAAAGAGCTCGATCAAATAGCGGAAAAGACGATTCGAAAATATGGTGCTACGCCATCTTTTAAAGGATACAACGGATTTCCGGGGAGCATTTGTGCTTCTGTAAATGAAGAGCTTGTACACGGGATTCCAGGGAAGCGTAAGCTCGAAGAGGGCGATATCATCAGTATCGATATTGGTGCGAAATACAATGGGTACCATGGTGATTCTGCATGGACGTATCCAGTTGGAAACATTTCTGAATCTGTTCAAAAGCTACTTGATGTCACAGAAAAATCGTTGTATCTTGGTCTAGAACAAGTAAAACCAGGCGAAAGATTATCAAATATCTCGCATGCGGTTCAAACACATGCTGAAGAGAATGGGTTCTCGATCGTTAGGGAGTATGTTGGTCACGGAATCGGGCAAGACTTACATGAGGACCCTCAAATCCCGCACTATGGTCCACCAAATAGAGGCCCTAGATTAAAGCCGGGAATGGTCATCTGTGTTGAGCCGATGGTGAATCAAGGAAGACGATATGTAAAAACACTATCTGATGACTGGACAGTGGTAACGGTAGATGGTAAATGGTGTGCCCATTTTGAGCACACGATTGCTCTTACAGAAGCAGGATACGAAATCCTTACCACTTTATAAGTAGCTGGCTCTCCGGGATTTCAGAGCAGTGTAAAATGTTACTGATTTGAAGAAGGGAGAACTATTGAATGGCTAAAGATGATGTAATTGAAGTCGAAGGTACCGTTCTTGAAACGTTGCCAAATGCTATGTTCAAAGTAGAATTAGAGAATGGGCATGTCGTATTGGCTCACGTTTCTGGTAAAATCCGTATGAACTTCATTCGTATTTTACCAGGAGACAAAGTTACGGTAGAATTATCTCCGTACGATTTAAATCGTGGTCGTATTACGTACCGTTTTAAATAATATAGCACTCCGTAATCTTTAAGGAGGTTCGAGACATGAAAGTAAGACCGTCAGTTAAACCAATCTGCGAAAAATGTAAAGTTATTCGTAGACGTGGAAAAGTAATGGTTATTTGTGAAAACCCTAAACATAAACAAAAACAAGGTTAATCAGAAGGAGGTGCATTCAAAATGGCACGTATCGCAGGTGTAGATATTCCTCGTGACAAGCGCGTTGTTATTTCTTTAACTTACGTATTCGGCATTGGTCGCACAACTGCTGAAAAAATTCTTACAGAAGCTGGTATTTCTTCGGAAACACGAGTTCGTGATTTATCGGAAGATGAATTAGGACGTATCCGTGATATCATCGATCGTATTAAAGTTGAGGGAGACCTTCGTCGTGAAGTATCTCTTAACATTAAACGTCTAATGGAGATCGGTTCTTACCGTGGTCTTCGTCACCGTCGTGGTTTACCAGTTCGTGGTCAAAACTCTAAAAACAATGCTCGTACACGTAAAGGTCCACGTCGTACAGTAGCAAATAAAAAGAAATAATAAGTAAAGGAGGTTGAACTAACAATGGCACGTAAAACAAACACTCGTAAAAAACGTGTGAAAAAGAATATTGAAGCTGGTATAGCTCATATTCGTTCTACTTTCAACAACACAATCGTAACACTTACAGATACTCATGGTAACGCACTTTCTTGGTCTAGTGCTGGTGCACTTGGTTTCCGTGGATCTCGTAAATCTACTCCATTCGCTGCGCAAATGGCTGCTGAAGCTGCTTCTAAAGTTGCAATGGAGCATGGTTTAAAAACTTTAGAGGTTACTGTTAAAGGTCCTGGTGCTGGTCGTGAAGCTGCAATTCGTGCTCTTCAAGCGGCAGGTCTAGAAGTAACAGCAATTAGAGATGTTACTCCAGTTCCTCATAATGGATGTCGTCCACCAAAACGTCGTCGTGTGTAATTTTTCTGTATAGAATTTTCCCTTTTGTCTATAATGGATATGATGCATTATCGAGAAATTTCGTACAGAAACATCGCTTGTTGTGCACAATCGGGAACTGCCTAAGGGGGACTTTCGGTTAAACAGAGGTTCTTCCTTTGTTTAACCGGGGTTTCGACGTTTTGAAGGAGGGTTTAGTTAATGATTGAAATCGAAAAACCGAAAATCGAAACGGTTGAACTTAACGAAGATGCTAAGTATGGCAAATTCGTGATTGAACCGCTTGAGCGTGGATATGGTACTACTTTGGGTAACTCCTTACGTCGTATTCTTTTATCCTCACTCCCTGGTGCCGCTGTAACTGCTATCCAAATCGATGGCGTTTTACACGAATTTTCAACAGTTGAGGGCGTAGTAGAAGACGTTACGACGATGATCTTAAACTTGAAAAAGTTAGCTCTTAAAATCTACTCTGAAGAAGAGAAGACGTTGGAAATCGATGTACAGGGCGAAGGTATTGTCACAGCTGCTGATATTACTCACGATAGTGATGTTGAAATCTTAAATCCAGATTTACACATTGCGACGTTAGCAAAAAATGCGCATTTCCGCATGCGTTTAACTGCAAAGCGTGGCCGTGGGTATACGCCAGCTGATGCAAATAAAAGCGAAGATCAACCAATAGGAGTAATTCCTATTGATTCTATTTATACTCCAGTATCACGTGTGACTTACCAAGTGGAAAAGACACGTGTCGGACAAGTGGCTAATTATGATAAGCTTACGCTTGATGTATGGACGGATGGAAGCATCGGGCCAAAAGAAGCTATCTCTTTAGGTGCCAAAATCTTAACTGAGCATTTAAATATCTTTGTTGGTTTAACTGACGAAGCACAAAATGCTGAGATTATGGTCGAGAAGGAAGAAGATCAAAAAGAAAAAGTTCTTGAGATGACTATCGAAGAACTAGATCTTTCTGTTCGTTCTTATAATTGCCTAAAACGTGCAGGAATTAATACTGTACAAGAGCTTGCGAACAAAACAGAAGAAGATATGATGAAAGTTCGTAACTTAGGACGTAAATCCTTAGAAGAAGTTAAACATAAACTTGAGGAATTAGGTTTAGGTTTACGTAAAGACGACTGAGGATTTAAACCCATCAACAAAGGAGGGAACTACGAATGGCATACAGAAAATTAGGCCGTACAAGTGCGCAACGTAAAGCTATGTTACGTGATTTAGCTACTGATTTAATTATCAACGAGCGCATCCAAACGACAGAAACTCGTGCAAAAGAACTTCGTTCTGTAGTGGAAAAAATGATCACTTTAGGTAAACGCGGAGATCTTCATGCTCGTCGTCAAGCAGCAGCTTTCATCCGTAATGAGGTTGCTAACGCTGAGACTGGTCAAGATGCACTTCAAAAATTATTCGCTGATGTAGCTCCACGCTATGCTGAGCGCCAAGGCGGATACACTCGTATTGCAAAAATTGGTCCACGTCGCGGAGACGCAGCACCAATGGTAATTATCGAGTTAGTATAATGATGATTAAAAGGGCAGGACAGTTCTTTTCAAGTAACTGGTCATGGCCCTTTTTTTTTAAGTATAAAAATAGGCTAACTTGACGAAAGAAAGGGTGCCTTGTATTGAAAAAAGAGAAACTTCGGACAGAAAATATATCATTTCAATATCCTGGGGCAGCCTCTTATGCATTAAAAGATGTTTCGTTTTCCTTATATGAAGGAGAATGGGTATCTGTTATTGGACAAAATGGTTCAGGGAAGTCTACACTTGCAAAATTATTGAATGGCTTATTTTTACCGGAATCAGGGAAAATTACTTTAAATGATACAATGATTTTATCAGAGGAAACAGTATGGGATGTTCGAAAGCAAATTGGCATGGTATTTCAAAATCCAGATAATCAATTTGTTGGAACGACAGTACAAGATGACGTTGTATTCGGCCTAGAGAACATCGGAATGCCAAGGGAGCAGATGATAGAAAGACTAGAACAAGCTCTGCAACTTGTCCGTATGGAAGATTTTTTAAATGAAGAACCCCATTCGTTATCTGGTGGACAAAAGCAGCGAGTCGCAATAGCAGGTGTTCTAGCACTTCAACCATCTATTTTAATACTAGATGAAGCAACTTCAATGTTAGACCCTCAGGGGAGACGTGAAGTAGTAGAAACAGTCAGACAACTTGTTGATCAAAAGGGTATTACGGTATTATCGATTACGCACGATTTAGAAGAAGCGGCACAGTCAGACCGTATTATTATTTTGAACAAGGGAGAAATACTAGAGGAAGGTACTCCAGAGCAAATTTTCAAATCCTCTCATATGCTCCAAGAGATTGGATTAGATGTACCTTTTTCGGTGAAAATAGCAGAATTATTAAAAAGAAATGAAATTCACTTGCAAAATACGCATCTTACAATGGAAAGCTTGGTGAACGAACTTTGGAGATTACATTCCAAAAAGTAGAACATCGTTATCAATATAAAACTCCATTTGAAAGACGCGCACTTTATGATGTAGACGTGTCGTTTCCAAGTGGGGGCTATTATGCCATTATCGGTCATACTGGTTCAGGTAAGTCGACGATGATTCAACATTTAAATGGTTTATTGCAGCCGACAAATGGTACGGTTCAAATTGGTGAACATTTAATTTCAGCAGGGAAGAAAGAGAAAAAGCTTAAGCCGCTACGAAAAAAAGTAGGGGTTGTCTTTCAGTTTCCAGAACATCAACTATTTGAAGAAACAGTTGAAAAGGACATTTGTTTTGGACCGACTAATTTTGGTGTATCTGAAGAAGAGGCAAAACAAAAGGCGAAAGATGCAATCCAGCTTGTTGGATTGGACATAGAGTTATTAGCACGTTCTCCGTTTGAATTAAGCGGTGGGCAAATGAGGCGTGTTGCAATAGCAGGCGTACTTGCGATGGAACCCGAAGTGCTTGTATTAGATGAACCTACAGCAGGGCTTGATCCAAAAGGACAGCACGAGCTCATGGAGATGTTTTACAATTTGCATAAGGAACAGGGGCTTACAGTCATTCTTGTTACCCATAATATGGAGGATGCCGCTAAGTATGCAGATCAAATAGTGGTCATGCATAAAGGAACGGTCTTTTTGCAAGGAAGAGCAGAGGAAGTATTTTCATATGCTGATGAATTAGAACAAATCGGTGTGGATCTTCCAATGTCTTTAAAGTATAAACGTGCAATTGAAGAGAAGTTTGGTATTTCAATTTCGAAGGCTACCTTATCTTTAGAGGATCTTACTCATGAAGTTGTACAGGTGTTACGAAAAGGTGGTCATGAATCATGCAGCAGTTGATTATTGGGAGATATATTCCAGGTCAGTCACTCATTCATCAACTTGATCCTCGTACGAAGCTGTTGATTGTCTTTTTATATGTATTTGTTGTTTTCTTAGCAAATAATGCGATTTCATATGGATTTTTATTTTTATATGCACTCATTGCTTTATTTTTTGCAAAAGTGCCGATTCGTTATGTACTTTCGGGCTTAAAACCAATTCTGTGGATTTTTCTTTTTACATTTTTCCTGCATATTTTTACAAATAAAGAAGGGGAAGTACTATTCCAGCTTGGTTGGTTTTCGATACATGAAAAAGGATTAGAGCAAGGGATATACATTTCTATACGATTCTTCGTTATTATTTTAATGACGACATTATTAACGTTAACGACGACACCTATTGAAATTACAGATGGGTTGGAGACGTTATTAAAGCCGTTCAAGCGTATAAAAGTTCCTGTTCATGAAATCGCATTAATGATGTCAATTTCACTACGTTTTATCCCGACATTAATGGATGAAACGAGTAAAATTATGAAAGCACAAGCGTCACGGGGCATTGATTTCGCCGGGGGACCTATAAAAGATAGGATGAAAGCTATTATCTCACTACTCGTTCCATTATTTATCAGTGCTTTTAAGCGTGCAGAGGACTTAGCGATTGCGATGGAATCTCGTGGATATAAAAGTGGCGAAGGACGTACTAAATTTAGGCAACTACGCTGGAAAATAAGTGATACAGTAACAATTGTAAGCTTACTTTGTTTAGCTTGTATTTTGGCATGGGTGCGGTCGTAATGGAGAATAGAGAAATGGAAAGAATAAAATGTACAGTTGCATATGATGGCATTCATTTTTGTGGTTACCAAATTCAACCACAGCATCGGACTGTTCAACAAGAAATAGAGAAAGCATTGCAGAAGTTGCATAAAGGAGAACTTGTTGGTGTGCAGGCATCAGGCAGAACGGATTCTACTGTTCACGCCAAAGGACAAGTGATACACTTTGATACACCTTTGTCTCTTGAAGAGTGGCAATGGAGTAATGCTTTAAATACAATGTTACCGGATGATATTATTATCAGGCAGGTAGAGAAGAAAACAGAAGAATTTCATGCACGTTACGGTGTCGAGAAAAAAGAATATCGCTATCGTGTATTATTATCAAAGACTGCGGATGTATTCCGTAGAAATTACGTATATCAATATCCATATCCACTCGAAATAAACTCTATAAGAAAAGCGATTCCTTATTTTATTGGAACGCATGACTTTACTTCTTTTTGTTCGGCAAAAACTGACAAAAAAGATAAAGTACGAACAATTTATGAAATCGAATTAATTGAGCAAGACGATGAATTAATTTTTCGCTTTGTAGGTAATGGATTTTTATATAATATGGTCAGAATTATTGTTGGTACGTTACTTAGCGTAGGTCAAGGAAAGCTTGATCCGGATAGTATTCCAGAGATTTTAGCGAAGCAAAATCGCCAGTTTGCTGGAAAGATGGCTCCAGGTCATGGACTTTACTTATGGCAGGTAAACTATAACAACTAATCCTGGTGTAACATTTGCTTGACATTAGAAACTCAAAAGTATATCATAACATATGGTATTGTTTCTAAAACCACGATTAGCCCCGGAAGGAAATCGTGTTTAAGATAAACAATAGATTTTTTCTATGGAAAAGATAACGAGGAGGGAAACACATGCGTACGACTTTTATGGCAAAAGCTAACGAAGTTGAGCGTAAATGGTATGTGGTTGATGCTGAAGGTCAAACTTTAGGTCGCCTATCTACTGAAGTAGCATCCATTTTACGTGGTAAACACAAACCAACATTTACACCACACGTTGACACGGGTGATCATGTAATTATTATTAACGCTGAGAAAATTCATTTAACAGGTAATAAATTAAACGATAAAATTTACTACCGTCACACTAACCACCCAGGTGGACTTAAGCAAAGAACAGCTCTAGAAATGCGTACAAACTACCCTGTACAAATGTTAGAGCTTGCAATTAAAGGCATGCTTCCAAAAGGACGTTTAGGACGTCAAGTGTCTAAGAAATTAAACGTGTATGCTGGAGCAGAGCATCCACACCAAGCACAACAACCAGAAGTTTACGAACTTCGCGGATAATTAATTAAAGGAGGGCTTACTTTGGCACAGGTTCAATACTATGGCACTGGACGTCGTAAGAGTTCAGTAGCGCGCGTACGCCTAGTTCCAGGCGAAGGACGCGTTATTATTAACGGTCGTGATTTTGAAAACTATATCCCATTTGCTGCATTACGTGAAGTAGTGAAACAACCTCTAGTTGCAACAGAAACTTTAGGTAACTACAATGTACTTGTAAACGTAAATGGTGGTGGATACACTGGTCAAGCTGGTGCTATTCGTCACGGTATTTCTCGCGCTTTATTAAAAGCTGATCCAGAATACCGTCTAACATTAAAACGTGCGGGTCTATTAACTCGTGACGCACGTATGAAAGAGCGTAAAAAATACGGTCTTAAAGGCGCACGTCGTGCACCTCAGTTCTCAAAACGTTAATTTTTGCGAACTACAAACCCCAACCATTTTGGTTGGGGTTTTTTATGTTTAATTCTTCTTTTGTAATTTTTTTAGCTTGGAATATTTTAGTGCTACCGTCCTACGTATGCTTCTTCTTTAGAAGTTTAGACTAATACGTATTAGGGAGGTTTATAAGTACTATGAATGTCATTGTCAGCTTACAAGAAAAACAAAAAGAAAAGCAGTTAAAATACGAGCGGAAGATGCTGCGAGAATTATCATTAAAAACATTGCGTTTAAATATTCGTGATGCCTTTCAAATGCAAGAACTTCATCGTCAGTATGAAGATTATTGCATTGAACTAGGGATAGAATCTTATTTATTAGGAGCGAGATACAGTAAATTTGGTTATCATGGCGAATCATTCTTTGATGTGAAATATAGGGCTTTAGAAGAAGAACAACAATTAACTGAAACGCTATTTCAATTTTTAACGAGTATGACTATACGTGAAATTAGGTTGCAAGACGAGGAATTGCTTTTTGAATCTTGCCAGCAGTTTATCGGCTTGTGGTGGCAGGAAGGCTATGAAAAAGGCGAAAGAAGATATCGATTAAAGCTACACTAAGACAAGCATAAACTTTCCTCTTGTCCCATATAAGTAATTAGAGGGACTAGCTGGAGGAGGAAAGGTATGAAGAGAATTCGAATTATCTCTTTTGCGCTCGCTGCGGTTGTTTTGTTTTTTTTAGTTAAACAAGAATTTCAAATTACAAAATCGTGGCGAGCTTGGAATTTACCCTTATCAGGGAAAGTGATTGTACTAGATGCTGGGCATGGTGGGCCAGACGGAGGGGCTGTTGGTGGAAAGGATATTGTAGAAAAAGATATTACACTTGAGATTACAAAAAAGGTACAAGATTATTTACAAGAACAAGGTGCTTTAGTTATTTTAACGCGTGAAGGAGATTATGATTTAGCTAATAAAGATACAAAGTCATATAGTAGACGTAAAGCAGAGGATTTAAAAAAGCGTGTTGAGATCATTAATAAGCCTGATGTAGACTTTTTTGCGAGTATTCATTTAAATGCCCTAACTAGTAGTGGATCTAAGGGCGCACAAACGTTCTACTATCGTTCTTCTATTGAAAATGAACGGGCTGCGAAATTTATACAAGCTGAATTGAGAACAAGCTTAGAAAATACGAATCGTTCTGCTAAAACAATTCCTCACGTGTATTTATTGAAGTATGCCAAAACACCAGGTGCTTTAATTGAGGCTGGCTTTTTATCGAATGTGAATGAAAGATATATGTTAAATTCGGAGAAATACCAACAAAAAGTAGCTGCTGCAATATATCGTGGTATATTACGTTATTTTACGGAAAAAGGAAATCCTCCAGAATAAGGAGGATTTTTTCGAGTTTCTCTCGTTAACGAAGTTTTCCGAAAATATGTTATACTGGAAATGTAAACGCATTTATTTCAAAAATAAAGAGAGATAAATTTAATTAACAATACGTTA
Organism: Bacillus sp. SIMBA_074; assembly: GCF_046534555.1. NCBI lineage: Bacteria > Bacillati > Bacillota > Bacilli > Caryophanales > Bacillaceae > Bacillus > Bacillus sp. SIMBA_074. The sequence goes on along the minus strand of NZ_JAWRYM010000035.1, from coordinate 4,039 downwards.
TTTTTCATACAGGGGGCTGGGCTAATTATGGTAACAAAAGAGCAGGTAGTGGAAGCATTGGAAGGGATTTTAGATCCGTTTATACATAAAACGTTAAAAGAAACAAATGCAATTAAAGAGGTGACAGTCAAGCCTGAGAAGGAACATGTAAGTGTTAAAATTGCAATTGTAAAGACGGGTACAGCGGAACAAATGCAGTTGCAGTCTGGAATTGTAAAGTTAGTAAAAGAACTTGGAGCAACAACAGTGGGACTTCGTTTTGCAGAATTTACAGAAGAGGAATTAGCTCAGTTTGCACCACCGCAAGAGGAAGAGAAAAGTGAATCCTTATTATCACCGAACTCAAATACAACATTTTTAGCAGTGGCAAGTGGAAAAGGTGGAGTAGGGAAATCAACTGTTTCTGTTAACCTTGCAATTGCTTTAGCTCGTTTAGGCAAAAAGGTTGGTATCATCGACGCGGATATTTACGGTTTTAGTGTACCGGATATGATGGGTATAGAAAAACGTCCAATCGTAAGAGGTGATAAGATAATACCAGTGGAGCGTCTAGGCGTGAAAGTAATCTCAATGGGATTCTTTGTAGAAGATAACGCACCTGTTATTTGGAGAGGACCGATGCTTGGGAAAATGTTAAATCACTTTTTCACAGAAGTAGAGTGGGGTGATTTAGATTACTTAGTATTGGACCTACCACCAGGTACGGGTGATGTTGCTTTAGATGTACATTCGATGTTGCCGGCTTGTAAAGAGATTATTGTAACAACGCCGCATCCAACAGCGGCATTTGTAGCAGCGCGCGCTGGAGCCATGGCTTTACGTACAGAACATAGTATTCTTGGTGTTGTTGAAAATATGGCGTATTTTGAAAGTAAAGCAACTGGTGAAAAAGAGTATGTGTTTGGAAGAGGTGGAGGAGATAAATTGGCTACGGAACTCCAAACGGATGTACTTGGCCGAATTCCACTTCAACAACCTGATTGGAATAAAGAGGACTTTGCGCCGTCGGTATATGAAGATACACATACAACGGGTCTCATTTATCGTACGATAGCTGAGACAGTTATTGATAAAACAGCTGTCGCGCAAAAGTAAAGTAGTAATGAGTGGACAATATATACATTGTCCACTCATTGCTATAATTTTTATTGTTGTTCTTTGTTCCCATCTTGAGAACCGCCTTCACCACCTGCGCCTTTCTTATCAGCCCCACCTTTTTCGGCTTTTTGTACACCTTTACTAATGATGTCAATCATCTTAGCTTGGAAGAGAGGGCTTTCGGCAGTTTCAGTTAGTACTTGCTGTAAATATTGACGATATTCTTTACTCTTCATTGTTTGTAACATAATTTTCTCTACTTCAGGATTTTTCATAATCTCTATAACACCTGATTGGTATTCAGGATCTTTTAGTAAAGTTTTCATTAAGTTTGTTTGTTCTTTTCCCATACTTTTAGCAAATTTCGATGAGAACTCAGGGTCTTTAAAGAGCTTTTCCCAGAATTGTTGCCCTTTTTCAGATACCAGTGCATCTTCAATCGTTTTCTTTACTACTGTTTCATCTAGTATGAGTGCTTGTTTCATTTTTTCATCAGTTAATACATCTTGGATCGCTTTTTTTCCTTGATCGGTTTTTAAAATATCAACAATCATTTTTTTTGTTTGATCATAATCAAGTTCGGATTTTGCTTCTTTTTCTTGTGCACATGCCGCTAGTGCTATAAATAGAAAAGAAGAAATCAAAACGAGCAGCATCCGTTTCATAAGTTGGAGCTCCTTTCAGCAAAGTTCTCTTTTTTTAATATAAATCTCTTTAAGGAATTTATACATTAACATGGCTAGCTTTTTGAAATTGTCATTGTTACAATTTAATTAGAAATATAAGAATAATGGGGGATGTGTTGTGAATAGCCGCAAGTGGGTACGACTATTTTTTACGACGTTGTTTCTTGGTGGGATTAGCACAGTCTTTATTGGTTTTGTTTTAGAGTGGGACAAGTACGCTAAATTTTTTCAAAATTTCGACGGAAAAGAGATTTTAGCAATTTCCTTTTGGTTGATGGGCGTAGGATTTATTTTTAGTGTTATAAGTCAAATGGGGTTCTTTGCGTATTTAACGATCCATCGTTTTGGATTAGGGATGTTTCGGTCATCTTCTTTATGGAATACCGTGCAACTGTTCTTTATTGCGTTCGTATTGTTTGATTTCGTTTATTTAAGGTCAGTACTTGTTGCAAATGGGGAAGTTTCATTAGGGAATAACATACTTGTTGCTGGGATGTTATTTATGTTTGGGGCAATTGTCGCTTATATAAAGAGTAAAGAAACGAATAAAAAAGCTTTTGTTCCCGCTCTGTTCTTTATGGTTGTTGTAACAATTCTTGAATGGGTACCAGCGCTCCGGATTAATGATACAGATTGGTTATATTTAATGGTGATACCACTTTTATTATGTAATTCATATCAGTTACTTGTATTGCATCGTTTAATTGGACAAAAGAGTAAGTCAGCTTAATGAGGAGAGTGGATTTTTAATTATCCAGATTCTTATCGTCTGTAAATGCTAGGATAAAAAAGCTCTGCTATCTTAACAAAAGATAGCAGAGCTTTTTATGTGTGAAGAACCGTGTAGAAAGGAACTACTTAATATCTTCACTTTTTGTACTTGTGTTGGAAATAAGTTGTGATACAGATGTTTGTTCATATCCGTCGCTCTTTAATTTTTGTAAGAGTAATGGTAAAGCCTTATTTGTTTGAAGGGCAGAATCAGAAGCATGTAATAAGACGATATCTCCACCCTTTAAATTGCTAGAGACTGTGGAAATGATTTTATTTACGCCGGGATTTTTCCAGTCATTTGAATTGTTACTCCAATGAACGATGGTGTATCCGAGTGATTCCGCTATTTTAAGAGTTGTTTTGTTAAAATCGCCACTAGGTGGACGTAATAGCTTGACTTGTTTTACGCCAAGTTTCGTAAAAACATCTTGTGCCCGCAAAAGATCTCGTCGTATTTCATTTGCTTCTAGTGAAGTGTAGGATGTGTAATTATAGCCCATACTACCAATCTCATGTCCATCTTTCATGATGCGTTCGACAATATCAGGGTGTCTTTCAGCCCATGCAGCAGAGAGAAAGAAGGTTGCATTCTTAATTTCTCTTTCTTTGAGTGTATTAAGGATTGGAATAGCTTTTTTGTCCCCCCAACTAATGTCAAACGTGAATGCAACTTGTTTTTTTGCAGTGTCCCCTTTGTAAATCACTTTAGGGCCAGTAGCAGTTGAAAAAGCAGATTCATGTGAATATGTTTTTAAAAAGAGTAGCCATGCTGTAAATAAGGAAAGTACGATTATTAAGCTAATGTGTTTAAATGTTCTTTTACTCGTAATAAAAAAGAAAAACATAATATTACGCCCCTTTGTCCAATCCTTTTCAGTTACATATATGCTTTAAATTAAAAAAAGAGAACAAGGGATTAATATCGTAAGTGGTGGATATAATGAGTGATAGAATTTTGTTTTTTGATGATACAGTATTGATAATTGAAAATGAGTGGGGCGTTTATCGGTACACGTAAGGAGTTATTGGGGTGATAATTTGCTTGGGATTATGTTGACGAAGGAAGAGAAAAAAGAAATTGAATACATACTGAAGAGAGAGTTAGAGGAACTTTTATTTGATTTTGAAGATGAGCGTATACATAGCGTTGTAAAAAAGGCGATGGAAGAAAGGTATAAAATCATTTTTTGTTTATTTCGGAGAGTTGCTAATAGAGAAGAATGTATTCGTTATGTAAGAAAAAGAATTTTTTATTAAAAAGTGTTGACGCTAAGAGTAAGGATATGATAAATTAATAAACGTCGCTGATGCAGAAACGCAGAAAACGACAAAAAAGAAATTAAAAAACTTGGTTGACATCGAAAAATGAAGATGTTAACATAAGGAAGTCGCAAATGAGCGACCAAGTAGTTCTTTGAAAACTGAACGAAACAAACAACGTGAACGTCAATTTTTATTTTTAGATGCTAGACAAACTAACT
>NZ_JAWRYM010000200.1:0-353 GCF_046534555.1 Bacillus sp. SIMBA_074 | reverse complement strand
AGAGGATGCTCTAGGAAAAGCCGTCAATCGAACCACGTAAGCATTAATGCGCGCGGGAAGTTGAATAACCATCCGACTCTGGAACATCTTCGGATGGTTATTTCTTTATGTTCCACCTTTTCATGCAAGCGCTGTGATAAGAATTCCTACATACCTGCGTGAGTTACAAACTTTGGGTAATCTGCAAAATTTGTTCGATTAAATAACATTGAAGGACATTTAAAGCTTAGATTAGTACCAGAAATAGTGTGAATGTTATCCCTTGTGGGTATTTTCATTGGATTCAAAAAGGCACTTATGTCGAAATGGTTAGTGCTAGACTGTCTAAAGAAGAAATGATTAAAATTGCAAAG
>NZ_JAWRYM010000199.1:0-354 GCF_046534555.1 Bacillus sp. SIMBA_074 | reverse complement strand
AGAGCTCCGTTTCATCCGTGCAGTTTCCGCATTGTCCACACGCTTGCGCATCCGTTTCACCGAAGTATTGGACGATGTATTGCTGCAGACAGCGTGGCGTCCGGCAATAGTCGATCATCGCGTACAGCTTTTTGTACTCGTGCTCCTTGCGTTCTTCCAGCAATTGATTTTGCTCAATGAAGAACGTCTGGGTCTGAATATCCTGCGGCTGGAACAGCAGGATGCATTCGCTTGGCTCCCCGTCGCGTCCTGCGCGCCCTGCCTCCTGATAGTACGCTTCCAAATTTTTCGGCATGTTATAGTGAATGACATAACGGACGTTGGACTTGTCGATTCCCATCCCGAATGCATTTG
>NZ_JAWRYM010000198.1:0-354 GCF_046534555.1 Bacillus sp. SIMBA_074 | reverse complement strand
ATCGCAATACTGTAGGTGTAGCTGCCACACCCAGTAGTTGTAGGGACAAGCTTAATCCCTAACGCGTCTGCATCGCTTTCCTCCGCAATCATCAGAGCCAGTCGTGTGGCTGCATGCGGCGTAATGGTTATCACGGTCAACCCTCCTCGTAGCCTCTTTATTGTACTACAAGTTCGGCAAATGAACGAAGGGGAAGCAATGAGGTTGTTAGAATATGGCTGCTTTCCCAATGTCCATGTGTTGACCGACGTACACCCATGTGATAGAGTATGTATTACTGATCCCGATACGCAGGAAATGTGGGTAGTCGCTGCCGTGGTCGTTTCGACGATTGACGGTAGAGGAAAGTCCAGG
>NZ_JAWRYM010000197.1:0-354 GCF_046534555.1 Bacillus sp. SIMBA_074 | reverse complement strand
CGACTACATGCTGCGGGTGCTCACCACCGACCTCACGGCCTACCAGGAGCTGTTCGACGGACCGCTCGGAGCGCTCCCCGGGGTGCGGAAGCTTTCGTCGACGCTGGTGATGAAGCAGGTGACCGGTCCGCGTGCGCTCCCGATCGGAAGCCGCACGGCGGGAGGGACGGCCCGCTCCCCCTACTCGTCGTCCACGACCGGGTCGTAGCCGGCCGCGCGGAGGGCGTCGATGACGTGACGCCGGTGGTCGGTGCCGCGCGTCTCCACGCTGACGTCGAGTTCGACCTGGCTGAGCTGCATCCCGCGGCCGTGGCGGGTGTGCAGCACCTCGACGACGTTGGCGTTCACGCCGGC
>NZ_JAWRYM010000034.1:0-59780 GCF_046534555.1 Bacillus sp. SIMBA_074 | reverse complement strand
CTATTGAATTTGGAACTAAGGCTGCTTAATGAAAAGACACCTAATCTATTACTGTCTACTTGACTGGGGTAAGACCATTCTACCGGAGCCATCTTTTTAGTGTCCACTATAAGGGCTATAATTATAGTCCTAAAATAATCTGAGTAAACGACTGAAAATTATTTTAGTGGATTAAGTTGATGTACAAAATACTATAGAGCGAGATAATATTGTGGGATGAATTAGATATAAGGTAAGTTAAGAAAAGCCTAGGAGAGTTTTTAGATTGAAATATTTAAAAATATTTAGCAACTTCTTTAGCTCTAATAATAGCTTTTTCCTTAATTTCTTCAGCCTGTCCTGGAAATTTGTTATGTCCTTCGACAAATATTCCTTCAAAGAAAGAGGTTCCAAAGAATTCCATCATAACCTCTAAATACCGATGCCCCATCTCTCTATGTGCTTCTGGTCCTTCAGAATAAATATCGCCACGTGCTTGAATGTGCAATGCTTTTTTACCTGTTAATAATCCTACTGCTCCTTCTTTTGTATACTTAAATGTTTTTCCTGATACAGCCACGGCGTCAAGATATGTTTTTAAAATGGCTGGAATAGAGAAATTCCACATTGGAGTGACGAATACATACTTGTCAGCTAATACAAATTGTCCGCCTAATTCAGCTAGACGTCCTACTTTTGATATTTCAATAAGTGTTAATTCATGTAAAGGAATGCCAGATCTAAGTTTCTTCCACCCACTAAATACATCAGCATCAAGATATGGAATATCTGCTTTGTATAAATCAAGATGAACAACTTCATCATGGGGGTTTAATTCTTTATAGGATTTAATAAATTCTTTTCCAACTGTCAAACTGTATGATTCAGTATCGTCAAGTGGATGCGCTGTAATATAAAGAAGATTTGCCATTTGTTTCTTCCTGCCTTTCTAAGATGAGATCAGTTATTACTTTAGTATGAAACAGTGTAATTTTTTTAATATGAATTGTCTACTTATTGAATTGAGTGACTATATTTTTTAGGAAATTGCACTTCATCTTTTCTTAGTATGTATTTGATTTATGTATTTGAGAGGACCTTTTTAATTACTCTTTTATCCAACTTTCGGCCCATTGACTAATTGGTCCAAGAATTTTTCCTAATTCTGTTCCTTTTTTTGTTAGTAAATACTCTATTCGTACAGGGCGTTCCGCAATCACGTGTCGCACTACCATATCGTTATCCTCAAGCTCTTTCATTCTTTCTGTAAGCATACGTTTACTTAAATCTGGAATCATTGAATGAATTTCACTAAAACGTTTAGGACCACTCATTAGTACATAAATAATTAATCCTGTCCATCTTTTTCCTATTAATTCAAAGCTTTTTTCTATTTTAGGCCCTATGTCTCGTTGTTCATCCATTTCTCATACCTCCGTATAGATGATTTGTAATCTTTTATTCTCTGTGCATTTATTGTAATCACATAAATTATATCAAATAAATAAAATAATTCCTTTATTTTAGTAGGAAATTATAATTAATTGGATATTTAAAGTAACCTGTATATTTTTGTAATGAGGAAATTTTTTTGAAAAAATCGATATTTTCATCATGTTATTTCTTATTAATATGTAATTTTAATGAGCTTTTATGTGAGTAAATATTTCTTAACGTACAATTACCTTAAGGATATTGCGGTTACATAAAACAATCCAACTTACTAAAGGTTACCTTTTGTAATACAGCTGTTAAATTTTTGAATATTTGAGTTCTATTACTGTTTATAAAAGAAATTTTATTGTATAAGACATAGAGAACGTTCTTTTAGTTTCTATAGTAGTTTAATTTCATGAATGTTATATTCATTTAAGTTGAAATGTATGTTCATTTCTATGAGTATCCGTTTTTTTTAGATTGATGGGAGTGTTTTTGTTTGTATATATGTGTACTTATTATGTTAAAAGTTTAGAATTGCAGAATGGAGAAAAGGCTAAAAGTTATGGAAGTAAAGGAAACAAACTTATTGAGAGTCTTATTATTTCCAGTTTAAAAATAATGTGTTGCTTTAAGTGGGCCATATTTCTTTTATAACAAAAACAACATAGTGAATTTGATTGATTATGTTGTTTGTAGTACAATGGAATCCAATAAAGTCAACTGAATTGACTTTATTGGAGGAGGTTTTATGTATGAATCATCAAGTATTTAGTGAATTAGATCTTACATCACTTTTGTCATTATCCTTTAGTACATCGATTAATGAACTACATGACAGATTGAGTGAATTGGGATTCGGAGATATTAGACCTATACATGGTTTTATGTTTAAATACATCACTCCTAATGGAGCAACAGGTATTGAACTAGCTGAATATTTAGGAATTACAAAGCAAGCTGTAAGTAAAATGGTGGGTTTTCTTGAAAAAAGTGGTTATGTAATGCGTAAAACTCATCCCACTGATAAGAGAGGGAAAATTATTGTTTTGACTGAACGAGGTTGGTTAGTAGTGCAAGCAAAAGAGAAGATACTAACTGAGATTGAGCAACGTTGGATTGAAAACATAGGTGCTGAACGAATGCAAATGCTCAAGGAAGATTTAACAAAATTAGTTTATGAAGCAAATGAAGGTAATTTACCATTGAAGTTTAGACCTGTCTGGTAAATATAGAGTGCCTCAAGATCTTAACTTGATGCATGCCCATCAAGTTAAGATCTTATAATACCCCTATAACAAAAAATTTGTGCATTTTGCTTGTTTTTATTGTTTTGGGTTAACTCGTTCTTTTTAGCCTAATGGCAATGGGGCAGGATTCCAAAATGAAAATTCAATTCATTTTTTGCTTGGAGAAATAATGATGATTAGGTAATAAAAACGAAATCAATATAAATAGAGAAAAGAAGATACCTGTATGTAGTTATCTTCTTTCTTCATTAATGGGTATTTTTAGTGATGCTGTTATATAGAGATGAGTTTTATGTTTATATTTTAGTATGTAATTCCACGACAAATTCATCTTTTCTTTGCCAGCTTTTTTTTCTTAAATATGTTACCTTTTCAAGCACTGACTTAAGAAGGCGGTTTTTCTTTTCTATATCTTCAGTCGCATAGTATGATTCTAATACATTTTTAATTTTGGGAACAAACTCATGTATATGTTTTTCTTTTTCTAATACATGCTTAATTTCATGCTCAAGTTGTTCAATTTCTTCAATTTCTTCTTGGGTAGTTTTTAAACGTATTATAATAGATTTTTGTCGTTCTAAAAAAGTCTCAATATCGTATACGCCCTTCTCCAATAAATCATGGAGTCTATTTTTTTGCTTTTGTAAATCGTTAATTTGTTTTAATCCATCCAGTATGTGCTGTTCAACAAGTGCCAAAGAAGCCCCTTTTTGGACTCCTTTACACGATGGTTGTACACAACGCACTTGTTGAGGATTGGGGCGATCTTTCCGGGGTTGATAAAGCATGGAATGACCACATAGTTCGCATAATAAGATGCCTGCCAATGGATTGGAAAGTTTTTTTGTTTTTATTGTTGGTGGTCTCCAACGTTTGCTATGAGCCATATTGGCTTTTTGAAATAACTCTTCTGATACAAGTGGAGTATGAGCATGATCGGGTTCTGGTGCAAAAAGATGATAAATAAAAAAGAATCAAGGATTCCTAACGGAATCACCTGTTAAGCAGTTAATCCAAACAGCTGATTGATAAAAATATTCTGATTTTGGACGGACTGGTCCTGCAAATCAATTTGTTCTTTTTTGACCATATGCATGGCTTCAACACCACTCAATATAGAGGCTGATGTTTTGTATGATTTAAATATTTTATCCTTCGGATTTTGGTGCCTATTGGTATCCTGTTTTCTTTCTTCAACTGTTCGATAGCAATTGGATGAGCAGGGTTCTTATCAACCGTGATGATACGAGGTTTTGAGACATGAATAGACCGCAAGGCTTTGTTGAAGAATCGCTCTGCAGCCTTATGATTTCTAGATTTACTCAAATAAAAGCCAATCGTGTTTCCTTCAGAATCAACAGCACGATATAAATACATCCATTGTCCTTTTACTTTTATATATGTTTCGTCCACTCTCCATGAGTTATTCGTTTATTTGAGATGACGTCGAATTCGTTTATCAAACTCCGGTCCATATTGATGTACCCATCGCATAATAGTTGTATGAGCCAGGAATAACCCTCGTTCCTCCATCATTTCCACCAAATCACGAAAGCTTAAGTTGTACCGTAGGTACCAACGTACAGTTAACAAGATGATGTCTGGTTGATAATGTTTCCACTTAAATAAATTCTCCTTTTCCATACTGATCACACACCTTTTATAGAGTAGTACTATCAGTATTTCCAAGTTTGATAGACATTTTCATCTACTTCAAAGTTTTTGCACCAGAACCTTTTTAGATGCTATCTTGGCTTCAAAAACAGGCATGGTGGATTAGTCTTCTTATTACTTTATCGGTAGCAGTTTTCCCAAGTGCTTTTGTTACATTAGGACAAACCGCTATAGAATTTGTTACTGGCTATTGATTACCAATAAGTATCGTAGTAATCATCGGTTTACTAGTTGTTTTAATAATTCTAAATACCAAAAGAGCTTCCACGTAAATTTGGAAGCTCTAATCCCGTTAAAAATACTTAACTATATAAGTATAGAGAGAATAACTATCGGATTAACAAATAGTACATTTTTTAATTGCAAATCAAATCGTTGCATTTAAAATAAAGATGTTTAAGAATTTTAGTTATCTTATATTCCATTAAAGAGAGCTAGCTAATATTTTTAGGTATTTATTAAGGTTTAAATGCCTAAATTCCGCTGAAGTAACTCCCTAGATTGGATCAAATAAACGGTTAGGAGAAGATTAAAAGGATGTTCCACAGATGTTGCTACATCACAAAAAAACAAAACTAATTATTCTAAATAGCTAAAGATTAATAAAAGTAATATTCAACTTTTAAATTTTAAAATCTGAATATTTATAGTTCCTCTCCATTTGAAGAAATAACATTTTTATACCAATAGAAACTTTTCTTTCTACTTCTTTCTAATGTACCATTTCCATCATTATCCTTATCAACATAGATAAATCCATAACGTTTCTTCATTTCTCCAGTACCTGCACTTAAAAGGTCAATACATCCCCATGGAGTATAACCCCATAATTCAACGCCATCAGCAATAGCTTCCTTCATTTGTTCAATATGAACTTTTAAGTAATTAATTCTATAATCATCATTGATTGTTCCGTCAGCTTCAAGAGTATCAACAGCACCTAATCCATTTTCAACAATCATCAGTGGAATTTGATATCTGTTGTAAAGCTTATTTAATGTTATTCTTAATCCCTTAGGATCAATTTGCCATCCCCACTCACTTGATTCTAAATAAGGATTTTTTATTCCCCTTGATAAATTACCACTAGTAGTTTCTGCATCTGGATTTTCACTTACGCAACTTGATGAATAATAGCTAAATGTATAGAAGTCAACACATCCATTTTTTAGTATTTCTAAATCTCCTCCTTCCATTTTAATCTCTATATTATTTTCTCTAAAGTAACGTTTAGCAAATCCTGAATACTTTCCTCTCACTTGTACATCTGCACATAAAAAATTATTAAACTCTTCCTTTTGTTGTGCCAATAATATGTCTTCGGGACTACAAGTATATGCATATTGAGTAACATTAGCTACCATACAACCAATTTTAAAGTCTTTATTAATTGAATGACCTAACTGAACAGCTTTTGCACTAGCAACAAATTGGTGGTGTAAAGCTTGAAAACATTCCTGTGCATGATTATCTTCAAACCCACTAAACTTTACTTCTTTAACTTCTTGGAATGATAATCCAGCACCTACAAAGGCTGCTGCTGGTCCATGTGTTAATATGTTAATCTCATTGAATGTTAACCAATACTTAACTACGTCTTTATATCTTGTGAAAATTGTTTCACAATATCTTAAATAACAATCTATAACTTCTCTACCTAACCAACCATTGAATTTCTTTGTTAAACCATATGGTGTTTCATAATGAGAAATTGTTACTAATGGTTCAATGTTATATTTCTTTAATTCATTAAACACATTTTCATAGAACTTTAACCCTTCCTCGTTAGGTTCTAAATCATCCCCATTAGGGAAAATTCTTGTCCAGTTTATAGACATTCTAAACGTTTTGAACCCCATTTCTGCAAAAAGAGCTATATCTTCTTTATATCTATGGTAAAAATCAATACCTTCATGACTTGGATAATATGTACCCTCTTCTATTTCAGTAGTTATTCTTCTAGCAGAATTATAATTTCCACTTGTTAGCATATCTGCTGTACTTAAGCCTTTCCCCCTCTCTCTGTAGCCACCTTCGAATTGATTTGCAGCAGTAGCACCACCCCATAAAAATCCTTTTGGAAAACTATTGAAATTATTATTCATATTTTACCTCCTTAAAATCTGTTACTTACTTAAGAGTTTATTAAGACAATATTGTCGACATTATATGACCCTAGTAAAAAACATTCTTTGGATAGGATCACTTTATATAAAAATAGCTAAAGACTACTAAAAATAAATTTTAACTTTTACATTTTTTATAGTTCCTCTCCATTTGAAGAGATAACATTTTTATACCAATAAAAACTTTTCTTTTTACTTCTTTCTAATGTTCCATTTCCCTCATTATCTTTATCAACATAGATGAATCCATAACGTTTTTTCATCTCTCCGGTTCCATTACTAATTATATCTATACATCCCCATGTGGTATATCCAATCATTTCAACCCCATCAAGAGTAATTGCTTTTTTCATTTCACTAATGTGCTGTCTTAAATATTCAATTCTATAATCGTCATTAATAGAACCATCTTCTTCAATGGTATCAACTGCACCAAGTCCATTTTCAACACAGAATAATGGTAAGTTATATCTATCATAAAGATTATTTAGTGTTATTCTGAATCCAATTGGATCACTTTGCCAACCCCACTCTGAAGCTTTTAGGTAAGGATTCTTTAATCCCTTAATAATATTGGCTCCTGTAATTTTCTTACCATCATTATTTACACTTAAAAGTACACTAGTGTAATAGCTAAATCCGATAAAATCTACAGTTCCATTTCTTAAAATTTCCTCATCATCGTCTTCCATAACTATTTCAATATCATTATTATCCAAGTACGCTTTCATACTATTCGGATAATACCCTTTTGCTTGAACATCACTAAAGAAATAATGTTTATTCAAAAATTGATTCACAGTAAAAATATCCTCAGGATTAGAAGTTTCAGCATATGCTAAAGGATATACTATCATACAACCAATTTTAAATTCTGGATTAATTTCCTTTCCAACAATCACAGCCTTAGCACTAGCTACTAGCTGATGGTGGGCTGCTTGATACATAACTTGTTCTTCATTTTCATATTCTTTTATTCTAAGTCCTGCTGGTCTAAATGGGTGGCATATAACTGCATTAATCTCATTAAAAGTCATCCAGTGCTTAACTTTATCCTTATATCTATTAAATATGACTTTACAGTAATTAACATAAAATTCTACTACTCTTCTATCTCTCCACCCACCGTATTTATCAACTAATGCATAAGGCATTTCATAGTGCGATATGGTAACAACTGGTTCTATTCCGTATTTTAAACATTCACTGAATAAATCATCGTAATACTTTAACCCCTCTTTATTCGGCTCATTCTCATCTCCATTAGGAAATATTCTACTCCATGCTATTGAAGTTCTAAAACACTTAAATCCCATTTCCGCAAATAATGCTATATCTTCTTTATATCTATGATAAAAATCTATAGCTTCATGTGATGGATAATATTTACCCTCTATTACATCTTCAGTATACTCACGCGCGACGTTTAAAGTTCCTGCTGTTCCTACATCAGCAACGCTTATACCTTTTCCTCCAACATTCCAAGCTCCCTCGCATTGATTGGCCGCTACAGCTCCACCCCACAAAAATTCTTTTGGAAATCTATTCATATTATTATTCATATATATACCTCCTTGGAAATTAATCTATTAAATACTTAAGATTTTATAAAGTCAATATGGTCGTTATAACATAACCCTAGTAAAAAAAATCTTTGAATACGATCACTTTTAGCTATAATATTGTTAGTATTGTTTTTCCATATTCAACACTTTTATTATCAACTGGTAACACATCCAAATAATTATCCGTATTAGTAATTACTATTGGTGTGATAACATCATAGCCCTTAGATTTTATTTTTTCTAAATCAAATTCTACTATTAAATCACCCATACTAATAGAATCTCCATCTTTAACATAGGCAGTAAAATGTTCTCCACCTAACTTAACTGTATCTAATCCAATGTGAATTAATATCTCAACTCCATCTTCTGAAGTTATTCCTATAGCATGTTTAGTTCTGAATATAGTTGTTATTTTTCCATTTACAGGTGAAACTACTTTACCTTCTACTGGCTCAATAGCAATTCCTTTTCCTAGAATTTCGCTAGCAAAACTTTCATCATTTACTTGTGATAAAGGTCTAACTTCACCAAATAATGGGCTTGATATATTAACTTTATTCATAAGTCTTGTTTTTTCTTCTTTATTTTCTCCGATAATTTCTTGTACTTCATCTTCATTAACTGGATCTTCAAATCCTAATATCCAAGTAACAACAAATGTAACAACAAAAGATATACAAACTGCGATTATTATATTAACTATATTTGACATTTCAGGACCTATATATACCGCTAACTGTGGAAGTCCCCCCCCATTAGGTGTATAAGACTTAACAGCTGTTAAGCCAGCATATAAACCACCACTAGCTCCTCCGATCATTACAGCGTAAAGTGGTTTTTTCAATTTCATAGTTACACCATATAATGCTGGCTCTGTAATTCCTAATAATGCCGTAATACCTGTTGATGTACCTAATTGTTTTAATTCACTATTCTTTGATTTGATTCCTACGCAAATTGCTGCAGCGCCTTGAGCAACATTAGATACAAGCATACCTGGTATAATAGTTTGATATCCTTGTGATGCTAATTGAGCAAATAATGCTGGATATAAACTATAGTGCATTCCTGTCATTATTAATAGTGGAGTAAATGCTCCCATTATTAATGGTAATACCCATGAAGCTTTACTATCTAAAAATAAAATTCCACTTGCTAAAACTTCTCCAACTACATTCCCTAAAGGTCCAATGAATATCAACGCAATTGGTGTCATAACTACTATAGTAAATAGTGGGACGAATATTAATTTAATTGTTTTTGGAACAAATCTTTCAAAAAATCTTTGTACATATGCCATTGCCCAAACTATTAAAATAATAGGCACAACTGTTGATCCATACTTAGCTAATGTTAGAGGTAATCCTAAAAATTCAACTGGCTTACCAGCACTTACTAAGGCTGAAAAATTCGGATGTAATAAAATCCCTCCAAATATCATTGCTAGATACGGTGAACATTTAAACTTAATTGCCGCTGTATATGCTATTAATATTGGCAAGAAGTAAAATGCTGTATCAGCTACAAAACTAAAAACATAGTAAGTTTGTGAATCGGTAGACATAATTCCTATTGCTATGAAAAGTGATAAGAAAGCCTTTAATAGACCGCAACCAGCAATAGCAGGTATTAGTGGGACAAAAATCCCAGCTACAACATCAAAAATTGCTGAAGTCCCTTTTGGTTTATTTTTATTATCTGTTGCCGAACCGTTTTGAAAATTACCAAGCGTCATTAACTCCTTATAAACGTTAGAAACATCATTTCCTACTATTACTTGAAACTGTCCTCCATTTTCAACAGCTCCAAAAACTCCTTTAATCTGTTTGACCTCATCCTTATTTACTTTTGAAGAATCCTTAAGATTAAATCTAAGTCGTGTAGCACAATGAGTTACATAACCTACATTTTTAACTCCGCCAACTTTCTCCAAAATTTCAACTGCTATTTTTTTGAAATCCATAAGTGGTCCTCCATTTAAACTAATTTATAATAATTACGAATTAAACATTTTTTCTGATTTAGCAGTTACCATCCTAACCTACTTCTTAATTGAATATAATTCACATAATATTCCCCACCTTTTAAACGCTAAAAAACCTAAGTTCATCATGTAAACAAACAATAATAGAATGTTTGTTTACATGATGAGCTTAGGTTTTGCCTACTTGCCAGTTACAACCCTAACAAATTCTTTATATTATTTTTTTTGAACTACTCTTTCAATATGAATCGTTAAATAAATCATTTCTTCATCCGTTAATTCATAAGTGTAAGAATTCTCAATAAATCTCTTAACTTTCTTTGAACAATTATATGCCTCTGGGTATTTTAACTTTATTACATTACGCAAGTCATCATCTGGTACACTGTTGTAATGATTGCCCTTGACTAAACGTTGTGCGAAAAACTTTAGATGTGTAATAAAACGATAGAATATTAAAGATTTCTCGTTAAAATCAACTTTAAAATGATACTTAACTATCGTTAGAACTTCTTGCATAACCTTAGTCATATTTTTTACAACTGGCATCTCTTCATTTAATTCAGCATTAACAATATGAAGGGCTAAGAACCCTGCTTCATCTTCTGGTAAAATCACACCAAATTGATCACATATCATATTTAATGCTTCTAATCCAATCTCATATTCATCTTGATATAATTGCCTAGTCTCCCATAGTAATCCATTTTTAATGGGTAAATTATTTTTATATCGTTGAATTGCAAAATGGATATGGTCCGTTAAATGAATGTAAATGCTGTCATTTAACTTCTTTCCCAATTTCATTTTTGCATACGCAATTATCTTTTCAGATATTTCCATATATTCAATTGGCATATCAGAAATTAATGTTTTAAACTTTTTCATAATATCTTGGTTTTCCAAAGTGAAAATTTTATCGATTTGTTCCTCGACAATCTGATCTCCAACATGTTTTTTAAACCCAATCCCACGCCCGATGATAATGATTTCTTGTTTGTCTTTTATAGAAATAATCGCATTATTATTTAATATTTTTGCTATTTTCACTTTATCACCTCCAACAATAGAAACAGGCAAAACCCTACCTACTTTCTGAGGTAATCGGTTTTGCCTGTTTTAACAGTTACAATCCGTTCTGTATAAGCTTTCCTTTATTCTATCATATGACTTTTGGGTTAGCAATATATTTTTTCGGTTCTAGTGCAAAGATAAAGTAGACAAGAATATAGCGCATATATTTCTAGCGGAATTGTATTTTATGCTGTTAGCCCAAACAATTGATGGATGAACTCTTTCTGATTTTGGACAGACTGATCCGGTAAATCAATCTGTTCTCTTTTAATCATATGCATGGCTTCCACGCCACTCAATATAGAAGTTGCAGTTTTAAATGATTTAAACCCCCAACATAGGACGCACGCGTTTCTTAATAAAACGATGATCTTGTTCCACTATATTATTGAGATATCTAACTTGCCTTATCTTTATGCCTTGGGGCATATGTTTCTCTTCTTTCAACGCTTGAATCGCTACAGGGTAGGTAGGGTTCTTATCTACTGTTATCACACGAGGTTTAGAAACATACGAAAAAGCCAAGGCTTTCTTGAAAAAGCGCTTGGCTGCTTGTTTATCTCTTGATTTACTTAGATAAAAAATCAATTGTATTACCCTCTGAATCAACTGCACGATATAAGTACACCCATTGCCCTTTTACTTAAATATAGGTTTCATCAACTCTCTACGAATCATTTGTTAATTTAAGATGATGTCGTACTTTCTCTTCTAATTGAGGTCCATATTGATGAACCCAACGTATAATGGTTGTGTGAGCCATTGATAATCCTCTTTCCTCCATCATTTCCACCAGGTTAAGGAAGCTCAAATTGTACCGTAGGTACCACCTTACTGTTAATAAGATTAGTTCAGGCGGGTAATGCTTCCATTTAAACAAATTATCCTCTTCCATACTGATCACACACCTTTTATAGAGTAGCACTATCAGTATGTCCAAGTTTGATAGACCATTTTCATATACTTCAAAGTTTTGGCACCAAAATCAACTTATATTACGGTATGTTGTTCACGATATTGTTTAGGAGTCATGCTGGTGAATTTTTTGAACACTCTTGTGAAGTAACTTTGATCATTAAAGTTAAGCCAAGCACAAATATCTGATAATGGATAAGAAGTTAATAGTAATAGTTTTTTTGCTTCTTCAATTCGTTCTCTCTGAATATATTCACTGAAAGAAATTTCTACTTCTTTTTTAAATAATCTAGATAAATAAGTAGGGGTAATATCCAAAAGTTTAGCGAGATCCTTGAGAGAAACTTCACGATAAATGTTTCTATTAATATAATCTAGGCATAAAGTAATCATATTTGAATACTTTTTAGAATTATATTCTTTAACATGATCAGCAAAAGTGCATAAAGCATCTTCGATTACTCGATTTATTGAATACATATTGTCTAATTGTTCGAGAGCTTGTATATATAGCTCACTAAGTGAAAAAGCGATTTCTGATGGAAGATTACCATCTATCGCATACCGGGTAGCTAATGTAATTGCAATAATACCGTTATTCTTTTGGTTTCTAAGCTGACTCGTATTTGATAAAGTAGCAGCGTTTTCTTGAGGGAATTCATATGCATGCTGTATTAACTTTTGTTTATTTCCTTCTTTAATTGCTGTGAAAAATTGTCTTTCTAATGTTATGTCGTAATATTTCGAACTATTCTGTCGCTGTGATGAAATATATAAATCAGGATTGATAGCTGGATAGGATCTTTGTTCTAGAGATTTATTCCTTTTCCAAACAGTATTTACATCTAATTTTTCTTTAGAGATTAGAGAATATAATAAAATTCCTATCTGAATTAAAGTGATTTTTTTCATCACAGGAATGGAATTATAGTAGGAAATCCCATCAGGTATACTAGCACTGGAATTAAACTCTTCCATAAGCTTAATAACCATATCTTCAGATACTTGTGGATACATAGAAGGGCCAATAATAAGAGTACCATCTTCATATTTATGATCTGTTATGTGAATCAACACATAATGTTCCAAATACTTGTTGGTTTTTACTAGAGGAAAATTATAGAGGTCATTTTTTTGATAAAGTTCATTCAATGATTCTTCTATAGAAGAATCAAAAGGGTTACAAATATCATTGGAACTAAATTTATATAAGATATTTTTGTCTGGGGATAAAAAATGAATAGGGACTTTGAATATTTGATATATTAGATTGCAAAAATGTGATATATCGGCTTGATTATTCATGGTATCCTCCTCCTATTAGATAAAATGATAAATTTTTAGATTTTTAGCATAAGAAATGTATCCAATGTGATTTGTATTCATATGCAAATCGTAGATCAAGAGTATCATTTCATTAAGAAACCCGTATGATCTGTGTTAGAGTTCAAACTATTTGAATTAGAATCTTTTCTATTGTCAGAAGTTACAATCGCATATTTGATAACACGGACAGATTAATTTATAGGAACACTTTATGAAAACTTGCAAAGCATTCACTAGACAGGTGTTTGGAATTATTGCATAGAATATGATTTGATTAGGAACCTATTCTTAACTGTGCTCTTCATATATTTATCTCAAAACCTTTATTTACATATTATGAAAGTATCCTCTTATATTTAATGCTGATTTTCCAACTGTTCAAAGTGAAAAACTTCACACACTATTTCAACAACAGAAATATTCCTTTGTAAGGATAATCGCATAGCTTCTTTATATAGGATTGTAATCTCCTTCCGGTTATATTGCTTTTCGTTGTAAATTATTTGTGATTCAGAAGATTTAGGATTGAAAATTCTATAATAGTACATACCATTCTCCTATTATTTATACTGTGTTAAATTGGGCCTATTAATTTTACGAGGTAATACAAAGTAGCCTATCTAAGTCGTATTACAAATTACATGTTTGTAATTGCTGCTAGTGAACTAATAAATAATGCATTTCCAATACTTTACTTTCATCACGATATTTTAGAGAAAACGAAATAGTAGCTTACAGTTGCTAAAGTAATACCTAGATTGATACAGAAAGTGCGACAGAATTAGCAATCTTTTGATTTTGAAACGACGTTTTTTAAACTGCAATTATTTTTATTCGAACCCTAAAATGAAGCTTATTTAGTAAATGATTTTTAAATAAAAATAAACTTTAGATTGAATTAAATATATGTGGACTAAAAGAAAACAATCTGTGCGCGTATATTTGTAATTTTTCACAAGTTTGTAGAACTTTATAAGAAAAAGTGTATTTCTTTCCGTTCAAACAGAATGTTTGAAGCTCTCTTTCTAAATTAATGAGTTATTAACTCTTAAATAATAAGCGTTTTCGAGAAAAGAATATGGTAATATTTTAAGAAAAATTTGATTTTTTTAATGACTTATGGCAGTTTGACTTTTTAATAAAAGTTGATGCTAGTATAAATGTAAGAAGAATAGAGGCGAGAGTAGGTACCTAACCGAATCCTATTTTCTGTAACAGGTCTAAGTACTCGATGAATAGAATTTTTCTAAGTTTTAAGTGCATTCGATCAGATAAAATAATCTTTTTTTCATTTAAAACAGCACCCTCACTCAAATTGGGGTGCTGTTTTAAATGATTTGATTTTGAGTAGAGGACATACGTTGTTTTTAGTGAAATGATGGTCTTTTTATGTATTGGTAAATTAATTTAAATGTCTACGAGTATCTGCTTTCAATCCTGTGATTGTTATAGGTGGGATTCTTACCTACTGTAACTACACAAGGGCATGAAAATAAAAGGCCGAAATATTTATATTTGAAGATACTTTGTATCTCTATAATGATCACACTTTTCTAGGATACTAGTATTAATTGCATTAAGGTTAAAAAAATATCGCTAAAATATTACATATAATTACATAAAAATACTATTAAAGACAAAAAATCACCATATTTTTTGTGCCGAAATGCTTAATATCTATATATAACTTAGCATAAAGGAGGGAATTATTTCGAATTAACTAACAAATTGTTAGTTAACAAACCATAGATTATTTGAAAAAGGGGAGGAAAAGAAATCGATTCTTAAAAGAATTTAAATTTACACTTTGGATTTTAGTATTTAAATTATTCTTCTAATGGCTTTTAGGGAATAATGTGTTTTAGGAAATTTGGTAATGAGATAGGGGTTAAGAAAATACTTAATTCAACTTATACAGGTAAATTAAATACTAAAAAAATTGATATTTGAGATTTGATAGTTTTATAGCTTACATCTAGTGGAATTTAGTAATGTAAATAGTTACTTAATAGAGAAAGGGGAACGAAATGAAAAAACGAATATCAGTAATAGCTACTATTACTCTTCTTTTAAATATCTTTTGTAATGGATTGCTTTCGATAGCTTATGCAGAGGGTGAAAGCACAACTCAGATTGAGGTAGTACAAAAAGAACTACTAAAAGCTAGAGGAACTAGTGGGGCTGTAGATCCAGAAGTTAAGGCGAAAATTAAAGGTATAGAGACGCTCCCGTCACGATTAATTCACTTACAAACGACTAGTGGAGAAGATTTATATTGTTTAGACGAAGGATTGGTTTATCCTGATAATAATACAGGAATTGAGATTAAAGAGCACTTAAAAGATCCAAGAGTCGCATGGCTTTTACAAAATTATTATAGCAACAAGGAAATTATAGGAGGAGAAAATCCGAAAATTCAGTATGCGATGACGCAGATTGTGCTATGGGGATTTACCAATTCAAACAAGCAAGAAGTTATTGATATAATAAATCAAAATGAGGAATTGAAAAATTTATATGATTTAGCACAAACACATGCAAATGATGTATTACCTCAAGATAAAATTAATTCATATACTATTACTCTGTCACCTGATACTACAGAGTTGACTGAAAAGGGAGACAGTTATGAGTCTGTTTTTGATGTGAAGGTGACTGATACAGAGGGACGAATTGTCGATGAAATTGAATTAAATGAAGCAAAATATAATATTGAAACAAACCCTACAGGCTTTGAAAAGTATGTAAAAGTAGAGCAATCAGGTACAAAGTTTCGAATATTTATTGATAAAAAGGATATTGAAAATATTCCTTTAAATTTAGAAATTAAACTTTCTTTATCTACGCTGTTCACAACAGAAATAATGGGTAGTGTAGCATATACTACTTCAAAACCTGGTGTGCAGCCACTCGGAGTATATAAAGCAGCCAAAATAACATCTCAAAAACAATTAGATGCTTCGGCAAAAGCTAACTTTAGTAAAGTAATAACAACAACAGTAGAGGGAACAAAAAAATGGAAAGACGATAACGAACAAGATCGTCCAACAGCGATTAAAGTAGACTTGTTACAAAATGAAAAGGTAATTCTAACGCAAGACGTAAACGCGGCAAACGGTTGGAAATATACATTTGCTGACTTACCACAAAATGATGCCGAAGGTAATGCGTATAAGTATGAAGTGAAAGAACAACCGGTAGATGGATATAAATCTGAAGTAAAAGGTTATGACATCACGAATACAAAAGTAGCGCAGACAAAAGTAGAAGGAACGAAAACGTGGAAGGACGGAGATTCGAAAGAACGTCCAACAGCGATTAAAGTAGACTTGTTACAAAATGAAAAGGTAATTCTAACGCAAGACGTAAACGCGGCAAACGGTTGGAAATATACATTTGCTGACTTACCACAAAATGATGCCGAAGGTAATGCGTATAAGTATGAAGTGAAAGAACAACCGGTGGATGGATATAAATCCGAAGTAAAAGGTTATGACATTACGAATACAAAAGTAGCGCAGACAAAAGTAGAAGGAACGAAAAAATGGAAGGACGGAGATTCGAAAGAACGTCCAAAAACAATTAAAGTAGACTTACTACAAAACAAGAAAGTAATCGCAACGCAAGATGTAAACGCGGCAAGCGATTGGAAATATGAATTTAAAGATTTAGCGGCATATGATGCGGAAGGTAATGCGTATAAGTATGAAGTGAAAGAACAACCGGTAGATGGATATAAATCCGAAGTAAAAGGTTATGACATCACGAATACAAAAGTAGCGCAGACAACAGTAGAAGGAACGAAAAAATGGAAGGACGGGGATTCGAAAGAACGTCCAAAAGCAATTAAAGTAGACTTACTACAAAACAAGCAAGTAATCGCAACGCAAGAAGTAACAAAAGCAAGTGATTGGAAATATGCATTTAAGGATTTAGCGGCATATGATGCCGAAGGTAATGCGTATAAGTATGAAGTAAAAGAACAAGCAGTAGATGGATATAAATCCGAAGTAAAAGGTTATGACATCACGAACACAAAAGTAGGTCAAACAAAAGTAGAAGGAACGAAAATGTGGAAGGACGGAGATTCGAAAGAACGTCCAAAAACAATTAAAGTAGACTTACTACAAAACAAGCAAGTGATCGCAACGCAAGAAGTAACAAAAGCAAGTGATTGGAAATATGCATTTAAGGATTTAGCGGCATATGATGCCGAAGGTAATGCGTATAAGTATGAAGTAAAAGAACAAGCAGTAGATGGATATAAATCCGAAGTAAAAGGTTATGACATCACGAACACAAAAGTAGGTCAAACAAAAGTAGAAGGAACGAAAATGTGGAAGGACGGAGATTCGAAAGAACGTCCAAAAACAATTAAAGTAGACTTAATACAAAACAAGCAAGTGATCGCAACGCAAGAAGTAACAAAAGCAAGTGATTGGAAATATGCATTTAAGGATTTAGCGGCATATGATGCCGAAGGTAATGCGTATAAGTATGAAGTAAAAGAACAAGCAGTAGATGGATATAAATCCGAAGTAAAAGGTTATGACATTACAAACACAAAAGTAGGTCAAACAAAAGTAGAAGGAACGAAAACGTGGAAGGACGGAGATTCGAAAGAACGTCCAAAAACAATTAAAGTAGACTTACTACAAAACAAGCAAGTGATCGCAACGCAAGAAGTAACAAAAGCAAGTGATTGGAAATATGCATTTAAGGATTTAGCGGCATATGATGCCGAAGGTAATGCGTATAAGTATGAAGTGAAAGAACAACCGGTAGACGGATATAAATCTGAAGTGAACAGTTATGACATCAAAAATACAAAAGTAGGCCAAACAAAAGTAGAAGGAACGAAGACATGGAAAGACGATAACGAAAAAGATCGTCCAGAAATGATTAAAGTAGAGTTACTACAAAATGGCCAAGTAATCGCAACGCAAGAAGTAACAAAAGCAAGCGGTTGGAAATATGAATTTAAAGATTTAGCGGCATATGATGCGGAAGGTAATGCGTATAAGTATGAAGTGAAAGAACAACCGGTAGATGGATATAAATCCGAAGTAAAAGGTTATGACATCACGAATACAAAAATCAAGGATGTAGACCCAGTAGACCAAACAAAAGTAGAAGGAACGAAGACATGGAAAGACGATAACGAAAAAGATCGTCCAGAAATGATCAAAGTAGAGTTACTACAAAATGGCCAAGTAATCGCAACGCAAGAAGTAACAAAAGCAAGCGGTTGGAAATATGAATTTAAAGATTTAGCGGTATATGATGCCGAAGGTAAGGCATATAAGTACGAAGTGAAAGAACAACCGGTAGACAGATATAAATCAGAAGTGAACGGTTATAACATCACGAATACAAAAATCAAGGATGTAAACCCAGTAGATCCGAAGGATCCTGCAAACCCAGTAGATCCGAAGGATCCTGCAAACCCAGTAGATCCGAAAGATCCTGCAAACCCAGTAGATCCGAAAGATCCTGTAAACCCTAAGGATGATACAAAAGTACCATCTACTAAAGATAATCAGGAGAAATCATCATGGCTTCCTAACACAGGAGGAACAGCAACTGAAATGATTCCAATTGCTGGAGGTATGATTTTGCTTGTTTTAGGTGGAATTTTATTCTCTCGTAGAAAAGTTAAGTAGTTAGTTCAATCTATTGTACTGTAACCCGGATAGTTGAGAAGTTAAAAAATCACTATTCGGGTTACCTTTTTATTTAGGGGAAATATTCCATGTCTATTAAGATAAAATTATGAAAAAGCAATGTCAAATTAGCATGTTTCTATTTTCTAAAAGCTGATTATAGATTATTTAAAGGTCTTTATATGAAATAAACCATAACGGGTTTATTTTTATTGACGTGGTTCTATAATGCTTTTGATTGTTCTTATGATAAATAATTTCACATACCGTATTTTAAAGTTCAAATCTTAATATATCCAGAACATAATGAAATACCATGTGTATTTGTATTACAGAGCATTAAATTATGAAAGGAGAAAATGGTAGAAATAGAGCAATATATCAATTTAAATTGATACGGAGGAAAAAACAATAGTTTTTGTTCAAATCAAACATTATGGATATTATTGAGAGTAAGAAGATAGATTTAAAGAGGGTTAATGAACATTTAAAGAATTATTTATCAAAGATAAAAAGAAGCAGTAGAAAATAATAAACATCGAAAAATCCCTACACATTGCATGATGATATCTTCGTAAAGAAAAGGCACTCTTTGAGTACCTCTAAAGTATAAAAAAGCATTGCTAATCTTAATTGTATAAAAAATATATAATTAAAATCAATTTTATCGGAATTTAATAAGGTAGGAAGATAGTTAGTTGTTTAAAATTCATCCTCAAGGATTAGATTTCCAGCATCATTATCTTTCGTTAGTCTTTGTTTCAAATAATTCTCTTTCGTCGTTCGATCATTTTTATGACCAACTGCAGCTGCAATCACATGAGGTGCTAGTCCCTTGTAGTCATATAAATACTGCACATAAAAATGTCTAAAGAAGTGAGGAGTAATTCGTATATTCTCCGTAAAGGGTAACTTTGTATCTTTAATGATCTTAGAAATATATTGTGATAGATAGTTCTCTCTATAAGCAGTATGGTTCTTGGTTTGAAATATGGTCCCGCCATTTTTATCGCCTATATCTATAGGTAATCTTCTACGGACTCGGAATGCAACAATTCGATTAAAGATCTCTTTATTAATAGAAACAATCCGTTCATTATCACCCTTTGTATCTACTGTTAAATAATAACGCCCGCGTATAGCGTCATATTCAATGTCTTCCCACAATGCATGTGCTACTTCTGCTACACGTAATCCAGTAGTAGCATGGACTGATAATAAAGCGTAATTGATTTCATTATCCTTGTAGTAGTTTAGCAGTTGCTTCACTTCCTCATATGATAACTCACGCTTTGGTTTATGTTGTTTATTCACCGCCGTGCTTAGAATCTCTACATGAAGAGGCTCTTGGATATATTGGATTTCGTATAGCCATTTCAAATAAGAACGGATTACACCAAGCTTCCGACTAATCGTAGATGCCTTGTATTTTTCTTTTGATTGATAGGAGATTGCGTCCTGGGATATCCATTTTTGATAGTTACGGATATGGCGCTTTCTTAGATTCCTCCAGACTTGGCCAACTTTATAATCTTTTACATCTTGCTGCAGAAATTCTGTACTTTGTTTGATGAAAAAATAAAACTGGCTTAGATCACGTGCGTATAGAGTCCTGGATGCAGCCTTTATCCGCTTTTCCTGGTCAAAATGTGTTTGTCGGTTCAAGTAGTAGTATAGTATCTCTTCATCTGAAAATCCCTCGTATGTATAAGTATCTTCTCTTTCGTTATTTTCCTTTTTAAATTCGGCTTTATCTATATGATCACGATTCCATACTGCAATTATGTTTGTGAAATTTTGTTTTTGTTTTTCTATATTTTCTAAAGAAATTTCACTATAAATCGTATTCAATTCAAATTTCATTATCCTTCAACTCCTTATTAATTACCTTTATATCAATTATTATAACTGAAGTGTATTCAAAATTATTTACAAAGTATAATTTAATTTTATTAAAATTAAATTATACAGCAATTATAGAAAATTGCATATTTTCTATGGTTATATATATGTTTGATTATTTAAATGACTTATGGTTATTTTTCGTTGGATATATATTATAATCTAATTAGAAATTATAAATTGTTTTTGGTTATTTACTGAAATTATTTAAATGTTAACTATGATATAATAAATTATAGTTATGTAATTTTAAAAATGAAATTAAAATGAAGTAATTAATATACAGAATATAAATTAAGTAAAAGGGAGAAATGATATGAATGAAAATCAACAAATCAATATGAATACAACAGAAGTGAAGGAATATTTAGGGGTTAGTAGTTTTATTGTTAATAACCTTGTGCAACAAGGACAATTAGTTCCAATTAATAAAGAGACATGGCGATTAGATGGAAGCTTTCTTTTTAGGAGAACAGATGTAGAAGCAATTAAACAGAAAAGAGAAATAGAAGGTCTTACTTTATACCAGGCTAGTAAAAAATATGATATAAGTACATATCAATTGGAAAAATGGTTAGAAGAAGGGAAATTAACCGCCACTCTACAGATACATCGTAACCGTGAAACAAAGTTTATTGAAGAAGAAAAGTTAATCGAGCTTTTACTTCAATTAGATCAGACAAATGCACTTTATACATATTCCCAAAAATATGATACGGTTCTTTTCCAAAAATACAGCCAGGGAAATACAATAGCAAGGGTTATTTCGATTCCTAAACGTGGAGAGATTATGTTAATTGACGAATTTAACAGACAGCTCACCCTGAACGAAGCAAAAAAATTAGGATATGAACCAGATTATGAATTGTCTGATCAGCCTCGTAGCCATCATCAGAGGTTTGTTAAATTCCGTTTTCCCAAGTCTGATCAATTACGTAGTAGTTCTTTCCAAATAATTGATTTAATACTACAGTATGTATCTCCAAGGAATATAAAAGTTTTAGAAGAAGAAGGTTTTTGGTATTTCAATGTACGTCAATCTCTCATTGAGTTACCTATAGGTATGCAACTAGAATGGATTGAGAGCCTCACGCCGTATTTAATAGAAGGGAAATTGGTAAAGCGTGTAAATAATAGCGTGTATCTAGATAGTAGCAGCGTTACAAAAAATGTTACGATGTCCAGTAAAGAATACCAATCAATTAATAAAATAGCCAAAGAGACAGGAAGCACAATAGAAGAGTTTATTACTATAGCTATTCGTGACAAAATTAGTCGTTATCAAAATTCACAAAACTGAATTATAATGATCGAATAATCTTCTTGATTTATAACATCTAAAATCAGGGGATTACGAAAGCTGATTAGAGGTTAAAATACAAGAAAAGTACTATTAGTGTAAAAAATAGAACCAGTTGACAGTAAAAATGGTGTGGATTTGAAATAGAGTCGTACCGCTTATAAAAAAGATGTACCATTTATAATAAAGTTATACCGCTTGCAAAAAAATGAACCGCTTTATTCCTTTTCAATTAATGGATTCTATGTGAGTTTTAATCAAGCCTTTTTATAAAATGGAATGTTCATTCGAAAAGAACCGAATCCATTTTGATTAATCTTTTTTCAAAGTGGATTCGGTTTATGTGCCGTAAAATAAGGAGTTGTGTGAGATTTTTGGTCAAACTTTATTTCAAAGCAAGTAGTCTATGAATTAAGGCTTGAATTCCTGGTGAAGGCACTTCTATTGCTCGCAGCCATTCCACGTAGTACGTATTATTATTGGGTGAAACACTTCAATCGACCTAATCCAGATGGAGAGCTGAAAACGTTGATTCAATCGATTTATGACGAACATGAAGGCCGTTATAGTTACCGCCGTATTCGTGATGAATTTACCAATTGCGGACACAAAATAAATCACAAAAGAATCAAGGCAAAACTAAAAGGCATGAGTCCGGTATAATAGCGGGCCCATGCCTTTTAGTTTTGCTTAATGGAACAATCTATCTAACTTTATAGGGTCACTTCATACCCTATAAAGTTAGAGTAACATGGCTTTTCCTGTTGTTTGATAAGATCACGGTTTTCTAATCAAACACTTACACAAGTTATAACATTACGAATACAAATGTGATTATTTCAAGCATAACGGTTTAAAGAAGTATATTCATGTTAAAGCTGCATCTGTAGTTTAACATAGGAAAAATTAAGGCTTATAGAATGATATTAAGGTTTATAGAATGATATTAAGCTTTCGAAAA
This sequence comes from Bacillus sp. SIMBA_074, assembly GCF_046534555.1. Taxonomy (NCBI): domain Bacteria; kingdom Bacillati; phylum Bacillota; class Bacilli; order Caryophanales; family Bacillaceae; genus Bacillus; species Bacillus sp. SIMBA_074. The sequence continues at coordinate 36,621 of NZ_JAWRYM010000034.1, read as the reverse complement.
TAGGAATGATTACAATATTCAATAGTTAGATTTCTTGTGACACATGAATTGTTATCAACATCTTTATACCTCATAATACCGGCTGTATCAGATAACAAGATCTTCTCGTATGTTTTGTTCTATCTGTGAATTAGTCGGTTTAATTTGGATCTATTTCTTTGATTAAGTGTTCCAGCCATCATTTCCTTATCGTAGTGCTTCTTTATCCTTTGATTCATTGCTCTAAGTTGTTCTTTCTTTGCTGTTAAATCTTTTATTTGAACTACTCGCCACTTAACATCCTCACGGACTGTTTGAAGTAGGAGATTTCTAAGTACGGAGACCTAGGCTATCCCTGTAGTTCCTACGGTTAGAAGTCTTATGGCTTCGTTTCTAAGATTTAGTCCTGCGTTAACATCTCTATCGTGATTTGTGCCACAAGAAGGACAATCCCACTCACGAAGTTTTAGATTTTTAACGTCTTTGTTTTGATGACCACAATTTGAACATAGTTGACTAGACGCAAACGTCTTCGATACAACAACGACTTGCTTCCGTGGTATTTCGTACTTGGAGAATAGAAAGAAAAAGTGAGTTGTCGTGAAAAATGCTAGCCTCAAATGAGGCTAGCATTTTTTGCAATCTATAATAGATTGCAACCAGAAATGTTTGAAACAAATGATGATAAGAGGATATTCTCTGCCCTTAAGATGAAAATTAACACAATAAGTGTAATTCGTGCCAATTGCTCATATGTACTTTAACATAAGACAACTTAATATTTATAGAAGAATCTTAAGGTGTTAAAAAGAGAAATAATTACACGATGAATTATGCTTTATGTTGGCAAATAGATAGTGTCTTTAAAGCATCGACATCACTATGCAAAATAGAACATTATCGTAATGTAAAACAGGAATGGAATAGAAACCCAAATTTTTCTTGGTGGGCAAGTATGACGACCTTTATTTATTGATAAATTTTTATAATAAGTACAATTAATGTCAAAATATCACCATATTTTTTGGAGAAAAACATATAGTATTTTCTTTAGCAATTAATAGCTAACTAATATAAGAGTGAGGTAAGGCGGAAGTTTAAAATGTTTTTGTGTAAATACAAAGAAGAAACGGCCTTTCGAATAGATTTCTAAACGTGTATAAATGGTTATTAAAAATATGTATTTGATTATCTCTTAGAAATTAATATATTTCAAAAAATATATTTAATGAACATTTATTAAACTATATAAATATAAATTTCAAAAAACATATTTCTCTTTTTTTAGGTAGGCAGTAGTACCTAACGATGCATAGAGGTAACCAGCGTTTTTTTTCGCTGTATGCAAGAGTTAAAACAAAGGGGAAAAAAGTGCTTGCAGTTCAGTTTTTTGTTACATAGTAGCACATATATATTGAAAAATTAAACTGGATTTATATAGCATTGTTAAGCAGTATGCATTAAATTGTAAATTTATGGAGTGAGTAGTATGTTACAGTATATTAATTCAATTGATATAAGATATACCTGTCATTTAATCTATCAAACCTTTAAAATACCCATTCGTTTTCTAGATAAAGATAAAAATATTGTATACGAATGTTCATCTAAAAATATGTTTAGTCCTTTCCTTGCTTCCAAAGAGGTTCAGTTAAATGAATTGTTTAACGATAATATTCCTCAAAACTTTCCAATCATTAAAAGTAATGAGTATTATGAAAATTTCATTATTATCCATACTAGAAGTAAGGGCTGCAAAGATGGAACTTTTATTGTAGGACCCTCTACAGGTTCAGAATTACTTCCAACGCAAATTGGAGGAATAATAAACGATAGTAATTTAATTATAAATAAAGAAGAGGTTCGAAATTATTACGATTCACTTCCAATAATAAAGAATTTAACTTTGATTCATATAAGTGTCTTACTGTATTATCTCATCTATAAAAAAAAATTAGATGTAACTACTGTTCAGCAAAAAAACAACCTCTTTGAAAACACTGACTATGATTTGTATGTTTCAATGCGTCAAGAGAATAGTTTTATTCATCATGATTTTGCAACGGAAAAGAAGTTTTTTAAGTGGATTGAAAATGGAGATAAAAAAGAGATGCTAAAGCATTATTGCGCATTAGACCAAAGTACATTTGGAATTTTATCATTAACCAGTGAGGTGAGAAATAGAAAATATTTTTCCATCTCTATGATTACTTTAGCTTGTAGATATGCCATTGAAGGAGGTCTTCCTTCAAAAATTGCTTACGCGCTGAGTGACTTATATATACAAAGTTTAGACAAGTTAAATAACTTAAAAGATATTAATAGACTATTAGAGGAAGTTTTATGCGCTTATGCAGATTATGTAAATGAATATAGAACAAAAAAATATTCTCAAACTATTCTCGCTTGCCAAAACTATATTACTAGAAATCTTTATCAAGAAATATCGCTCAAAGATCTTGCCGATCATATTCATATGCACCCTAACTATCTATCTACATTGTTTAAAAAAGAAGTAGGGGTCTCTTTAAGTATATATATACAACAAGAGAAAATAGAAGAGGCAAAAAGACTCTTAGCTCTAACTGCACTTTCCCTAACAGATATCTATAGTTTGCTTAACTTTGCTGATCAAAGTTATTTTACAAGGGTATTCAAAAAAAACACTGGCTATACACCAAAACTATTTCGACAGAAACATTCCATATTGTGAACTACCCCCCACCTAAATTCTAACGAATTTTGAAGTGGGGGCTTCTCAGCTCCACGACGAAAGCAAACTTTCGTCTCCCTGATCGTTACTTCGGGTTATTCCACTCCTAGATGTCCAACGTTTAGACGTTCTTTTTTACGATTGATATTTTACGCAGGAACCAAACGGCTTGGTTTTTGTACTTTGTTTTCTTCCTGCAACCTTATATATCAAGTTATCAAAGAACTTTATGTGTTTAGTTTATCAAAAACCTTTTGACTGTGCCGAAACGATATTTCTATATTTTTAATTTCATATAACCCCTCATTCCAACCAATCCTCTAGCTAGACCCAAAACTTTCACCAAGCTTTTCTCTTTTCTCTAGCAGCTGCTACTTCTTCCTGAGCCGACATAATAGCCCGTTTCGTTTCCTGCATTTCTCTAATAACATTCATAAGATTTTCGTCTCTTTGTTCTGACCTTTTTTCAATTCTTTCCTCACGTTCCCTTTGCTCCCTCGCACTTTCTTCAATCAACTTATTCCTTGGATCTATGCGATCCCCTGGTCTTCGCTCTATTTCCAAAAGATTTCTTTGTTGCTCCCGGTTTATCTGTTCTATCATAGCGCTATATTTCTGTTGGAATAGATGTTGGATAGGGTAAGGAATCAGATCTGTTTCCTGGATTTCTTCTTCATTACTAACGCTTCCCAATTGCCTCACAATTATTTTAGCTGTTTTCTTAAACACTCCCAATATCTAAATATTAGGTACTTATCCAACCTTTTATCTTCTTTAAAATAAATGCCCACTTTGCATTAAAACAACTTTTTACCTAGTAGTATCTCTACAATAGTATTTATATTTTTATCTGAGGCACTATAATAATTTTCTAATCCTTTTTGCCTACATTTAACCATTTTTTGAGCTTTCATTTTTGCTAAATGTTGGGATGTAGTAGACTGGGGAATTCCTAAGATATCCACTATTTGATTTACACTGCATTCCCCTCTTTTAACCAGTTCTTCTATAACTTTAATTCGAATTGGATGTGATATTACTTTTAAAATTTCTGCATTTTTTTCATAAATAGTCATTTTCACATTTTCTCCTAAATTATTTAAATTTTACTAAAAATTGATCATTACAATATTAAACAAGGATAACAGTTTTCTTAATTAATTTATGGTAATATTTTCACAAAAATTGTATTAATTTAATATATATAAGTTCCTAGTTAAATTTGTCATTTTCTCTCCCATACATTTCACCCTTATTCAATTCAGGTCTTAAATACCGCTTTATAAAATGAAAATTGTTCTCTACAAGATCATAAAAATTCTCCATATTCCTGATTTATCCATTTTCCATTAGCATATTTACCCTATGGAAATCATACGAGTAAATCCACCCTTTTTGAAAAAATCATGAGTACAATCATTCTTCCAGGAAAACGGATTTTTTTATGGATCTATTTTAGTATATTTACATGTTTTTCAACACTATTAAATGAATAAACAAAAATATTTACTAAATTATTTAATAATAAATCGGAAAAGCCTTTATGTATTTCCTTTTCTTCATACATTATGGAAATGGCCTTTCAATCAAAACATATTTCATTGGGTATGATTACTTTGTCTCCAAACCCCGTTCTTTTTATAAAATACATTTTTGCTATTCATAAAGTTTGCTGTACTACCGGGAATCGCATATTTTTTACTATTTTTCTTTTTCCTTTTTTTTATTTTCTTTTCCTCTTTAATTGCATGCAAATCTGCTTTCCATTGCTTTAACAATTCTTTTTCATTTCGCATGAAGCTTATTCTCCTAGAATTAAATTAAATACCTATGCTACAAATTTCTTTTTCTATATTTAGATACTAATTACCAAATAATATGTGATTCCCACGAAAAAATATGGTGGAATTTTGTTGTAATTTGTATTTTTTTGTCATTTAAAATTATTATTTCAGGGAAATTGCTCTCAACGAAATTTATTATATGAATCCACACGTTAATTGTGTGAAAACTTAGTATTCAATCTAATTTAAAGAAGAAGATAATGAATAATTCTATTGACATACAATACTTATATGGCCTCATACATTAGATGTTTAATCTACCTGTTTAATATTTTTTAATTTCAGTTTCACTTTTATTTGATAGTATTATCAAAGGAAAATTTATAACTATTTAGGTTGATAGCCATTTGCTAAAGGTATATTATTTATCTGCCCCTTAGTAAACCCAATAAAAAGCACTAAAATCCCCATCACTGTATATATAATGGTTTTTATAAAATCTTTTGCTTGATTTGGATAAATCACTTCTCATCCAGTTACTTCATAAGTTAAATGCCTCCCAAAAATATGAATATCAAATTTATCTCCATATAAAAAATAAGGTAATATTTTTACGTAAATTGTACATTATTGATATTTTATAGTAATGTTTTCAGGAATATGGTAACTAATGAAAACTATTCTATGAATCTATGCATTAACTTTGTGAGGATTTATCGTATAATCTAAGTAAGAGGAGAAGATAATGAATAATTCCATTGACTTACAATACTTGTGTGATCTCATACACAAAATGTTTAATGTACCTGTTCAATTTTTATCTACAGATAAAAAAATCCTATATCATTCTACTTCTAATGATATTTGTAGTCCCTTTTATTCTTCTAATGAAGAACATCTTAGTGAGCTTTATCAAGAAAATGATCTCAATAACTTTCCACTTTTCAGAGGTAACAGTTATCTTGAGAATTTCGTCCTAATTCATATAACAAATCATAACGATATAAAAGGAACTATTATAATTGGTCCCACTACCTATCCAAAGGTATCAGACGAAATGGGAATTAAGCTTATGAGAAGATTTAACTCGGTTGATAAAACACAAAAAGGATTATCCTACTATCAATTACTACCTGAGATTAAAAAGATCACTTTAATTGACATAGGTATTTTAATTCATTACATGATTTTCAAAGAAAAGCTAGATGTAGATATTGTTTGGAAAAAAAATAAATTACTAGAGGAAGTTTCCTATAAAATAATAAACCCTGATTTGTATATTTCAAAACGTCGTCAAAATAATTCTGGAAATTATGATATATCATTGGAGCGCAAATTTTTTTCAGCAATCAAAGAAGGAAATACAGAACAAGTAATAAAATATGCGTATTCATTCCCACAAGAAGACGCGGGGATAGTATCAAAAGGAGATCAACTCAGAAACCAAAAAAATAATGGCATTATAGCGATTACCCTAGCTACTCGATATGCAATAGATGGGAACCTTCCGTCAGATATTGCTTTTTCGCTAAGCACTTTATACATCCAAACTATTGAGAAACTAGATAACATGTACGCTGTAAATAGATTAATAGAAGATGCGTTATGCACTTTTGCAGAACGCGTTAAAGAATACAATATTCAAAAGTATTCCCATACAATTACTACATGCCTAAATCATATTAATAAAAGTATTTATGACGAAATATCTCTCAATGATCTCGCTAATCTTTTGGATATTAACCCTGCATATTTATCTAGATTATTTAAAAAAGAAGTAGGAAGCCTTATAAGTGAACATATTCAACGGGAACGAGTAGAAGAAGCAAAAAAACTATTAACATTAACGACATATTCATTATCAGATATTTGTAGTTGGCTTAACTTTAACGACCAAAGTTACTTTACAAAGGTATTCAAAAAAATAACAGGTATGACTCCTAGACAATACCGTGAAAAGCATACTGTCATCTAGAGTTGTTATCCCAACAGGTTCTGTTGTAAAGTTTTTTTACACATAGAGACAGGGGAGGATTGTGGTCAAACTTTATGATACCGTTAATAAATTCTGTAATTTGTTATACGCCGAAAAGACGGAGTCTGATTGAAGACTTTGTCTTTGTTTGTATATGGCATGAAGCGTTTCTATCCCTTTTATCGTACGTGAGGCATGACGAAGACTTTGAAATCCTAAGGAACGAGCGAAACGGTGCTTCACGTGTCGATAATCTTGCTCAATGAGATTATTGAGATATTTTGTTGTACGATGAAAGGTATTTTGTAATAGTCTATCCTCTGTAATTTTTTACATGCGCAAATTAAAGAAGGGGCCTTATCTGTAGTCATTATTCCTCCTCATGGTATCAATTCTTAAAACAAAACTGTTAAACCGTAAGTAATTAAGCAAATGAACATGATAATCCCAATGATAGAAGTGAATAGTGCAAAGAAACTAAGGGCGATATAATATAAGGCGTATGCACCAATTCCGATTGCTATTATAAAGAAAATTAAGAGAGCCAGCGTACCGATTGTATGTAGAGAAATTACGTTGAAAAATACTAATCCTATTATAACTAAACCTATAATACCGAGGGTTCTCATGGTTATCACTTCCTTAATAGAGTGGTGTTTTTACACATTTACACAAATAATAGAATAAAAAATACAGGAATGCCTTATCTAAGCGATTGGTTGTTAGGTTCAAATTATTTTTCAGACTAAACATGTGTAAATGTGTAAAAGTCCACAATTACACATTTACACATGTTGTGGTTATTTTGATTTCTTAGCTTCTTTAATAGCAGCTTTACGTTTTATGTTTTCTAGTGATGAATGAAATAATCTAAGTTGTTCAGGAGTTAATTTTTTCATCCACGTATCAAGCATTTCACCAAGTAATTCATAAGTGTATTGGTATTCCGAAATTTCAAGTAGTGCATCAAATTCTTGTTTTGTTTCTAAAGGCATTCGTATTGTCCCACGCTTATCACCGTTTACTAGTGTTGCTCTTACTGGCACATTTGGATCATAAGGTGTAGTCGGGGGGATATCAGGTTTATAGTTAATATCAAGTCCGTTATTTTTTTGTCCCTTTTTTCCAGCATCCTCCTTGCCTTTGTTTCCGAAAAAACCTAATTCTTTATTCATTTCTCTATTCCTCCATTTTTTCAATTCGTTCTAAAAATTCATCCGTAAATGGCTCAAAGACTTCATTAAATAACTTCTTGTCCCAATATTGATCTTTATTTAAACCAATACGTGGAATACTTTGGATTCTTTTCGCATAAGGTATTAAGTTTTTAAATAAATTATTTTCTCCAAAAATATTTTTCGCATCTTGTAATACCGTTGCATCTATTTTACCAGTGCTGTGTAATTGATTTGGTAGTATGCCGATAACGTCAAGTTGAGCATTAAATTCCACTACTAATTTTGTTAAGAATCGAGTGATGTAATCATTAGCACCATCCAAACTGTCACTTTGTGTTTGGAATGCAACGAGTACATAATCACTTGCCATTGCAGAACTTTTTGTGTAGTACGATGCTGTTGGTGGGCTATCAATGATAACAAAGTCATAATTTTGTTTTAAAGGTTCTAATAGATGTCTGAAGTAATTAATTTTATTTGATTCTACTTGATGATAGTTAGGATCAGATGTTTCTGCATGTCCAAATTTTGATGTTAATAGCCCCTCGAAGTTTTCAAAGTCACTATGAGAGGGAAGTAAATCTAAATTCTCCATAATATTTAGTTGCATACCTTCTAAACTACCATCTTGTACAGCTCTCATTAATGTTTTGTCAAAAGCAAAGTATTCATCATTAATTCTTTTTCTCGTTAAGATCATTGTTTTAGTTGTATTTGCCTGCGGGTCCATATCAACTGTTAGTACTTTATATCCTTTTAAAGCTAAATGATAAGATAGGTGTCTTACAATAGTAGATTTACCAACGCCACCTTTACTGTTTGCTACAGTAATAGTTAACGGTTTTTTTAATTTCATATGTATCCCTCCAAAAAAACTTTTTATGATTTTACACATTTGCACATTTACACAAGTTCACATGTGTAAAATAACCTTACTTACATTATATAAACAATATAAAAATAAATCAAGACGACTTTACACATTTACACAAGTACACATTTACACAAGTGAACAAATCGGAAAATATCACTGATATAATGAGAGTTTGATAGGGAAGTAGCATGATATAATTTACACGAGTACACATGTGTAAATTTACACATGTGTAAATTTATGGCGGTGGATTTCGTTTCTAGAGATAGAAATAAAATGAAAATAATAGACTTTACACAAGTGCACATTTACACAAGTACACATGTGTAAATGGAAGAAGTTGTGCTTAAATTCTTTGTTTACAAACAAAATAACTTGTTGTAACGTTATAGACAACAAGTTTCTCAACACAATACGATTTAGTTTGATAATATACATAAAAAATTCGTAAGAATTTATCGGATATATACACATAAAACAAATAAAAAAAGAACGGCTGTCTAATCGAGATTTCTCAGGTCTCAACTTGACAGAAAGAGTAAGGTTACTTCTCAATAACGTTACTCCGGTTGAATATAAGTTGTTGCTCCAACTTATATTCAATTTACACACTGCAGAACCAGTATGTAAATCCCTTCCGTTCTAATTAGCTATGTTGTTTGGGATATAAAATATCTCTTATTCAGTATAGTTAATTAGAGTTAGTTTGTAAAGATAGAAAGCCCTATTTAAGTATGTTTTCTGGTATGTTTAAGTAGGTAATTTTTTCTGTTTTTGTATACTATTTTAGGGATTTCAAAGGTGAGCAGTGTTAAAACTGCTCACCTTTTTTTGTTGTTAAAAATCTAGTAGAAAGGAGACCCGACATGAATACAGTACAAAAAGCAATTGAACTGATACTACATAAAGGCTTACGAAAATATAAGCCTAAAAATTCTAACGCTGGTTTACGTGTAATTAGCGCACAAGAACCATTCGAACAAAAAGTGTTGAATGGAAAGAAGAATAAAAAAGGTTCTATTTTTATCACTCGTAAAAAAGAAGATTTAAGCGCACCCTTTGGAACTCGTGGTGTAGTATTAGCATCTGAAGAAGCTGTACTGGATCATGTCGGACAAGCTTCTCACTGGACACCGAATGTATTTAATTATGGTACATATAGCGAGAATGGTCTTCGTACGATTGTTGGCCATACTGAAAAAAACCTTCAGCAGATTAATTGCTTTGTAATTGATATTGATACACAGTCATTCCCTATGACTGCAATTATCGATGTTACGTTAAATGAAGGATTTGGTGTCCCTACAATGATTCTTAAAACAACAAAAGGGTATCAAGTGTATTATGTGTTAGATAAAGCAGCATATGTAACAAATAACAAGAACTATATTTCTATTAAATCAGCAAAACGTATTTCTCAAAATCTAAGAGAAATGTTTGCTAGGAACTTGCCACAAGTGGACTTAGCATGCAATCACTTTGGTTTCTTTAGAATGCCTTCAGAAGAAAATCTTCTTATGTTCTTTGAAGAAAATGTGTATTCATTCAAAGAGCTACAAGAGTGGAGTAAGAGACAGGACGACAATAAAGGCAAAGAGTTCTTTGCGATTCCAGGAAAGAGCAATGTAATTGAGAGTCCTTTTTCTAAAAACGCTCCTGTGGAGCAACCAAAACAAATTGATGAATTATGGTTCAAACAAGTCATCAATTGTACAAATGTAGCACCAAAGCAAACGAAAGCAGGGCGAAACAATGCTATTTTCACCCTTTCTTTAGCGTGTTTCCAAAGTGAAGTAAGTATTAAATCTACGTTAGATATGATGGATCAGTTTAATAGTAACCTGGAACAACCTCTAGAACATAGCGAAGTAAGAGGGATTGTTATGTCTGCTTATTCAGGGAAATACCAGGCTGCTCATAAAGATTATATTGATCGTTTACTTCAAACATATGCAACTACTGGACAAGCAAGTGCATTTAGATCGCCAGCAGCATTTTGGAAAAAACATAAAAAACAACGTGAAGATCGTGTTCGTTCTCATTGGCATGAATGGGAAGCTGATATTATCGCCTTTTTATCGATGAATTCAAAGAATAAACCTGTGTTATACTTTACACAGTTAGAACTATGCGAAGCTCTTAGCATCCCTAGAAGCACACTAAATACTGTTTTGAAGAAGAGTAATAAAATCCACAAAACAGTTGAAGGAAAAGGGAAAACAGCAAAAACAGGATTATCGACAATTGGCATGTTAATTTCGTTTGCAATGCAGGAAAAAGGTAGAAAGAGAGACAGTTATGTAAGCTATTTAAAAGAGTTAGTCCCTCAGATGGGTAACATCCTACAGCAAGTAAAAAAACATAGCGCTATGACAGAAAACCAAGCGCAAGACGGCATATTCGAAGGATTGCCAGCTGGTTAGAACCTAACTGTCCACTCTGCCAATACATAATTATATCTTTGATACGTATCCCTGGAACAACATAACGCTATGCTGCTATTCTTTAGGTTATAGGGGATCTATATAGTTGTTATATAGACATTAAGGTACGTGAAATTATTGCGTACACTACATATTTGGTGGTGGTTTTATGAGTAAAAATTATTCTATAGATCGTGATACGAAAGGGCGTTACAGACATTCTTTTGTATTTATGAGGGGATCTGAAGTATCGATTAAGTTATTTGATACTGAGGGTTTAATTAAGGGGATTATCACAAGTATTGAACAGTTTTATTTAGTGGTTGATGTGGAGAACGAGGGTGAAATATACCAGGTAACGGTTAATCTTGGAGAAGTTGAATATATTAAGCATGCTGAATTTCCAACTGTAGAGGATCGGTCCCCTAAAAAGGATACAGATGATGTAAGTACGAGCTTTATTTTCAATATTGGGGAGAAGATTATTTGTACTTTTAGGGATGGTAAAAGGTTAAAAGCGAATTTGCTATCGGAAAGTGCTTTTTATTTGTATGTTAGGTCAGAAAAAGGTACTCATTTTACTGTTATGAAGCATGCAGTGAATTATGTAAGACATAAGAAACATGAACCTGGATTATTAGTAAATGATTTTTATATCACTGAGATGAAAGACAAGGGTTATTCTAAGCCTACAGAATTCACATTTTCAGTAGGGGATACAATTACTGTAGTGTTTAAGAATGGGAAAGAGTTATCAGGTGTTGTACTTGATGAGGAAAAGTATTGGATTTTATTAATGATTGATGAAAAGAAAGGCAGCCAGGCTACAGTTTTAAAGCAAGCTTATGCATATATAAAACATGCTCAATTTGATACAAAAGCGAATTTGTATGTGGAGAATAAGCAATTGAAAAAGAGATTGAGAAAAGTAGATCAATAATGGGATTATTGTTTTATGGGGTCCCGTCACATCGCTATCAAGCTAAGCCCATACAACGTTAATTATAGTAGAAGTTGTTTATTTTTTTAAAAAGCTACGTGTAGGGAATTTAAAGATTTGCATACGAAATAAACCCTAATGGGTTTCAATTTTTTGATTTAAGCCGCTTGATTATCAAGCATGGTACAATTGTAAATGACACCTAATATATCAAAGACTGTTTTCTTCTCATATCGATGAGATTTTCTCCCGTTTTGCTGTAGGAGGTTGAACAGGCGAAGTAACACCTTTGATAGCTCTTGGGTGTCTTTTTGTATCGATTGGAAAAGAAGAAAAAAGTAATCTTTAATCATATATATGGCCTTATATTCACTCAGTTCTCGTTTCTTTTTCATAAGAAGTAATTGCCGCATTTGAAACATGGTAGAAGAACAAAGTAGAATGGCAATCAGTTGCCCTTACAAATGGCATTCCAATCGTTCTCGTTTTATCTTTTTACAATGATGAATATGAAAGAATGATTTCCATGTTTTAAATAAAATCTCGATTTGCCAACGTAAAGAATACCAATCATGTACTTGTCCCATCGGGACAATATCTATAGGGGTATTTGTCATATATACATTGATACCGCTAAGTCGTTTACTACGAGCAGAATACTTCATTCCTTTCTTTTTTTCTCTTACCGTTTGATCGTGTAATCGTTTTTGTTGTTGTTCTTTTGTTAGTCGATGAACAATCACACGAGTTGGGATTTTATCAGTCATTCCTACATAAGCGTCGGATATTTCATATGTTTGTCCTGGCTGAAGAGAGTTCATTAAAACCTCCATATCTATTTGGATATACTCTGTACCCTTCTTAATTCTGCCATCTTGAAAATAATCAGGGTTTAGATTTTTTTGATAAATACGTGTATTCGATTTGATACGTGAGATATAATAAGCCTTTTTATCTTGTATATGTTGAAGATCTTTCAAATGAAAATAACCTAAATCTCGGATACATAAATCATTCGCTGTTACAGTTGGGGCACACAGGGAACCGTAGGTTCGATCATGTTGTTTACCTGGACCTGTATGAATATGAAGGAATTGTCCACTTAATAAATCATACTCAAGCTGTATCTTTACTCCCGCTGTATGGCTGCATCCTCCCGCACCAGGATAAATTGATGAAAATATATCCGGAAGTTGAAATGCAGTTGAATCTAAAATACGAATACGCTTGAAAACAGAAGTATATGGATAAGAAATTGGCATAGATGAGGTCAGTTTTTGGTTTAGTAGTTCAGCTAATAGGTGTTGTAAAAATTGAACAGCCGCTTTATTAAATCGTTGATTCAAGCCCTCAGGGCTGATGAGTACTTCTGTTGATGCTTCTAAACAGCTAGATAACTGAGTTAAAGAAGTCATAGCTACATTTTGGCTCACCCATACACATAAAGCGACTAAATCTTTTGCTTGGTACTTACTGGTTCGTTGTACAAAGCCAACATCTCTAGCAAGATCTCGTAAGGCATTTGGAGATAGGGCACTTTGAATCTCTTGAGCAAATAGTTGTAATTCGTTAGACACAGAAACAGACATAAAAAACGCCATCCTTTCCTATGATTCTACAGAAAGAATAGCGTATTTTTTCATTTTAGGGGGCATTTCTTTTTTTTAGCTTGATAGCGATGGGGTACCACCAGCATTTCGGAAAAAAACACGCTAAGCAAAAACATACAATAAGCTGTCCATATGGACAGCTTATTTACATAATTATCGTTACAGGAAGTTATCAAAGTTATTCAATTAAACCAACTATATCAAGAAAAATTATAGTAGTTATCATTGCAATAACTGCTATAAGAAATTTAAATTTGAATTTAATCTTAATACCTAGTTTATCTGGAATAAAATATATTCCCAAACCCATACTAATACGTCCTATTAATAAATATAATTGATATAAAAATTCGTTATTTATTTTTGCCTTAATATATATTTTACTGTAATCAAATAACAGGAAATATATTAGAATTATAATTAAGTAAAGAACAAATAATTTCACATAGTTTCTCATTTTAGTTTTTCTCAAAATACTTTATACTCCTTTTAGATGTTCAATCAATTTATAAATTTTGATCTATTATTTCTCCCTTTATCCATGTCCAAATTTGTTTAAATATGTGATGCCCCCCTTATTATCAAGACGTTCTCTATTATAATAGATTCGTGTAAGTAGGAAAGAGTTCCTCTTGTATATTCTATACACATCCAGTTAACATAACGTCCTATTATCGGTAGCAAAGAAAAAGGCGAATCCCTTACTTCCATAAGGGATTCGCCTTTTTCTCTTTTTATCAATCTATGCAATTTTTTATACATTCCTATCATAGTGTGGGCTTTCGGGTTCTCGTTTGTTACTGGATTAGCCGAAAAACTGTATAAAATCTTGCATGCTCTTAGCGTGGTTTTTTTCCAAAATGCTGGCGGTACCCCATGCCCATCAAGCTAATATTTTGAGTACCCCCAAAACAAAAAAATTATCACTCCACAGTTAGTTGTCTATGAGAATTCAGTTCATTTTTTTGTTTTGGGATATTTGTTTTTCTTAGCTTGATGGGTGTGGGATCACCATGCTATTTGGGAGTGTATATATCCCTTCTTGTTTTTATTATGGATAGGATTAGGCTATTTATTATGTTTTTCTACATTATCTAAACTACTATAATGGGTGTTTTTTAATTTAACAACATTGCAAAATTAACCAAGTATTTTCGAAGTTTTTTTGTAATAAGTCTTCTTTTTTTATCCAAAAATATAGTCTGCCAGAATCTCCCCAATACATTTCCAACTCATCATTGGTATCAATTTGTAAAAGTAACATCCAATCATGAGGGCTACCAGGTAAACGTTTTATCTCTTTATCTGAAGGATACACATTTCCTAAATAAAATCCGTTTGTAACAATATGACAATCTTCAGGCATTTCTTCTGATTGTATAGCTTGTGCTGAACCAAGTAAATGATGAAATCCATCGTTCTCTTCCCTGACAAACGATTCTTCTATTTCTTCGTAAAAATCCCATTCATCATCATCTGATAAACCTGTTTCTCCAATTTTTTCTTTTGCCAATGTCCATGTTTCTTCAAATGAAATTAATGAAGAAGGGAATACTTCCGTTGTGATTTCTCTTCGTTGTAGATTTCCTATATTTTCTGTGTACAGAACACGATGTCCTCCAATATCTTTTGGATCAAACCCCCACGGTTCTCCTTCTACATCATAGAAGAAATACAACATGCCCTTCGTAGGTAATGGATTTCCTTCGTGATAGGATTGCACTTCCTCCAAATTCAGTTGTCCAATAAAATATAGAGGCATGTCATTTTTGGTTGGAATCTCTAATTCATCAGGTAAATCAGGAAAACCTCCGAATTTTGATGTTCCCACTGCTATTTTTTCATCAGCTTCTTGGCATAAGTGTATTTGAATCGTTGGTTCCAGTGTATCTAACATGCGCTTCTCTAGATGTACGATACCATACTTTTTGAGCGCATTTTGTAGCATTTTTTTCATTATGTATCACCTCATTCTTATTGTACAACAACAAAGTTTTAATTCATCTTCAAAAAAGAAAAATAATAATATCGTTGATAATATTTAAAAAGGGATTCTGGTGCATCGTTATCAAGCTAAGATAAATTTGTATCCATATAATCAAAAGAACGCTATTCTTTTTGTAGAAATATACAGAAAGGATGGCGTTTTTAATGAATCCTATCATTTCAAATGAACTGAATCTTTTCGCACAAGAGCTACAATAATTTTTATCTCCAATAGTCCTACAAGATATCGCTAAACAAGTTGGTTTTGTACAGCGATCTAGTAAGTATCAAGCAAACGAACTCATTGCCCTTTGCGTATGGCTCAGTCAAGAAATCGCTAGCACATCACTTACACAATTGTGCAGTCAGTTAGAAGCTTCAACTGGGGTACTGATGAGCTCAGAAGGATTGAATCAACGTTTTAACCCAGCAGCTGTCGCATTTCTTCGAGAAGTCTTTACTTCTCTTCTCACACAAAAACTCTGTTCAAATCACTCACTTTCTGCACACGTGATCTCTACTTTCAATCGTATCCGTATTTTAGATGCGACAGTGTTTCAACTGCCTGACCATTTCGCCACTGACTATCAAGGTTCAGGTGGGAGTAGTAATACCGCAGGCGTGAAAATCCAATTGGAATATGATTTACTTAGTGGTCAATTTCTTAACGTGCAGCTTGGACCAGGAAAGAATAATGATAAAACATACGGTACTATCTGCCTTGAAACCGTAGAAGCGGGCGATTTGTGTTTACGTGATCTTGGTTACTTCGATTTAGGAGACTTACAAACCATTCATGATAAAAAGGCTTATTATATCTCGAGGTTGAAGTTGAATACACGCATTTATATCAAGAACCCTGAACCAGAATACTTCAAAAATGGTACGTTAAAAAAGCAGACAGAATACATCCAGCTTGATATGACACAAATGATGTCTGGTCTAATCCCTGGTGAAACGATAGAAATCCCCGAGGCATACATTGGCCAAAATCAGAAACTTCCAGCACGTGTTATTATCCATCGTTTAACCGATGATCAAACGCAAACACGTCTGAAAAACCAAGCGATACGTGAAAAGAAGAAAGGCATTGTCATGAAGGATAAAAGTAAACGTTTAATGGGCATGAATGTATATATCACGAACACGTCGCTAGAAGAAGTACCGACGAACTACGTGCATTCATTATATTCACTTCGTTGGCAGATTGAAATTTTGTTTAAAACGTGGAAGTCATTCTTTGAAATTGATGAATGTAAAAATATTAAAAGAGAACGCCTAGAGTGCCATTTATATGGACAACTCATCGGCATTCTCCTCTGTTCTTCTACGATGTTTCAAATGCGACAGTTTCTGCTTGAAAAGACAAAGCAGGAGCTGAGTGAATACAAAGCGATTTATATGATTAAAGATTACTTTCCGTTACTGTTTCAAGCGATAGCCGTTGGCACAGAAGAACTTTTAAAAATTTTACATCGTCTTTATCTGCTGCTCAAAAAGAACGGTCGTAAATGTCATCGGTATAAGAAGATGACCGTCTTTGATATTCTAGGGATTTGTATAAAATGACGGTGAAGAATAGACAAGCTGCCTAGCGAAAAAATCACGTTTTAATAGGCTTCTTTAGTATGCCTACTTTTCTATCAATTGCTAGATATGAAACAAGGATCGTTTCATATCTAGTAATTTACTTGGTTAGCTTGATGGGCATGTGGCGGTACCCCATTGAGAGCTTAGGCTCTCTTTTTTTATTTTCGTTCGACAAAATATGACAATATACAAATGTGAAATTTGTTATTATTGTGTTGAAATCTTACATTTATCAACAAATTATTACTTTATTTTTAATTTTTTTTGAATGTAAAATATTTCAATGTAACTACATATCATTTGGGAAGAGGGAGAAATTCATGAAAAAACTATTAGCTTCAGCAACAGCATTCACACTATTAACAGTTGGGTACAGTTCTTCTGCATTTGCAGAAAAAAATCCAAACGACAAAAATTGCGGTCATTTCAAAAATAAACAAGAAGTTATGGAGTTCTGGCACAGTAATGGATATAGCGCAACTAACGATCCTCATGACTTAGATCGTGACAATGACGGTTTACCTTGCGAAGTGAAAAAAGGAGACTACGATCAATTTTTAGCTAGTAAGCAAACTACTAAAAATGATGAAAACAAAGCTCAAGAACAAACTAAGCA
This sequence comes from Bacillus sp. SIMBA_074, assembly GCF_046534555.1. Lineage (NCBI taxonomy): Bacteria > Bacillati > Bacillota > Bacilli > Caryophanales > Bacillaceae > Bacillus > Bacillus sp. SIMBA_074. Next base: position 18,953 of record NZ_JAWRYM010000034.1, on the reverse strand, counting down.
GGAAAATACTAAACAAGAACCTGTAAAACAAGAGAATTCAAAACAAAACAACCAAGCAACAAATAATAAGCAAGAACAAACTAAGCCACAAACAGCTGTAAAAGAAACAAAGAAAAACACTAATACAAATGTGAAAAAAGAGACTAAAAAACAAGGTGAAAAATTACCTAACACAGCTTCTAATAGCATGACAATGATGTTAGCAAGCTTAGGTTTAGCATTAGCTGGATCTGTATTAATGTTCCGTCGTAAAAAAACAAACGCATAAAATAATTCCTTAAAACGGCAGGAGAAATCCTGTCGTTTTCAAATGGAGTGATACAAAATGAAGAAAAAACAATGGGTAGGCTTATGTTTATTTGTCATTGGACTTACTATCTTCTCCTATTATTTTCTAGAATGGTATGGTGCTAAACAATCAGCAAAATCTTTAACAGCTAACGAGGTAAATCAATATGAGACTACCACACCTACTAAAGAAAATGAAACAACAAACACCAATCAAACTGAGACTATGACACCTGTACCACAGGAAGAACTTGTACAGATGCCTGCTTCAGAAGTAAACCATCAATTAGGTGATAAAGTTGCATATTTAATTGTCCCTAAAATACAAAAGAAATACTCAGTATATTGGGGAGCTGATGATAAGGTTCTAAAAAAAGGTGTAGGTATGTTTGTTAGTGACTTAACTACCACGCCATCTGGAAGTGGGCATACAGTTTTAAGTGGACATAGAGATACTGTTTTTACCGAACTTGACCAGCTAAAGGAAAATGATCAGCTTATCGTAGAATATGAAAATAAAAAATATACATATAACATTAATAAGCATTGGATAACGGATTCAGAAGATCGAACAGTTATTGTAGAAAAAAGCGAACCAACATTAACATTAACAACTTGTTATCCTTTTGATTATATAGGAGACGCCCCAGATCGATACATAATTGAAGCGTCTCTAATTTCCATTCATTAAAAGTGAGAGCAAACGCTCTCTTTTTTATTTCCATTCGACAAAATACGACAAGAAGGTGCAAATTGTTTTGTTATGCTTGGGTGGAAATCTTACATTTTAAAAGGGGATATAATATGGCTAATCCAAAATATACTAAGATCGATGAACGATTTGGCGTTATCGAATACCCGGTTACACTTACTGAAATGGTTGAAATATCAAAAGAATTCCCAAAAACTGAACGTACATATTATCAGTATGCTTTTAAGGCTTTAAAGAAAGTTATGAAACCTAAAGAAGCTATTCATTTCTTTGAAGGTGCTTCCACAAAATTAACGAAAACTGGATTTATTGTCGTTGGAGAACATAACCTATATTTCGTAATGATGAAAGGTGGATTTTTCGGAGGAGCTGAAGCGGAAGTTATAAAATACAAGGATATCAAGAGCGTAGACTTCGATATTATTCCGGGTTTATTTGGTTCATCTAATGGTACAGGTATTATTTACTTTGAAATTAAAAAAATGTTAGGTACGAAAAAGAGGTCTATCAGTAATATTCCAGATTATAATATCGACGCTCTTTTAAAAGTAATTCGTGATCAATTGAAATAACTAATACATACCGGAGGTACCATTCATGAAACGAAAATTACTTACAGCGTTAGCTTGCAGCGCATTACTTATGGGATTAGCTGCTTGTGGTTCAAACGAGAAAGCTAGCACTTCAAACGATTCTAAACCGAAACAAGAAGCGAAAAAGCCTGAACCGGTTACTACAACTTCACTTATTAACGAGTTCAAGAAAGCAGGATTAGAGGCTGAAAATGCTACGGATCTACCTCAAAAGGAATTCGGTAATATGCGTAAAGACGGGAAACGTATCCTTACTCCTAAATTAGGTGAGGATAAAGGCGGCCGTGTGTTTGAATTTAGTAAGAAAGAAGATTTAGAGAAAGCTAAGAAATACTATGATGATTTAAGTAACTCTGCTCCAATGCTGTTCTCACATACATACGCTAAAGGTAATTTCCTTGTACAAATGAATGGTGATATGAAAGATGAAGAGTTTAATAAATATAAAGAGGTTATGGATAAGGTAGTAAAGTAATATGTCCATTAAAGGTGAAACACATATGCAATCCCTTACAAAAGATGAAGCTTATAAAGTAATAAACTTATTAATTCCATTTCTTAACACTCCAGAGCACGAACGCGAAATTGACGAATCACAAAAGCAATATTTCATAACTACTCAAGAACCGGAAATTTGGCGTAAACATCCCGAGTTACCTTTGGAAATTTCAACATGGGGTCGTGTCTAACGTCTTGCATTTATAGACATAGCGAATTGTATCTATGAAGGTAAAATGCTTAAACTGCCAACCAATCAGAAGGGAAGCATTGGCATAAACTTCAAACGTGATGGAAAACAAAACAGACGGTTAACAGTCCGTAAACTTATTGAGGAAACTTTTTAACCTGATCCAATACATATTATTAAAATTAAAGTGGTTCAAGTCGGAGGAAGGCACCTTAGGGTGTCTTTTCTTTATGGGTGTTTTTGCCCTAATCCCCGAAAAGGGGGAATTAGGGCAAAAACACCCGATTTTGAATCTTTATAGAGATCCGTAGGTAAAATATTATGTGTGGCGAAACAGTATTTAATTTATATTTGGTATTTTCTTAATAATCATATCAGTATCTCAATATATTTCCGTTTTCATGTTAACAAATAACAAATTCCATGTTAAAATAAGAACAAACGTTTGGTGTTTTGATAATGTATATTATTTGGATAAGTGAAATGATTTTTAAAACTTCAAAAAAAAATCCCTGTCATCTGATGTGCTGATAACTAAGGATTTTTCAAGATATGTAACACTATTTTTGGTTATATGTAGCAATTTCTGAGAAATAATAGATTGACTAGATAGTCACAAACGGTGTAATCTTGTTTTGAAAGATTGTTTAGCAGGTCTTTTCGGCTGACAATCTAAAATGTGAACTACAAACAAGTACATAGTAAATGGGCTGAAAATAAAAAGAGCGCCAACTCCAATTATTCTCAATCTCAAAAAACACTTAACCTGTTTTAAGAGCGTGCCCACTTATTGAAGCATAATGAATATGCAACATCAATAATATTATACTTTTTTGTGTATTTATACAAGAGAAGAGTGGTGTTAATTTATGCCATTTATTATTGATTTTGCTATTGTTATCTTTCTTTAAAGTGGTTCTTCGGTTACGAAGAAAAAGGCGTAGACTAAAACATTGGTCTACGCCTTTTTTTGTTTTTGTAACCGAAAGAGATCCATTAGTTGAAAATTTTATATACGCTCACCTTAACTTTTGTTTGATTTTATGTGATGTAGGTTGAGTTGAATGAACTTGTTGAAATTCGGATAGTTGATTCTGAGAAAATCATACTGTCACATTAAGAGGATAGGAGAGAATGTTAATGCGTGCAAAAGAATTTGATAAAAAGAAACATAGTTTAAGGGTATTGGATGAAATGGATGCTAGTACTTTGATTGGGAAAGCTCATTCAGTAAGTACTTTTCAAGGTAAAGATTATATTGTTTTAGATAACGGTAATCTGTACGATCAGGTACAAAAGCGTGAAGTACCAGTAACTCATATGTTTAGATACATAAAGTTAGCTAGAAATAGTTATGGTGTTGTAATTGCTAAGAAGTCCAATGCTGGAGCTAAGTTAATGCAAGTGAAATTTGTGAAAAAAACAAGCAAGTAATACAATATTTGATCGATTTAATTGTGCATGAAATACAAATGCATAAAGGTGAAAACTAAATTTAATGAATGGATAGGGTAAATAAAGAGTTAGAGCAGATTAAATACCAACCAAAACAATTAAAGTTCTAATGATTTATCAATTTATGGATTTAGGTTTCTAGCGTTCTTTGAAAATTTGATATAGTTGCTGGGGGAGTGCCACGTCCACTGTTTGCCACTCCATTTCGTGGGAAGATAGAAGAAGTTTTACACGAAAAAACCCTGAGGGTCAAATGTACTGCTTGAAAGATAGCAGCTTGAAATAAAGCACTAGGTGGTGGTCTATTTGTATGTCATACGATTTGCAGTTCTTTGTAGGGGATCTGAATACCAGTAATTACCCAAAAGATTCTTTGAACCAAGAAGGATTGTGAGTTTAAGGGCTACAGACTATTTAAAGGGCTATACATTGGGATATAGCGCCATGACAGATATGGAAAGATGTAGTATCTTGAGCGCATAACGGTATACGCATTCCTTTAACGCGAGGGCGTAGCGAAGCAAAATGCCACTTTTATGAATGGAGAATCTTCTTCTCGCATTGGTAATCGTAGAAATAATAGACCGTTTATTTTATGGGTTTAAAGCATTAGAAAAATTTTGTGTAGAATTAAACAGATCAAATAGTAATTATTATATAGATAGGCCGGAACAGCTAAATGAAGCTGAACCAAAAGGAGTAATAAATATGGAAAATGAATATCGTGCAAGATATATTAAGAAGATTGCACATATCCTAAAAAGTAAACCTAAGCATCCGACAGGTTGCCTTGTTGTAGGGGATAAGATTGAAAGTATAGTGTTTCAAAAAAAGCTAATGGATATGTTGCAAGATGATAATACATTAGTAGCTCATGTTGATTTTAATGAATTCAAGAATGCTACTGAATGTATTGCAGCTTTAAAAAAGACGAGGAAACATCTAATTTCAAATAAGCAAGAGGGAAGAAAACTATTTCTTGTGATTTCCTCCTTTGAGTGTGTTGAGAAAAAGATGATGGATGCCGCTAAAGTATTGATAGCAAGTTGGTCAGCGAGTATTAATATACTAGTAAGTGCGAATAAACGATTTGCCTATTTAGTAGGGTTAACAGAGTATATGGTTACGATAGAACCGTCAGAAACAGTCTATTCAGAGTTGTATCGATATAAAACACAGCAAGTTATTGCTTCTATGTATAATGAAAACTTAACGAAAAAACCAAAATAAAATAGGAAGGATGAACAATGTTGAGTAACAAAGTGAAAAAAATACTAAATACAAAATGTATTAATGTAAATTTGCTAGAGTTAGATGATAGATATAATCTAGGAAAAACAATCGATGTCTTTTGTAATAAGATGAATACTATTTACTCTTTTACCGTGACTAATATTACGTTGAAAAGAGGGAAGCATTGGACTGTTGAATTAGAGTGAAGGTTTGGGTTATGACTTTAATGATGTTATTAATATTTTTATTTAAAAAACCGAAAGAAGATGCTTAACTAGAAAAAATTTATATAGGAATTTCAAAGAAAAGAGTAGATCCTTAGCAGATTTGCTCTTTTTATGTAATTACTTCTATTACTGAAGTAACTGAAGATAAGAAATAAATACTATATTTCAGATTATGAAGTAGTCTCGTATTACCATATGTTATGATATATAAAGGTAATTGGTAATAGAATGGGAGTTGAGACAATGGTGAAAAAAATAAAATGGTTACCGCTATTATTTGTATTATTAAGTGCTTTTCTTGTAGGGTGTGATGATTCATCACAATTTAAAAAGGGTGATAAATTTTCGGAAGAGAAAAGTAAGTCTAATTTAAAAAAGGGTGAAAGTTCAATTGAAATTATAAGTGATGATAAATGGAAATACACCGATGAAGAGAATGGGAAGTCGGCTGTATATGATGTGAAGGAAACGGAATTTAAAGCAGGGAAATATAAAGTATTAAAAGTTATGAAGCCAAATAAACATAGTGAACAAGACCCTTGGGTTGTACAAACAGGAGAATATTTTGTGTTTGATATGAATGATAGTGGGTTCTCATTGTTTAAGGTAGGACGTATAGATCGACTTGATTCAAACGACTGGGAATATCTTAAGAAAGGTTATGAAAAAGGTAGAGATTTTAAGAAAGATTATGACGAAGCAAAGGATAAAGAAGCGTTTTTAAAAAGTATTGCGGATCGTTCAACTTTGAAATATACAAAAATTAACTAAATATCATACGAAGAACAGAGTCATTTATATGATTCTGTTCTTTTTTTATTGCCAAAAAGGGGAATTGATCGTGAAATTCTGTGTAAAAAACGCATTTCTATGGGTTTTAGTTATATCATTAGGGATTTTTGGATGTCTTTTAGTTCATTATGTTTTAGAAAGTCTATTTTTTTAAGGGGAAACATTGTTAGGCACATGTGATGTTAAATGGGAGATGGGAAGAATGGATAAAGAGATAATTATTAAACAGCAACCGAATTTCATTGAAATAGAAGAAGAAGGAGATCCACTAGCCTTTTTTGTAGGTTGCCGAAACGCACTTTTATTAACGGTTCCTACATGGATAGCTATATTTTTTATATGGTCTTGGTGAAAAATATGGATAAACTAATCAGTGGAGATAAAATTCTCCACTGATTAACTACAAGAAATTCCTATTAAATAAAACAAAAAAGTCTATCAGTGAATGATAGGCTTTTTTGTTTTATTTAATAAAGGAAAAGGAGAGATTCAAGTGACTATAAGAATAAGAAATCCAACAAGTTTTCTATAAAATGCAGTAGTCTTGATAGCACTGTTTTAAGTATATGAAATTGAATAAAAGGAGGGAGAAGATGTCGAATAGACAATCATCTCGTTTTAAAAAAATAGTTGCATCAGCAATGACAGCAACTATGTTGGTGAATCCCTTGGGAGCATTAGCTGAGGTTGATCGTGATGTAACCCAAACGGGTCGTCCTTGTGCAAATGAATATCAGGTGACTTTAAAAGGGAATAAGGTTTTGGGAAAAGATAAATTAGATTTGGTTCTAGTGCAAGATCAATCCGGTTCATTTAAAGGGATTTGGAATGATGTAAAATCGTTTGTCGCAAGTTCAGTGACTGAGTTACGACCTGATATGGATCGTATTCAGGTATCAGGGTTCCGTGGAGATCATGGGATAGTAAATCCGGATGGGTCTGAAGCAGCAACCGCTGGTGTGGATTTAGAAACACCATTACACCAACCATTAACAGGAAATGTTGATTCAGCTATTCAAGCAATTAATAATATGCCGGTTGGTGGAACAACTCCAACTGGACATGGGCTTACAGAAGCTTTGAATCAATATGAACAAGCAAAGGGAGATACAAACGATCGTAAAACTGTATTTATGCTTGTGACTGATGGGGCACAGAACGTTCGTGAAGATGGAATCATGCATCTGAAAGAGAAAATGCAAGGAAAACATCAAGCGGATTATTTCAACGATTGGGAAAGCTCAACAGCTGACATGGTTGCAAAAGCCCAGCAGGTCAAAGATAAAGGATATGAATTTGCTACAGTTTATTGGGAAGACGATAGTTATTTTACTAGAGTGTTAGATGATAGAAAAGATTCTCTTGTTCCGTTGTTTAATGAACGTATTAAACAAACAACTACTAACAATTTGTTTTTTGATGTGAATACAGGTAATGTTGCGGATTTAGGAGAAGCGATTCGAAATGTTATTCGTTCTGTACGTAAAGGAATGGGTGACTTTATGGAAGATCGAGTAAATGAAAATTTCGAAATTGTTCCAGGTAGTTTTGGTGGAACAATACAGCCTGATAAAGTGAGCCAGGAAGAAAATAAAATCCACTGGGATTTATCAAAAGTTCAAGGTGATTTTGAAGTTTCGTATAAGGTTAAAGCGAAAGATTCAGTTAAAGCCAAAGAACTTATTGCGGAAGGATCAGCAAGAATCATGGATGAAGATACAGGGGTTAAAAATGTAGAGGTAGAAGTGACTCCTGTAGAAATGTGTAAACCAGCTATTAATAAGACTGTATCTGATAGTGATGAAAAAGATAAAATGGATCTTGCGAATCTAAAAGAACGAAAAGAGCCATTTCAATATAAAGTGAATGTAAGTTTTAAAGAAATGCAAAATTCAAAACAAGCAAGTATTCATGATACGTTAGAAAACGTATTAGAGCCAACAGCTGTGAAGTTAGTGGATGAAAACGGGAAAGATGTTTCTTCGTTAGGTACAGCGAAAATTGATGGCCAAACGGTAACTTTTGAATATGCGCAAGAAAATGGATCAGTTGCACATTTAACGGATAAATCTTATACATTAGTGATTGATGCAAAAATTGCAGAAAAAGCTAATGAAGTTGAATTAGCAAAATTCATTAAAGAAGGCGGTGTGCCTAACAAAGCCACTTTAAATATTGATGATAAACCATATGTATCAAATGTTCCAAAAGTGACACCGCCAACAGAACAGCCAAAAATAAGCAAAAAAGTAACAGACAGCGATGAAAAACTAGTAGAAAAAGCGACTTTAAAAGCTCAAAATGAAGCATTTGTTTACGATGTGACATACAAAATGGGTAATGGTACAGGGACGTGGAAAGAAGCACGTCTAACAGACGAGCTGGTGAATGTTCTAACAGTAAAAGGAGCGAAATTAGTAGATTCGCAAGGGAAAGAAGTAAAAACAGGTAAGCTAAAAATCGATGGAAATAAAGTAGAATTTGTTTTCGACAAAAAGGATAACAGTTACTTGTATTTAGCCGGCCAAACATACACGTTAAAGATTGATGCGAAAATCAAAGATGATGTGAAAGCTGAAGATCTAGCAAAATATCTTGTGAAAGATGGTGTGCCAAATACAGGTCAATTACACATCGGTGGAAATAAACCGATGGTTTCCAATGAAGTATATGTAACACCACCAACAGAACAGCCAAAAGTAACGAAAAAAGTAACAGATAGTGATGAAAAACTAGTAGAAAAAGCGACTTTAAAAGCTCAAAATGAAGCATTTGTATACGATGTGACATACAAGATGGGTAATGGTACAGGGACGTGGAAAGAAGCACGTCTAACAGACGAGTTAGTAAGTGTCCTGGAAGTAAAAGGAGCGAAGCTAGTAGATTCTGAAGGGAAAGAAATAAAAACAGGTAAGCTAAAAGTCGATGGAAACAAAGTAGAATTTGTTTTCGACAAAAAGGATAACAGTTACTTGTATTTAGCTGGCCAAACATACACGTTAAAGATTGATGCGAAAATCAAAGATGATGTGAAAGCTGAAGATCTAGCAAAATATCTTGTGAAAGATGGTGTGCCAAATACAGGTCAATTACACATCGGTGGAAATAAACCGATGGTTTCCAATGAAGTATATGTAACACCACCAACAGAACAGCCAAAAGTAACGAAAAAAGTAACAGATAGTGATGAAAAACTAGTAGAAAAAGCGACTTTAAAAGCTCAAAATGAAGCATTTGTATACGATGTGACATACAAGATGGGTAATGGTACAGGGACGTGGAAAGAAGCACGTCTAACAGACGAGTTAGTAAGTGTCCTGGAAGTAAAAGGAGCGAAGCTAGTAGATTCTGAAGGAAAAGAAATAAAAACAGGTAAGCTGAATATTGAAGGAAACAAAGTAGAATTTGTTTTCGACAAGAAGGATGACAGTTACTTGTATTTAGCTGGACAAACGTACACGTTAAAAATTGATGCAAAAATCAAAGATGATGTGAAAGCTGAAGATCTAGCAAAATATCTTGTAAAAGATGGCGTGCCAAATACAGGTCAATTACACATCGGTGGAAATAAACCATTGATTTCAAATGAAGTATATGTAACACCACCAACAGAGCAGCCAAAAGTAACGAAAAAAGTAACAGATAGTGATGAAGAACTAGTAGAAAAAGCGACTTTAAAAGCTCAAAATGAAGCATTTGTATATGATGTGGAATATAAAATGGGCAACGGGACAGGAACATGGAAAGAAGCACGTCTAACAGACGAGCTAGTAAGTGTCCTGGAAGTAAAAGGAGCGAAGCTAGTAGATTCAGAGGGTAAAGAAATAAAAACAGGTAAGCTGAATATTGAAGGGAACAAAGTAGAATTTGTTTTCGACAAAAAGGATGACAGTTACTTGTATTTAGCTGGAAAAACATACACGTTAAAGATTGATGCAAAAATTAAAGATGGTGTAAAAGCGGAAGAATTAGCGCCATACCTTGAAAAAGATGGCGTTCCAAATACAGGTGAATTACATATCGGTGGCGATAAACCATTGGTTTCAAATGAAGTATATGTAGTTCCACCAACAGAACAGCAACCAGAACCGGTAAAACCTGAAGAACCAAAACAACCAGAGTCAAAACCAGAATCACAAAAGGTAGATCAGCCTAAGCAAAAAGTATTACCACAAACAAATGAAGAAACAACATTTATTCCATATGTGTTGGCAGCGGTCTTCATCCTTACGGGTGTTGGTTTATATCTAATTAATCGTAAAAGACGCATGAATCATTAAAATCAGAAAGCATTCTTAGAGTGCTTTCTTTTTTTATATTAAAAATATATACAACAAAGATAGGAAAAGGAGGCATATTGATGGCTAAACCAAGTAGAAAAAATGAGAAACCGCTATATCATGAGGCGGTTTCTTATATTTTAGAAAAGAAAGATTGTACCTATGAAGAATGGGAAAAGAAAATTGTAAATGGTATTTGTGTTTCTGTTTTAGCAGGTGAAAACGTTGAATGGAGAAACAAAATGTTAGAACAAGCATCCATTGAAATGATTGCAGCTGATATTGAAAAAAGAAAACAAGCTCAAGATAATAAGCAACCAAACAGTAGTCACAGCCAAAGTGACATGAAATCACAAGGGAATTAAGAGAGGGGAAAATAGATTATGGAATTTCTAGATTACTTTTACTTTAGCATCTTACAACATTTAGCCTACAATGACATTTTTGATTCAATTGGAAACATTTTTAAAGCTTGGAGTGGTAGATTGCAAACCATTACTGTTTGGATTGCAGGATTTTGCGTCATTGTTACAGGTATAATGTTTATTTTCGGAGAAGGACCGAGCCGTACAGCTAAGAAGTGGCTTATTTATATTGTTGCAGGTTGTATTATTGTATGGGGTGCAGCGGAATTCGTACAAACAGTACAAGGTGTATCAGGTGGCGGATTCTAAGCCGAAATATCATTCGAAAAGAGCAGATGAAAATCTGTTCTTTTTTATTTAATAGGTGAGAAAGGATGAATGTAATGTATCAAATTCAATTTGCGAACAAGCAACCATTCATTGATATGGTTAAGTTTTTGAAGAAGAATAAAGCACGCCCAGGTAAAGAATTGACATTATTAGAAGCGGAAAGAGTAATCCAGCATTTCCATACGGAACATAATATGTCTGGTGTAGTCGTTGTAACGATTGATTCTGAAGAAATGGAGTACACATATGATTTTAGTCTTCGTGTAGAAGAAGATCAGTCATTTTCTTTATTAGATGCGTTTGAAGAAGTGTTGGAGAAAGAGGGGGAATCAGATAGAGCGGTAATGATTCGAAACGGATTGGTCCAAACTTATCAAATGGAGCAGAATCCTCCTCAAAAAACAGGTTTCTTTCAAAAGCTATTTGGTTCAGGAAAAAAGAAACGAGAAGAGTCTTCTGTTGCATCTGATGAGTTGGAAGTGGCTGCTACAACACCAGATTTAGATGATTTTGATGAGCAAACAAAGTTTGACGATCAGGTCATTGATAATGAGATAGAAGCTCTTGATAAAGAGGTTGATGAAGTATCAGATGAGGAAGAAGAGGACTATGATGAAAATGAAGAAGAGGATTATGATGAAATAGAAAACGATCTTCCTTCTGGTGTTCAAAAAAGTGAAGAGTCTCAAGGTGCTATTCAGAATAATAGTAAAGAAGAGGATATGCAAATAAAAAAGCATGTTCCTCATTCAGAAATCGTCTTTATGGATTATAACCAATATTTAAGTCTACAAGAAGTCGAAAAGAAAAAAGAACGATATGATGATCGTTTTACAGAAGAGTATTTGTTGAGTTTAGTGGGGTTAGGAAAAGAAACAGAAATGACACCTTTAAAACGGTGCCAAGTACAATATGCAAAACAAATATTGAATAGTAAAAAATTCATTTTGATCCAGGATCAGTATCATCAGGAGTTAGAAAATGCGACAGATGAACAACGTCTATTTTTAGAGCAAGAATATAAGAAAGCCATTTTAAGAGATTTTGAGAGAGAAGCGGAAGAAGAACTACAGCCTGTATTTAAATCTCTGATGCAGAAAATGGTGATTGAAACGGGCCAATATAGAGAAAGTGAAGAAAAAGAGGTACAACAGAAGCAAGCTGCATTCAGAGAGAAACAAAACCTAGCTCTAGAAACATTCAAATTAGAGCAGGAAACGAATTATCAAGTAATTGCGTCTCAATTAGAGGAACGTAAAAACACTCTTGTTCAGGCAAAGAAGGACGTTTTACAGAAAGATATGGAGTTACAAAAGAAAAAAGCGTTGTCTGATAAAGTATATGAATTGAAACGAAATACACAAACAGATCTAGTTGATAAGCGAAATGCTATTTTATCTCAACATGTAAATACAATTGAATCCTTAATGCATGAAGCATTTGGATTACAGCAACAAGCATTAAAAGAGATAGAGGTAAATATCAAGGAACAAACACCTAACTGGATGCAAGAAATTAAAGATGAAAAAGAAGCGAAATTGCATGAGAAAGAACTACAAATTAAAGAAAAAGAGCTTTCTCTAGAAGAAAAGAAATTTTTGGAGAAGTCAAAAGGTACTGTAACTGAAAAAGAAATGCAAATTGCTGATCTTCAAGAAAGATTGAAAAAAAGCCAACTAAAGTTAGAAGAGATTGAGACGAAAGTGCAATCGAATATGGGGTTCTATCCAATGTATCAACAACCAATGTATCAACAACCGATGTATCATTCATCTCAACAGAATATGCATGTTCCGGTACAACAAGTTCCAGGAGAAATGGGGACACAACCCGTTAAAAAGAAAAGAAAAGGTTTAATAGGATGGTTATTTAATTAATCGTAAGCATTCATGTATTGTGGGCAAAGCAAATTTTATTCGTAAGTTGGTGATAGATGATGGCTTTGGAATTTTCGAAGAAAATTTTTAAAAGAAAAAAGTATTTAAGGCATGATTATAAAATTGAAGGGGAAGAATTACCAGGAGAAAAAACAAGGATAAATAAGAAAGCTTTATGTATTTCATCTCTTGTGGTAGTGGTTCCCTTGTTTGCTGTCAATTTTATGGTGAGTATGTATCAAACGATTGTAACAAGTCTTTCCAAACAAGGAGAGAATGTCAAGATAACTCAAGTGTTGGATGCAAATTGGGTGGAATACGTTTCATTAGAACAAGCCTTTTCCCCTGTACTTTCAATAAAAACATATGGGTTTCTATTGATGTTATTAGGGCTAATTTCCGTATTAGCCTATTCCAAATTTAATTATAAGAGTGATGAAAACGTGGCATATGATCAAAAAGGTGATAGTCGCACCACAAAAATCAAGGAAATTCAACAACAGTATCCAGCCATTCCTGAAAAACATGAGGTCTTTAAAGGGTATGGAGGGGTTCCTGTTTCTCACTATCAAGATAAGTATTACATTGATACAGATACAGTGAATACAGCTATTTTAGGAGTCTCTCGTTCAGGTAAAGGGGAAATTATAGTTGTACCTATGATCGATAACTTAAGTCGAGCTGAAGTTCAATCTAGTATGGTGGTAAATGATCCCAAGGGCGGTGCGCCACGTTCTATAGTGAAAAGCTATAGCATGGTTGCATAATAAATTGCAATTATGAACTGATTAACCGAGGTAAGGAATGATAGAGTAACGCCTTGAAACTTACCCTCTGATACTCCGACTTGCATGAAGTTAACCATTTAACTGATTGTAAGAAGCTCGGTGAAGTCGGCTGAATGAATCCTAAGTCCCGATAGTGGATATGGAAACAGATAGGTCGGGAGTCGTTTTATATGATGAGAATAGATTAAGTCTTGACGAATCTCCGAATTGTACGGGTCTATATGGGACTTGATTATGAAAATATCAAGCGTCAATGTTTTTGACGGTTACTGTGGATTAGTAAGACGCGTCCTTTATGAAAGTCCATAATACGTTACAGGCGTATTCAAGGTAACAGGCTTATAGGAGACATCTAAGTAAAACATTATGATAGGTTAATCGGAACGTGGGAAGCGATATACGGCGAGTGAATGGTTACTATGACCTGTTTGTATGAAATTCATAACATACATTAAATATCGTGGCAGTAGAGGTGTAGTACCTGAGAAACTATGATAATAAGTAGTGGAGGGAAGACCTCAAGTCGATAAAAAAGATTTTATATGTAGATATTTAATATACTGATTCGATTAAGAATAATAAAGTTACTAAAACACTTATAAGTGGGGGAGTAAAGACAGTATGACTGAGAAAATTATTGATGGCTAATTTAGACATTATTCAGTAAAAATACTACGTATTATATGAAAGTTTATCGATGGAACGCCGTATGATGGGAAACTGTCACGTACGGTGTGGTGGAGGGGAAAACCTAGAGATAATATCAAAGGGTTACCTATTCCAATAGCTGTATAGTGCGGCTAAAGTAACACTAGAACAAAGGGGTTATGATGTTGAAGTTCTCAATATTTTAGATCCCTTACAAGGAATGTCTTATAATCCTTTACAATTGGCAATTGATGCATGGGTAAATGGAGACATACAAGAAGCTGTAAAACGGGTGAATACGTTAACCTTCTCTTTATACAATGACCCCAATGCCGGGGATAATGCTTTCTTCAATTCGTCAGCACAGAAAGCTGTCAATGGTATTGCATTAGCAATATTAGAGGATTGTGTGAAACATAATAGTATTGAAAAAATCACGATGCCAAATGTACTACAGATGCTAAATGAATTAGGAGCATTTAACTATAAAGAAAATCCCGAGACTGATTTGTTTGAAAAGAACGCTCTTGATGAATTCTTTAAGAGTTTACCGCAAGGTAACGTGGCGAAAATGCAGTATGGCTCAACGAATTTTGCAGGAGATAAGGCGAAAGGTTCTATCCTAGCAACAGCAAATGATGGTCTACAGATGTTTGCGGATGAAATGTTTGCAAAAATGACTTCAAAATCTAGTTTGGATTTAAAACAATTAGGATTCCCTAAAAATCTATTCTTCCAATTAGATGATAGTTTATTAAATAAACGAGTGACCGTTTCTTTTCACAAGAATAATGATGAAAAGACTGAAATTGCTAGTTATAGATTAAAAGTGAAAGCCTTGGGAATGTGTAATTTGAATTTTGATGACACATTAGAAAGTGGAGATCTATTACTGATTCGCTTCCAGGATGACGATACAAAATATCGAGTTTTTTATGAATTGAATTTTGAAATCAAAAAGGATGAGCAAGGGAATGTCGTGTATCAGAAAAAAGAAGGCTGTGAACATAAGACAGAGTTCAAAAGAGAAGTTACATTACGAATGAAAGCTAATACGTTCCCTAAAAAGCCAAGAGCGAAAATGATGTACTCTGATAAACCGACCGCAGTCTTTATGATTATCCCTGATTTTGATAAATCAAACCATGCATTAGCCAGTATTTTCATCAAACAATTGTATACAGAGTTATCGATGAATTGTAGTTATAGAAAAGGAGATAAGAAGTGTTTTAGAAGAGTTCACTTTTTACTTGATGAGTTTGGGAACATGCCAGCCATTGATGATATGAGTGGTGTATTAACGGTTTGTGCAGGGCGGAATATGTTGTTTAATTTGATTCTTCAGTCGTATTCGCAGATTGAGGATTTGTATGGAAAACAAGCAAAAGCAATAAAGCAAAATTGTCAAAATCACGTGTATATCATGTCTACAGATGAAGATACCATAGAAGAACTTTCAAAACGTGCGGGACATAAAACGGATCTTGGAAGGTCTTCCAATGAAGGTCACTTAGAAATCGATAATAAAGTGACAAAAAGTGCGGATCAACAGCGTGTTATTCCTCCAGATCGATTACGACAATTAATTGAAGGGGAAACGTTGGTCATTCGTGCTTTAAAACGGCAGGATTTACAGAGGAAGAAAATCCGTCCCTATCCAATTTTTAATACACAAGAAACGAATATGCCGTATCGTTGGCAATTCTTAACAAGTTTATTTGATACATCGAACGATTTAAATGATATTGATATTCCATCTAAACACACGAGGTTAGATTTAACTTCCCTGTATTTAGATTTTACAAATTTTATTGTGAGTGAGCCAGGTCTTCGAGAATATCAAAAGAGAAGTATGGCACATCAAGAGAGACAACAAGTACATGGTCAAGAGGAAACGGAAGAGAGTATTGAAGATATTGTACGAGCTTTAATTCTTCAAATTAAAAACAAGAAAAATCAAAACAATCCGTTAGAGGTGAGAAAACGCTTAGCGATGATGTTACAAGCGTTTAGCAAAGAAAATAAAATGCTAAAACGAGAGGATGTGCAATATGTAATGGAACAAACCTCTAGTGAGGAAATGAAAAAGCAGTTACAAGCATTAGTAAGACACCTATAGAAAGGAGATTGTTAGAATTGAAGTCAAAAATACAAAAGTGGAATACAAAACATAAATATTTGTTTGGTATTGTAATGTTGACATTTGTTTTAGTTGGTTCATTTTATATCGCCTCTCCAACTTATGCCTGGACTTGGAAAGATTTATTTGATTGGGGTTTAGATGAAGAAGAAACAAAAAAAGCCATGAAATTTTTGAATAATGACTGGATTGTGTATTCAACGGTATTAGGTGCCATATGGCAGTCAATGATAGGGGCTTTTATAAAAGGACTATTGATAATCGTAGGTATGTTGGAAGGGTTGATTCCGAAGACTTTTTCTTTGTTTGATGTCCTAAATGATGTGGGGTTAAATCAATTTACACAATCTATGATTAAAGGATTGTTTGTTGGGATTTTTACGTTGATTATCACCTGGTTAGGGATTCGTACCATGATCATGCATAAACCTCCTAAATTTAAGTCGGTCGTGATTAACGTGATTATGATGGTGGTTCTTGTGGGTGGATTAAATGAAATTATGGCGCAAATGCAAAAATTATCAGTGGATTTTTATAATGCATCAACTGAAGGCCAAAAATATGAGGATGGTTTAGCATGGAAGCTAGTAAAAGATAATACAGCTGACATTATGTATTTAAGCCAAAACAGTTTTGATCCAATTAAATCAAAAGATACACTTAAAACAGAAAAAAATGTTTTAACAAAAGAAATGTTTTTAAAGGCGAGTTTAGGTGACATGGTAACACCTGAGGTTGTAAAGCAAATTGAAGAAAAAACTAAAAAAGATGGTGGTCCAGAAGAAACGAAATATTTAAAATACAAATTAACAAACGATGGGAAAGCTGAAACCCTTGAAGAAATAGAAAAAAGTTCCTTTAACATCTTTAAATCTGTTACGGATACAGGATACAAACGATATCCAATGAATTCTTTTACGATTATTTGTGCGTTGCTTTCTTTAGGGATTGCCTATGCTTTTACATTGTTTGTATTCGTTATAACAATCTTTGAGCTTGTTATGAAAAAAGTGGTTGCGCCACTTGTTTTTATTACAGATATAGAAAGTGGACAAAAAACGAAAATGGTATTGGAGGATATATTTAAAGGATTCTTGTTAATAGCTTTTACAGGTATATCAATGCGAATATATACTATCCTGGTTACTTATGTAGGAAATGCTGATTTAGGTATGGTTCTTTACATCATATCGATGATGGCACTTACTACGTTACTAATAAAAGGTTCTGAATCGATTTTAAGGTATTTTGGTGTAGACGTAGGACTAAAAGAAGGAAAGAATCATTTGCTTGGTGCGTGGGCTACCATGAAAGGTGCACAAGGATTAGGAAAAGGTGCAATGAACTTGGGTCGTAATGCGAAAGAGGCATTGCAAGGTAAAGAACAAACTCCTAAACGTTCAGAAGGCGATGGTACAGCTTTAAGTCAAGCGACTGCACTTGCAAAACACTTAGATGCAAAAGAGCAATCTATGCCTAGCCGTGGTACAGAGAGGATTATGCGAGATGCTGGTAGCAAGGTATTGACAAATGATATAGGTAATACCCAAGCGACTGAGGATACATCTACACGTTCAGAAGGAAATAGTAATATTGTAAAACCAGTAGGTCGTGATACATTGAATCAAATTGGTAAAGATGTCATGCAAAATGCAAATCAAGGAAATGATAAAGCTGCTGATATTCAAAATGCGAACCCTCATACAAGTAAAATGGGTGGAACGGATACAAATGGATCTGAATTAAAAGGTACCAGCGAAGATGTTCAAAAAGATATTAACTTACAAAAGCAATTAAGAGATAATGGGTTAGATATGAATCAAGGTTCAGATACAAACGGTAAACCAGGTACAGAGCAAATGCAAAAAGATATAGCGCTACAAGAGAAAGTGAACAGCACAGGTTCCGCTGAAGCGCCAGGAAAAGAAATGAGACCAGGAACAGAACAAATGCAAAGAGACATCGCACTACAAGAGAAGTTAAATAATAGCGGAAATGCGAATGTCCCAGGAACAGAGAATAGAGCTGGTACAGAGCAAGTTCAGAAAGACATCGCACTACAAGAGAAGTTAAATAATAGCGGAAATGCGAATGTCCCAGGAACAGAGAATAGAGATGGTACAGAGCAAGTTCAGAAAGACATAGCGCTACAAGAGAAGCTAAATAATAGTGGAAGAGCAAATGTCCCAGGAACAGAGAGTAAAGGCAGTACAGAGCAAATACAAAAAGAAGTTGCAATGCAAGAACAATTAAGAAGTAATGGAACAGTGAATCCGTCAGGAACAGATATGAGAGTACAGTCACAAGAAGTTCAAAAAGAAATGAATGTAAGAGATCATGTGAAAAATGAAGGGGCTGCGGTTAGTCTTGGAAATGATATGAAAGGTACAAATCAAACGATTAATCGAGATGTAGAAGTGAAAAATAATGTGAAAGACGGAGGAACAGTGGATTCGCCAGTTAGAGGAACATCGCAAACAATTCACAGAGACGTAGAAGTGAAGAATAATATAAATGATGGAGGAACAGTGGATTCT
>NZ_JAWRYM010000196.1:0-354 GCF_046534555.1 Bacillus sp. SIMBA_074 | reverse complement strand
AGCGTTCATCCTGAGCCAGGATCAAACTCTCCAATAAAGTTAGTTTGTCTAGCATCTAAAAATAAAAATTGACGTTTACGTTGTTTGTTTCGTTCAGTTTTCAAAGAACTTTTTTGGTGGAGCCTAGCGGGATCGAACCGCTGACCTCCTGCGTGCAAGGCAGGCGCTCTCCCAGCTGAGCTAAGGCCCCAAACAAGTATCGGGAAGACAGGATTTGAACCTGCGACCCCCTGGTCCCAAACCAGGTGCTCTACCAAGCTGAGCCACTTCCCGAAAGAAAACGCGCCCGAGAGGAGTCGAACCCCTAACCTCTTGATCCGTAGTCAAACGCTCTATCCAATTGAGCTACGGGCG
>NZ_JAWRYM010000195.1:0-355 GCF_046534555.1 Bacillus sp. SIMBA_074 | reverse complement strand
CACGCTCTTCGGGACTTGCAAATGTCCCTGTGTGCAAGATACCGGCTTGATCCAGATACTTGATTGTCTGGAGGACGCCCTGCTCTTTTCGATCCAGCGAGTGGTTATTCGCAGTGGATACAGCCGTAAATCCTACCTCTTTCAAAGTCGGGGCAAGTGATTCTGGCGAATTAAACATTGGGTATCCAGTATATCCCACTCCACTTCCACTCATGGTTGTTTCCAAATTCCCAATAACCCAGTCCGCTTCTTTAAACAACGGCTCCACACGGGTAAAAAAAGGTCTGAAATCATACGCTTTCGTAGCGGGATTCCAGGCTGCGTCCATTTGCTCCTGATGTACCATGATATCGCC
>NZ_JAWRYM010000194.1:0-355 GCF_046534555.1 Bacillus sp. SIMBA_074 | reverse complement strand
AAACTTTAATGCCGCAATGGCATGAGTCCTGTGATGTGTACGGTCCAGTTTTCAGCTTGAGGCCCCGCGGTTGTGTTTTGCGGGGCTTTTTTTATGAAGCCGGTACGGCCCTGAGCGGCTTTTGTGGTCATGCGCAAAAGGGATGTTATGTTCAATCAGGGTAATCGGGAGATACAAAAAAAGCCCCGAAGGGCTTCTGAACGATTCATGTTGCAGTGACTATTTTTTTGACGATTTGCTGGGTTTTAAGTCCGGTGTGTTTCCCGGAGTGTTTTTGTTATCACGCTGACGTTGATCTGGTTTCCCAGTTGATTCAGCAATGCGTTTCGGACCAGGTTTCAGAGCCATAAAAAAT
>NZ_JAWRYM010000193.1:0-356 GCF_046534555.1 Bacillus sp. SIMBA_074 | reverse complement strand
CATTTGGTTTCTTCATAAGACATTTCTCTCAGATTGAGACGATGCGCAGAACGAGGTCCGTTGCCTTTTACAATCTGCTTGAAAGCCTCCCAATCCGGTTGTTGGTATACCCATTTGTCTTCGGCTTCGTCGAAGTAGATCGTATCGTCTGGTAATGTGAAGCCGAGGTGGAAAATACGCGGCAAGTATTTATTCAAGAATACCTGACGCAGCTCTTCATTTGTCTGTGTCCGAATCTTGTAACGCATATTCGAGGCTTGGTTGCTCGTAATGTTGCCGTTCTCTGGCGGACCGAAAAACATCAACAGGGATGGCCACCAGCGAGTGATTGCTTCTTGGAGCATTTGACGCTGCTC
>NZ_JAWRYM010000192.1:0-357 GCF_046534555.1 Bacillus sp. SIMBA_074 | reverse complement strand
GTTCGTTTTCCCACTTCTGCAAGCCAGGCATTTTCCACATTCCATATAGGGGATGATCGATACTTGATCACCTACATTCAGCCCTGATTCATTCTCCGGTATGGATTCAATATAACCGGATAATTCATGTCCAAGTATTCGAGGATAGCTAAAAAAGGGTTGATTACCACCATAGGCATGAATATCCGTACCGCAAAGTCCTATTCGCCGCACACGAACCAAAGCTTCGCCTGAGTTTGGTACCGGTTTTTTCGTCTCGATCATCTTAAATTCAAAAGGTTGTTCACAAACAATACTTTTCACTGAATAACACTCCTTTTTAGTATCTTAATAGATATGTACACCTGTTAGAGAATG
>NZ_JAWRYM010000033.1:0-60092 GCF_046534555.1 Bacillus sp. SIMBA_074 | reverse complement strand
TTCTTTTGAAGAAAATTTAGCCATAAAAAATGCACCTCCAATTGTTAGACCGTGTCTAACAATTGGGGTGCACTTCAACGTTGAGACTGACTCTTTTTTTATGATTCTTACATTCTTTCTCCTTCTCCCCCGTCCGAGTTAAATCTATCCCTTTGAATTCTATATACGATAGACTACTATTTCAACAGAAAAAAGAGTATGCTATAGCATACTCTCTTACCCTCCCTATTCCACACAAGTAAACTGTGTCCAAGCTCCTACATAATCTAGTAAGAATAACTCTTCTTCTGCAATTGTACCGACAATATTTTTCCGTTCATCTATTGGCATTTCTTTCAAGATGATTTGTAGTTCACCTTTATACTTACCAAATGAGTTATTACCTATTACAACTTGCCCTCTTTCCTGTCCTACACTTTCGCGCACTGGGAAGTCAGAGTCTTTGTACTTTTTACGTACTTCTGTAGAACGTACCATATATTCTGTTATGTCGCCGCGTCTTACGTGTAATTCTTGCAGTGTTGCTTTCTTCTCTACTTCAGTCGCTTCGTCTACAAAGTGTACCTTTAGCTGTAACATGTAACGATTTAAGTTTCCTAGTTTCTCTAACTCTTCTTCACTCGCATAAGCATTTCCGATAATAACATCATCAATAAGCCCTGTTGCCCATAAATGTTTCGCTTGTACTTCAATTGGTAAGTTACGATGTTGTTCTAACGTACATAATCCGTCATTAATATCCCATGGACCGATGTCAGCTGCATGCGATGTAATAAAGGCTGCACTGCGAATACCATGCTTTTTGAAGCGTTCACTACAGCGAATGAAATAATCATACGGAAGACCAGTGAATTTTTGCGGATAAAAATTGTGACAACCAATTAAAGCTGATTTATTCGCTTGATGCGAAAGGATATTTTCTAAATAGGCAATATCATTACTTACATTCAGCTCAATTTTTAAACCATATGGATTATTCGTCATTTTCGCTTCTGTTAACCCGTCAAACCCTACATCTAAACGAATTCCATCTGCACCTAACTCTGCGAAGAATGCTAGATCACTATAGCTAATACCAAGTTGATCGAATACTGCTGGAGCTACATCTAAAATAACTTCCATATTGTACTCTTTTGCATGATTAATAATTTCTTTAAATTCAGCTACAATTTCTTCTTTCGGACGATTCACAGATAATAGACATGTAAATATTCTTGAAAAACCGTGGCGTGCCGCTGCCGAAATGTATGCCATATCTTGTTCTTTCGTTGAATGCTCTGGATAAAGTGAAATTCCTAATTTACGCTCCATGCTTTTGCATCTCCTTCACACGTTGTATTAATGCCATGCTCGTAAATCTATATTTTGCAGATAAACATGTTGCACATAAAATCGTTGGTACGATGATAAAGTACGGTGATTCTAAACTAAATGCCACATAAGCTCCCATTGAACATCCAATAAATAATATCGACACAAGTAGTAAAACTAATAGCGATTTACTTTGTACCCACTTTGAATAATGTGCAATACACTGCCCCGCCACGAATGTAATTAAGATGATAATTGCTCCGAGCATTCTGTTTTCTCCTCTCCTGCTAATTGTTGCTTCTCATACATTTTGAAGAATGGATAGTAAATAACGAATGAGATAACAAAGTTAACAAGTACGAGTACACCAGCCATAATTGTCCAGTCCGTACTAATAATCGCTGCAATTGGTGCTAACATCGTAAATGGCAGCTTCGCCATCATGAGCGGAATCATACCTGAAACAACTGCGAAATATGATACCGTCGTTGTAACTAACGGTGTAATAACGAATGGAATAATTAAGATTGGGTTCATTACAATTGGTGCCCCGAAAATAATTGGCTCGTTAATATTGAATAATCCTGGTACGAATGATAATCTACCTAACTCTTTTAAGAACTTAGATTTAGAGAACATAAACATAATTACTAAAGCTAACGTTGAGCCTGATCCACCGATCCATACGAACCATTGAATAAATTGCTCTGTAAATAAGTTTGGTAACTGATGTGCATTTCCTGTAGCCGTGAATACTTCCATATTTTCAAGAATTGCTGAATCCCACATCGGACGGATGATTGGTCCTAAAATCGCTGGGCCATGTATACCGAACGACCAGAAGAACACGATTAAGAATACTGTTAATAAACCGCCGAATAAATTATTTCCTACTAATACTGATTTTAATGGTGCGATTAAATATGTGATTGTTGTGTTTACATCAAATTTCAAACCGTAACGAATACCCCAGAATAAAAGAATAACTACTAAAGTTGGAATTAATGCTGCAAACGAGTTTGCAACTGCTGGTGGTACACTATCTGGTAATTTAATCGAAATATTATGCTTAATCATAAAGTGATAAATTTCTACTGCAATTAATGCTGTAACAATTGCTCCGAATAAAGAAGTTGCACTTAATGTTCCTACTGAAATATATCTACCTGCATCAATAACACCTGGTACAGCTTTTGTTATTTGAATTGGTTCAACTGATGCTAGTAAAAAGGCGAGTACAGATAATAATCCTGCACTTAATTGATTGAGCTGATAAAAGTTCGCGAGTGAAGCCCCTACCCCAAACGCTGCATATAATGCCATTAATCCTACTGTAAATCGGAATGGAATATCTAAAATATGGCGAAACGGTGCAATCCACTCCATATATGCATCAATTGGTAAATTTAAAAAGATAACGAAAAATGATCCGACAATCGTTAACGGTAACGTAGAAATAACTCCGTTCCGAATTGCTAATAAATGTCGTTGCCCCGCAATCTTTTGCGTTGTCGGCATAATCTTCTGTTCCATAAAACTCATAAAACCATTCATCGATAACCCTCCCTATGTTCAATGTGGCGAAACTTAAAAGTTATAACATTATAATGTTTATATTTAAAAAAATATAATTACGCTAAAATTAATTGTTCTGCTTGCTTAAGTACTTTCAAACCATCACACATGCCATAATCTCGTTGTTCTATAATTGCAACTGGTATATCGTATGATTTCGCAAGAAACTCTACCGCTGGAAACAAATACTTGACCTGTGGTCCAATTAAAACAACATCAGCATTTTTCATTTCCAGTTTCACAAGTTCTGAATCGACTGCTTTAATTTTATAATCCTTCCCTTGTTTCTTTGCCTCTTCTTGCATTTTTCTTACAACCATACTCGTTGACATACCTGCCGCGCAACATAATAAAATGTACATATTACACTGTCACTTTCTCTTCCACTCGTTTATGAAGAGTAATAAATTCTTCAGCAAGTTCTTTCACTGTAATGGCATTCATTAAATGATCTTGTGCATGCACTAACAGTAAACTTATTTCTGCATGATTTCCTCTTGCTTCTTCTTGAATTAAATCCGTTTGAATACGATGAGCGGATGATATTTCCTCACTAGCAAGTGTCATCTTTTCACTCGCATTCTCAAAATCTCCTTGTCTTGCAAAAGCGATTGCTTCAAGTGCCGCGCTTCTCGCGTTGCCACCATGTAAAATTAACGCAAATGGAGTTTGCATATCAGTCATTTAAAATTCCTCCAAGTTATGTTTTTCTATATTTTTATCTTATTATGAAAACGCATACAATTAAACATAAAAAACTTCCGTTGTGTAACGGAAGTTTTAATATACTTTTTCATAATGATAGTAAGATTTCTTGAAAATCATCAACAGCTTGAGCCTGATGCAATTTTTCTATTATAGTTTGACTAGACATAATATCATATAAAAAATCATAAAGCTTTTGTAAACCTTCATTATTATTGCGCTTCACACTAAATATAATAATAACTTGTACTTTTTTATCTCCCCAGTCAATCGCCTTATCGAGTGTACAAAACATCAAAAATGTCGTATCGCTTAATAATTGCATCGGATGCGGAATTGCCACTAAGTTTCCAACCGCTGTAGGAGATGTGTTCTCTCTCTCCATAACAGAAGCATAAAAGTTTGCGGGTACATAGTTTTTCTCAGCAGCTTTCTCACATAAAAACTGAATAACCTCCTCTTTCGTAGAAGCACTACGATTTAAGAAGATCAAATCTTCCTTAATATATTGCTGGATACTATCATTCACATGTGTAAATAACTGCTTACCAATTGATTTAATCTCTTTATCATCAAATATTGAGTTTACCTTTATAACCGGAACATGCAAACCACTCGGTATATGAATCGTACTAATAATACAATCTATTTTATCTTTATAAAGATCTTCCACTTTCAATTGATAGTACCCTGTAATACCTACAATCTCTAGTTTATCTCGGAAATGTGATAGAATTTTATATTTCAGTAGTTGTGCACTCCCTTGACCAGTTGCACAAACTAATAAACATCTTTTCTTTTGATTATTTTCCTGCAAGCGGCTCATCGCCCCACCAAAGTGAATGGCAATATAACCAATCTCACTCTCTGGAATGGATTCACCCGTATATTCACCAATTATATCTCCAACGAGAACTGCAATTTCAAAAGCATATGGATAATTTTTTTTCACTTCTGCCAAAAGAGGATTTCGCGTATTTAACTTATATTTCAAACGATTTAATAACGTTTTTAAATGAACACCAAAACCAAATAATAATTCTTCATCATAATAAAAAGTAAGATTCCGTTCTTCCGCTACTTTGAAAAGAATATGCTGCATGAATGCATATACGTCTTTCCCTAATAGCTCTTCCACATTTTCATAGCGATCTCTCGCTGTAACAGCAGTACTTAATAAATGCATCGTCACATATAAAATTTCTTCTTCTGGAAATTGAAGTTTTAGCTCTTCCCCTAAATTCCCTAAAATCTGTTTCGCAATTTTATATTCTTTCTTTATTATAAGTTCAGATTCCTCTACATGTAGTGCTTGAATGTAATGATCATCCCTGCATCTCTTTAAAGCAATCGCAATATGAATTGATAAATTATCAATTTCTATATCTGATAAATATATCGTTCCTCCCTCGATATACTTTAGTATAACTGAGCGGATGAGAGAAATATGGGGTAACGATAAATATGTGTCCGTCTGCTCATAGCTCTCATGAAACGGAGTATGGTCATAACGTGGCAAACCATATTGTGATAAACAAGAACGAATATTAAATTCTTCTCCTACAATACGTATACCATAATATGGTCTTTTTTCAATTTGTAACTCATAGCGACTACAAATATCCGTAACATCTTTCATAATTAAGTTTACAGTAGATTTACTCACATAAATCTCTTCCGCTAGCTGTGAAAGCTTCACATACCCATCTGTCGTTAAAATACGGTGTAAAATATAGGCTACTCTTTCTTCATAAGAAGTTGGAATCTTTTCTGTCTGTTTTTGAAATACATTTACGCAAAAATCTTCAAACTTCTTAGTTTGTATAATTTCTAGTTCGTACCCATTCCCTCTTTGTGATTCAATTTTCGCTCCGTGTTCTTCCAATATATCATTTAATAATTTTATATCCTTTTGAATCGTCTTCGTTGATACGTGTAAACGGCTCGCTAAAAAAGCTCGATTTAGCATCGATTTCTCTTCTAAAAACTCCTCTAAAATGGAAATTAATCGCTGATGCACTTTTGTCATAGCTCTTCCTCTCGCTCTTTATATAAAAGGGAAAAAGCCACTGAAATCAGTAGTTTTTTCCCTTTTATCCCGCGTTCATTATTTCTTTAGCGTAAATCCAAACTTATCCCAAGCTTGTAAATAATCTAATAAGAAGATTTCTTCCTCTATAATTCGGCCAACTACATTTGTTTTTCCTGTATTCACCATATCTTTTAAAGCAATTTGCAATTCACCTTTATATTGGCCATATTGCTCATTATCAATTAAAAGATCGCCACGCTTAATTTCACGCGTATTATGCGGTTTAAACTCTTCTTTTTTATATTTCACACGACTTTGTGTAGAACGAATCATATATTCAGATACATCCCCGCGATAAAAATGAGGTTCTTCTAATACGATAATTCTTTCTAAATCTGTTGTTGTATCGTATAGTTCTATATCAAATGTTTGTTTCTCTTTATTTAACGCACCTAGTGCTTGTAATTCTTCTTCTGAAGCATAAGCATTCGCAATAATAACATCATCAATTAATTCTGTTGCAAACAAATGCTTCGCCTGTGTTGTCATCGGTAATTCGCGATGCTGCTCGAGCGTACATAACCCTTCTGTTACTGGCCAAGGTCCATATGTTGCATCGAATGATGAAATAAAAGCAGCTGTTCTCATACCGTAATCTTTAAATTGTTTCGAGCATTTAATGAAATGATCGTATGATAATCCTGAATAACGATGCGGATAGAAATTATGACAGCCAATTAAATTTTCACGATTTGGTCTATGACTCATAATGTTATCTACATACTTCGTACCGTTACTCATATTAATCTCAATTTTTAAACCGTATGGATTGTACGTCATAATCGATTCTTCTAATCCTGAGAAACCAACATCTAAACGAATACCGTAAGCACCTAGTTCATGGAAAAACGATAAATCATTATAAGAAATACCTAGTTGCTCAAAAACAGACGGACTAATATCAACCAATACTTGGAACCCTAATGCATTCGCATGAGAAATTATTTCTTTAAACTCTTCTACAATTTTCTCTTTTTCGCCATCCACAGATAGTAAACATGTGAACACACGTGTAAATCCGTATTTACTTGCTAATGTTACATACTCTTTATCTTCCTCTACTGTCGAATGCTCTGGATAAATAGAAATACCTAATCGTCTCATATGTACACGCCTCTTTCTTCATCATATTGTAAACCTTTTCAAATATATGTAGTGAAAAAGTATGTATCCCCTTCTCGTCCACTACCATTTGAATCCGCTTTCTTTAAAGAAAAAATAATTTCTATCATTCATAACAACTACTAGTCTATACATCTATACTTTACATCTTTTTTTCAAAGTTGTGTAGTCTTCCCACAAATTTGTCAGTTTTTTGCCTTAAAAATTGTTATACGTTTTCAAGGCACCTTCCTTGACTGTTACGTTGACCAATACATATACTCGAAAGAACAGAGATAAAGTGAAACTTTAATCAGTGTGGGGTTTTGTTCATCCCCCACTGATTATTAGCCTTCACCAATCGGGCGTTTACGGGCAGCTGATCTCCCACCTAACTTCTTTGCTCCAGCCGGATTTTGAGGTGGGAGTTTTACTGCCCGCAAATAGCGGGAAAACTTTTATATAGGGGATGAATATATGGGAGAGGCAATACTCGTAAAACGAGAACCGTTATGGACGAAAGAGTTTATTGCGCTAATTCTAGCAAACTTATGTATGTTTTTAGGATTTCAAATGTTAATTCCAACTTTACCTGTTTATGTGAAAGAAATTGGGGGCACAAGTTCAAATATCGGATTCGTTGTCGGCATGTTTACCGTTGCAGCACTTTTTATTAGGCCGCTAACTGGAAATGCCTTGCAGAAATTCAACAAAAAAATCATTTTAATGATCGGTACCGCTATTTGTTTACTCGCTATGGGCAGTTATCTTTTCGCTTCAACCGTTTTCCTATTGCTTGCCGTTCGAATTTTACACGGAGCTGGTTTTGGTATTACAACGACTACATACGGAACTGTCGTTTCAGATTTAATTCCGCAAGCTCGCCGCGGAGAAGGCATGGGGTATTTCGGTCTTTCTGGAACTATTGCCATGGCGCTCGGTCCGCTTATTGGACTTTGGCTTATGCAAGCATATAACTTCACGATTCTTTTTTTATGTGCACTTTCATGCACAATAGTTTCATTAATATTAACGAAACTACTTCAAATCAAAAAATCGCCGCAACCACCACAGCAAACATCTGGTACCTTTCTCGATGGGTTTATTGAGCGTAAAGCTTTACTTCCTTCACTATTAATATTATGTATTACATTAATGTACGGGGGAATTGGGAGCTTTATCACATTATTTGCTACAGAAGTCGGGATTGCTGATATCAGTCTCTTCTTTTTATTTAACGCACTTGCAATCGCTGTAACTCGTCCGTTTTCTGGAAGATTATATGATACGAAAGGCCATACATTCGTCATCATTCCAGGAGTTATTATTACGTTTACAGGTATTATCTTGCTATCGTATACAACTACAATTCCGAGTTTAATTATTGCCGCAGCGTGCTACGGCAGTGGTTTCGGAGCAATTCAACCGGCACTACAAGCATGGATGATTGACCGAGTAGCACCGCACCGGAGAGGAGTAGCAACAGCAACATTCTTCTCAGCATTTGATCTTGGAATTGGTGCTGGAGCGATTATTTTTGGATTCATTGCACACTTTACCAACTATGCAACTGTATATCGATATTCCTCTCTATTACTTATCGCTTTTCTTTTCATTTACATCACAAGCTTACGGAAGCAAAAACAGGGGGATAAAACAAAAGAAAAAGCCGTTGGGTAATGCTAATTGGTTCTTTTTCGAAGTACTTGGACCAAAAAATCATGCATACACATTTGTAAAAAGCAGTGGATTCCTAAAAAAATCACACTGCTTTTTGCATTGTATTGAAGAGTGAACCGCTGTTCTATTTATTCATGTTGTTCGTATGATATTAATATATATAGAACGAATTGGAGGAAATATTAATGAAAGCAATAGTGTACACAAAATACGGTCTCCCCGACGTTCTTCAACTGAAAGAGATAGAAAAACCTGCTCCTAAGGACAATGAAATACTAGTGAAAATAAAAGCGACAACCGTAACAGCAGGAGATATTCGCTCACGAAGTTTTACGGTTCCCTCTTCTGTTTGGCTACCCGCTCGAATCGCACTTGGCTTTAAGCAACCGAAAAAACAAATACTAGGAATGGAATTGGCTGGTGAAGTTGAATCGGTAGGAAAAGACGTCACACGATTTAAAAAAGGAGACCAAGTGTGTGCAGCTACCCAAGTAAATTTTGGTTCTTATGCTGAGTATATTTGTCTACCTGAAGATGGAGCAGTGTGCATGAAGCCCTCCAATATATCCTATGAAGAAGCCGCAGCCATCCCAATTGGAGCACGTACAGCTTTGTTTTTCCTTAGGAAAGCTAACGTTCGAAGCGGTCAAAACATTCTTATTTACGGAGCTTCTGGAAGTGTCGGAAGTTATGCAGTACAACTTTCCAAATATTTCGGCGCAACAGTTACAGGTGTGTGCAGTAGCTCCAATTTAGAATTGGTCAAATCTCTAGGAGCTGACGAAGTAATTGATTACACCACAAAAAATTTTTCTACTACAGACGAAACTTATGATGTTATCTTTGAAGCGGTAAACAGGAGCTCCTTTTCAGAGTGTATTAAAATGTTAAAGGAAGATGGTACCTATATAAATATCGTTGAACCGTTACCAAGTGCTCAAATGCTCTGGACTAAATTGACAAGTCGCGTGAAACTCATATTAAGTCAAAACGCACCTGAAACTTCCGAAGCATTAAATTTCCTTAAAGAACTTGTTGAGAACGGTAAAATAAAAGTGGTCATTGATAGGCAATACACTTTTGAGGAAATTATTGAAGCTCACATATATGTTGAAAAGGGACATAAGAAGGGAAATGTCGTCATCACTATGGAGCATAATGACGATTCTAAATAAAGAAAAAACACTTTGCATAATTGTTAAAATGCAAAGCACCGAAAGTTTTTAACATAAAAAGGCAGAGCAAATTCATATGCGAATTGCTCTTTTTTATTGTTGCGAGCATCTCAAAAGAAAACAGTTTAAAATAATTTAATCGTTTTTCACTTTCATTAAATAAATCCATTTCAAACCTCCCCCGTTTCCCTACATATTTTTCTAACTTTAATCAAAAAATATGCAAAGAACCATTATTATAAATAAGGTGACACTTTACTTAGCGCATCCAATTTGGATAGTTTACCTCTCCTATTTTTACTATCCGCAAATAGTGTGATGAATGTGACTTCTTTACAAACCGATCAGATATATCATCTAAAAAACCAATTAAATCCAGGTGTTTCTTTAAAAATTTGTAAACTTTTTATCCCTTTGTAAATTTAGTGTAAATTTTACTGATAAACCGTTTACAGTTCCTCAAGGTTTAGTTAATAATTACATCGTACATGAAATTTAAGGAGTGGAATGCGTGGAATACAATATTCAAGATATGATCTTCCAGTTCATTGGTGGATTAGGTATTTTCTTATTCGGGATTAAATACATGGGCGATGGACTGCAACAAGCAGCTGGAGATCGTCTTCGCGATATTCTAGATCGTTTTACAACAAACCCTCTTATGGGTGTACTTGCAGGTATGTTAGTTACAGTATTAATTCAATCAAGTTCAGGAACAACCGCTTTAACAGTCGGACTTGTAAGTGCCGGATTTATGACATTAAGACAAGCAATTGGTGTTATTATGGGCGCGAACATCGGAACGACAGTCACTGCATTTATTATCGGAATTAAAATCGGAGAATACGCTCTCCCAATTATGGCGCTCGGAGCTATCTTACTATTCTTCTTTAAAAATAAAAAAGTACATTCTTTAGGTCAAGTTATATTCGGTTTTGGTATGTTATTCTTCGGTTTAGAATTAATGAGTGCGGGTATGAAGCCACTTCGTTCATTAGAATCATTCCAAGAATTAACGGTTAGCATGAGTGATAACCCAATTCTAGGAATCGTTGTTGGTACAGTCTTCACTTTAGTTGTACAAAGTTCAAGTGCGACAATCGGTATTTTACAAGAATTATTCGGCCAGGGTGCAATTGATTTACAAGCTGCTCTTCCTGTATTATTCGGTGATAACATCGGTACAACAATTACAGCCGTATTAGCAGCAATCGGTACTTCTATTGCAGCAAGACGTGCAGCATTAGTTCACGTTATCTTTAATATCGTCGGTGCAATCATCTTTACAATTTTATTAGTACCATTTACAAGTTTAATTCAACATTTCCAAACATCATTAAACTTAAATCCAGAAATGACAATCGCATTTGCTCACGGAACATTTAACGTAACGAATGCAGTTATTCAATTCCCATTCATTGCAGTGTTAGCATGGATTGTAACAAAAATCATTCGCGGTGAAGATTCCGCTATTGATTTTAAACCGCAACATTTAAATCCAATCTTTATTGAACAATCTCCAGCTATCGCTTTAACAGAAGCTCAAAAAGAAATCATTCGTATGGCTGAGTTTTCATTACATGGATTAAAAGAAGCAAACCAATTTTTAAATACACAAGATAAAAAACACGCTGACATGGCTACTCAATTAGAAGCAGCTATTAACAATTTAGATAAAAAAATTATCGAGTATTTAGTTTTACTATCAGAAAAACCACTTTCACCTACAGACTCTGAGAAACATTCAGTTTTAGCAGGTGTTGTTGGAGATATTGAACGTGTCGGTGATCATGTAGAAAACCTTGTAGAACTTGTAGATTTCCAAATTTCAAACCGCGTTTCACTATCAGATGAAGCACTAGCTGAATTAAATGAAATGCTTGAATTAACAATTTCAACATTACAAGATGCAATCAATGCTTTAACAAACTTTGACACTGAACTAGCTCAAACTGTTATTGCAAAAGAACGTAAAATTGACCAAATGGAACGTGTTCTACGTAAACGTCACGTATTACGTCTGAACGAACGTAGCTGTTCAGGTGATGCAAGCATCATCTACGTTGATATGGTAAGTAACTTAGAGCGTATCGGTGATCACGCTGTAAATATCGCTGATGGTGTTTTAGGTGAACAAGGAAAAGTAAATTTAAAACAATCATTATAATAGGAAAGAGACGCTAATGTAAGCGTCTCTTTTTTCATTTCATCTTTACAACCGTTCTTCCTTTTAACTTTCCTTGCAGTATAAGTGTAAACTTCTCATCTAATTCTTTTAATGTACATTCTTCTGTATAAGATAATAGCTCTGAATTTTTCCACTCACCTGCTAGCAATGCCCACACGTCTCTTCTCACATCTACTGGACATTGAACTGAATCTATTCCTAAAAGGCTAATCCCTCGTAATATGAATGGGTATACAGTTGTATTTAATTCATGCCCTGCTACGTTACCACACGTTGTTACACAGCCTCCATACTTAACTACCTTTAAAGAACTTTCTAACATGCTTCCGCCTACGGTATCGACAACCCCAGTGTATATTCCTTTAAGCATCGGTCTTCCTGATTCATCACTCAACTCCGCGCGATGAATCATCTTTTTTGCACCTAAACGTAGCAGCATCTGTTCCTCTTCCATTTTCCCAGTTGATCCTACTACGTCATATCCTAGCTTCGCTAAAATGCTAACTGCTACACTGCCTACTCCGCCCGTAGCACCTGTTACTAAAACATCTCCCATACTAGGCGTAATTCCCGCTCTAATGAGCTTATATACCGATAAGGCAGCTGTAAAACCGGCTGTCCCGTACATCATACTTTCCTTCAAAGAAATTTCTTTCGGTAAAGGAACAACCCAAGATGATGGCACGCGAATATATTCTCCGAAACCACCAGAAGTATTCATACCTAAATCATATCCAGTTACAATAACTTGATCGCCTTCCTGAAAGGCGGTATTCCCACTACTAACAACCTCTCCCGCTGCATCGATGCCTGGTGTATGAGGATATGTTCTCGTTACACCTTTATTACCAGTAGCTGAAAGGGCATCTTTATAATTTAATGAAGAATAATAAACACGTATTAATACGTCTCCTTCAGGTAAACTATTGACTTCTCTCTCAACAAGCTTTCTTTCAAATTGATTATTTTCTTTTTCGTTCACGACAATTGCTCGGAATGATGTATGATTCATTATGCTCTCTCCTTCATCCGTAAAATCTTTCTTTATTATATAAGAAGTACATATACAGCTAATCACATCTTCTTGGCTATATTTCAACAAATCTTACTTCTCTATCACTTTCTCACATTACATATTTTCATTTCTACTAAAACACATTATACTTGTTCTACATCTTAAAAATAAAATATAGAAAATCTGACTTTTTATAAATAAATTGAATTTTTACGAAATGTAAATGATTTGTAATGTTTTTTTTCGCTAAATTTCATTATAATAAGTGGATATGAGTGTCGTATTTCAATTCAAATGAAGGAGTACAAGAAATGGAGCAAAACCCATCTTTGCAAGAAAATACACGCAATAAACCGAAAAAAGGTAAGAAAAAAACAAAAATTATTATAAGCGTTATTCTATTAGTTTTAATAATAGGTGGCGGTTATACATGGTTTTTAGTAAATAAAGCATCTTCTGCTGTTCGAAACGCCGCTCACGATTTAGCACGCGGTGATAAGTCTGATTTACGTGCTAAAGCTGTAAAACCTATTACAAATAACGTCTCTGTCTTAATAATGGGCGTTGATGAAAGCGATGTCCGCGGAAAAGAATATGGTGAAGCTATAAGAACGGATGCACTATTACTTGCAACGTTTAATAAAGATAGCAAAACTGTAAAACTATTAAGTATTCCACGAGACACATATACTTATATTCCAGTAGAAAAGAAAAAAGATAAAATTACACACGCTCATGCATTTGGTTCTACTAAAAACGGAAAAGATGGTGGACCACAAGCTAGTATTGATGCAGTTGAAAAATTAATGAATGTTCCCGTCGATTACTTTGTAAAATTCAACTTTAAATCATTCATGAAAATCGTTGATGATTTAGGCGGCATTGAAGTTGACGTACCAGTTGAGTTTACTGAACAAGATAGTAATGATAACGCCGAAGCAATTCACTTAAAAAAAGGTGTTCAAAAGTTAAATAGTGAAGAAGCTCTTGCTCTTGCTAGAACACGACACGTTGATAGTGATGCGATGCGTGGTCAACGTCAGCAACTCGTTATTGAAGCCATTTTAAAGAAACTAACAAGCGTTGGATCCGTAACAAAAGTTGGTAACATAATTGATGATATTAACGGACAATTCGTTACAAACTTAACATTCGATGACATGCTTTCATTCTATAAATATGGATCGGATTCGGAAATTGAGAAATTACAACTTCAAGGTGAAGATTGTTACATGGCAAAAGGTGATGATACATGTAGTAAGTCAGCTGGTGGTGGTCGAACTTACTACTACAATCCAGATAAAAAAGAATTAGCTAATGTTACAAACGAACTTCGTAGTCACCTTGGACTACCTGCCTATACAAAATCTGATTCTGATTCGAAAAAAACAAGCTCAGAGAAAACAAAAGAATCTACGTCTGAAAATACGAGTAAACGCGAATCAAGTAACGATGAAACTCAAAATAAGAATAACAGTGAAGATACAGAAACATCGTCTAATGACAATGAATAAAGTGAAGCAGTGCTCTATGGAGGTAGAGCACTGCTTCTTTTTAATGCTTTTAAAACAAAAAATCAGAACTTTCCAACTATCTTTTTTAATATTTTTAAATTATAATAAATAATAGTAATCTATTCCAATTATCAGGGGGCCCACGCATATGAAAGCTGCAGTAAAACATAACATTTCAGATTTTAAAGAGTACTTAAAATCAAACGATATATACATGGAAGAAAATATAGATGAAAATGATGGTTCGGTACATTTTTCAGTAGGATTAGAAACAGAAGCTGGCGCAAAAATTCAACTTATCGCTGCTTTCCAAAGCGAACATCCTGCTGTGGATATATACTGCTTCAATGTTGCTCTTGTACCTGATTCAACATCAACAAATGATATTTTACATGTCATCAATGAATTAAACACATCTTATCGATTTGCAAAATTCACGCTAAACAAACAAAATGCAATTGATATTTCAACATCTCTTGCATTCTCAGAACCAAACTTTAATCCCGCACTTGTCTTTGAACATACGAGAATGCTATATAAACTGGCAAACGATGAATATAAGAACTTAATGAAAGTTATTTGGGCGTAAATAAAAAGATGGTGCTACAAGAGCACCATCTTTTTATTTCGATATCATATCAACCCACATCTTTATCGCAGTTCCTACAATTAAAGTAGACAATACGTATTGCAAAACTTTTTGATTCACTCTCTTCCCTACTCTCACTCCAAGAGGAGCGGCAAATAAACTTGCTATCGCAACGATAAGAGCCGGAATAACAACTATTTGTCCAGTAATCACTTTCCCAGTAGTAATTCCTATCGAGGAAATAAAAGTAATAGCGATAGATGTTGCTATTGTTGTACGTATCGGTAGTTTTAAAACAACTAGCATAATCGGTACTAAAAGAAATGCACCACCAGCCCCAATAATGCCGGAAACACTTCCTACAATAAAAGCTAGCAAACTAGCGAGCCACTTATTGTACGTAATTCCTTCTGTCCCCTTACGATTGCTTCGCTTCGGTATAAACATCATAATAGACGCAATAGTAGCTAGTAATGTGTAAACAACGTTTACAGCATGCTCATTTAATAGATTCGCACTAAAGCTACCTACAAAGCTTCCTATCAATATACTAGCTCCCATATACACAACTAAAGTTTTATCCATATCGTTACTTTTCCTATACGCCCACGCGCCTGCAAAAGTTGCAAAGAATACTTGAATCGCTGTAATACCGCTCACTTCATGTGATGTATATCCAGCAAATCCTAGCAATACCGGAATGTATAAGATCATCGGATAATTAATAATTGCACCACCAATTCCAACCATTCCTGATATAAACGATCCTATAAACCCAATTATAAAAAGTAATACGACTAAGCTCATCTTACATCCCCTCCCTTCTAAAAAGAAGGTGAATTAAATGAATAAGTTTACATTCCCATCCGAAGCATCTGCTAAATAAGCTCCTACTCCTGCAAACTCTACCCCATCCATAATCTCTTCCTCTTTTAACCCTAATAAATCTACTGTCATTTGACAAGCTACAAGTTTAATTCCCTGTTCTTTCGCCAAATCGATTAAATCTGGTAAAGGCATCGCATTATGTTTTTTCATAATACCTTTAATCATCTTTGCTCCCATACCGGCAAAATTCATTTTTGATAATCCCATCTTATCAGCGCCGCGCGGCATCATTTTTCCAAACACTTTCTCTATAAATGTTTTCTTTACTTTCACATGCTCATCTTTCCTAAGAGCATTTAAACCCCAGAAAGTATGAAAAATAGTCACCTCATGATCGTACGCCGCTGCACCATTTGCAATAATATAAGCTGCCATCGCCTTATCATAATCTCCACTAAATAAAACAATCGTCGTTTTCTTCTGTTGTTCCATGTTGTTCTCCCTCCTAATTACCTATAGGGGTATTTTAAAAATTGTAAAAAGACTCAAATTATCTAGCTACACCTGATACTACTTTCTCCTTACAAAACGTTCATACCGCCTGAAACGTTTATAATGCGCTGAAATCCTAATTTCTTTAATACTTTTGCTGCGTGCTTACTTCTCATCCCGCTCTGACAAATAACGATTATTTCCTTATTTTTATCTAATTGATTTGCTCTACTAGCTAACTCATTTAGCGGGATATTCTGAAATCCCTTCATATGATTTCCTCTATATTCACCTACTGTACGAACATCGATAAACTGCTTTCCCTGTTTTCCCACTATACTCTTTAATTCTTTTCCATTTATATTTTGAACACCTTTCACCGGTAAAAAACGTGAAATAACAAACCATACAGCAATTACAATGAAAAGCGTACTTAATATTGTATTCATATAAACAACCTCTCCGCCTTTACAAAACTAGTTCTTCACTACGCCTTCTTAATCCAAAACTTCAGCACATCGTCTTCTATATTATGCTTTACTATTTCATGACCGCCTGTTTTTGACCATGCTGGAATATCTTTTACTGATCCTTTATCCGTTACATGTACTTCTAACACTTCTCCAGTTTGTAAAGCATCCATCGCTCTCTTCGTTCTTACAATCGGCATTGGACATGCTAAACCTTTCGCATCTAATACTTGGTTTACATTCATCATCTATTCCTCCAGTTTGTTATTTTATAATGAATCATGAACTGCACAGCGATTTGGACCAATCTCCATTTCACGCTCTTCTTCCACATTCGGATAAATCTTACCCATATTCGTTTGACGAATTTCTTCATAAGCATTCGGCTGAGGCGGTAAGTTCTCTGTCACAGTTTTACGAAACTCTACCTCATCGGCAATATTTAATCCTACATTCTCCTTGAATAGATTTTGTAGGTTCGCACGCACAATACCTTTCTCATCCATTTCACTTATTTTTGAATAATGAGCCGGTAAAACAATTAAATCTTGAGATAATTCCTTATAACGTTTATATAAAGTATTTCGCAAATCCCCTACCCAGTCTTCCGCCTTCCCAGCAAGATCCGGGCGGCCAATTGAATCTACAAATAATATGTCCCCTGATAATAAATACGTCTCATCAATAATAAATGATGTACTTCCAATCGTATGCCCTGGTGAGTATAGCGCATCAATATGAATTAGGGTACCCCCCACCGTAATAACAGTACTTTCTATAAGCGGTTCGTAAGAAAAAACGACTTCCTCCGCATCTTTTGGAGGTAACCAATACGTACCGCCTACTTTTTCAGCTAACTTACGCCCACCAGAAATATGATCTGCATGTAGATGTGTATCTATTACATTAGTAATAGTAGCTCCGTGCTCTTTTGCAAAATCTTCGTATACTTCAATCGTTCTCACCGCATCAATGACTGCTGCTTCACCCTTTGAAACTACCATATAAGATAAGCATCCTTTTCCAAGACGATTAAATTGATATATACTTCCCCGCCCTGTATATCCCCTACCTTTACCGGCTTCACATACTCACTCCAAGCTTTCATACCGCCAGCTAAATAATAAACATTATTGAAACCAGCATGTAACAATTGCTCTGCAACAAACTGCGAAGAACCTTCTTTCGCACATACGACTAAAATTTCTTTCTCCCTCGGCAATTCATCTACGACATGATCTACACCATCTAATAAGTCAAAATACGGTTTATTTATAGAAGAAACTTGTTTTCCTTCAATTTTCCAATCTTCATAGTCCCTTTCATTACGAACATCTAAAATAAACAATTCTCCGAATAAAACTTTCTCTGCGACATCTTTTGCTTGTAACGGTTTAACACTCATTCAATTACCCCCTGAGGTATATTTATATTTAAAAAATTTTATTTCTCCACATTTCCTTGCCACTCTAACATACCAGGAATGACATTTTTCACATTTGAAAAACCTTTTTCTTTCAACATTTGACACGCTATATCACTACGATTACCCGTTCGGCAAACAACATAAATTGGTTTCGCACTGTCTAACAAAGCACTATCTAATTCACCTAACGGCACCGAAATTGCGGATGGAATATGACCAAAGGCAAATTCCGCTGCTTCGCGAACATCTAGCACAGTGCACTCTTCACTACTTAACAATATATCTTGCAATTCCTCATTCGTAATTGTATGAGGATACTTTACAACTTCATTTACTTCATGTTCATGGGATTTTCGTACATAATGCTTTAATATATCTCCCTCTTGTTTCGTTCCAATATATTGATGACCTACTTTACTTGACCAACTTTGAATATCTAGCGTAGAACCTTTATCCGTCGCCTCTATTTCAATAACTTTCCCTGATGCTAACCCTTCCATCGCCTTTTTTGTCTTCACAATCGGCATCGGACAAGCCAATCCTTTACAATCTAAACTCGTATCCACTTTTATACTCATCGTCATTTCCTCCCTAGTTATTATACGTATACCTGTAGGGGTATAATAAAATGTTTTTGAAAATCTGTCAACACATACGTTTGACAGATTATCTGCTTTTTACAAGTAATTGAACAGCTTCTTTAATTAACTCTTCATTTGAGCCATTACCTGTCTCAAACTGCTCGCGCAAACATTGCTCTAAATTTGTTCCAACAACGAGTCCAATTGTACGATCAAGTGCAGAACGGGATGCAGTTAACTGTGTAATAACATCTCGGCAATCTTTTCCCTCTTCCATCATGCGAAGCACACCACGAACTTGACCTTCAATACGTTTCAATCTATTTTTCATATCTTGATTGTATTCCATTCTATAATCACCTCATTACCATTATGTCACCATTTATAACTTATGACAATATATTATACCCTGCAGGGTATTTTGTAAACCCCTATTTTTATTTTTCATCTTACATGTTCGCAAAACAAAAAGTGAAACCTTAATCCATGGGGTTTCATCCTCCACCAAATTTTGAAGTGAAAGATGAACAAATATCAATATACAATCCGGTCTGGTAATACTGTTCCGTATAATTTAAAGCCACCATCTACATTTTTTACCCTATATCCTTTTTCCATTAACATACGTGCTGCAACATATCCCCTCATACCAAGCTGACAAGTAATATATATTTCTTTATCTAATGGCACTTCATCCAAGCGATCACGTAATTCATCTAATGGAATATTAATAGAACCTTTGATCATTCCTTGCTTTAATTCATTAGGATCTCGAACATCAATCAGATATCCATCATTTTCAACAATACGATCAATTTCATGCCATTGTACTGTATCAACAAAACCATCTACTATATTACTTGCCGCATACCCTACCATGTTTACTGGATCTTTTGCGGAAGAATACGGTGGTGCATATGATAATTCTAAATCCGGTAAATCAATTACAGTTAAATTCGCCTTCATTGCCGTTGCAATAACATCGATACGCTTATCTACCCCGTCACGTCCTAAAGCCTGTGCCCCATAAATTTTCCCACTCTCTTTATTAAAAATTAATTTTATTAGTACTGGCGTAGCATTTGGATAGTATCCAGCATGAGAATTGGCCTGTACATGTACTACCTCATAGGGTATATTTAATCGTTTTAATATTTTTTCATTTACTCCAGTCGAAGCAACTGTTAAATCAAAAACTTTAGCCACTGAAGTTCCCATCGTACCTTTATATAAAGAATCCGTATGACCATGAATAATATCTGCTAACATGCGGCCTTGACGATTAGCCGGCCACGCTAAAGGAATCATTGTTTCTGTTTCTGTAACAAAACCTTTCACCTCAATCGCATCACCAATTGCATATATATGTTGGTCCGATGTTTGAAATTTCTCATTTACTTTTATCGTTCCTCTAACTCCTAGCTCTAATCCTGCATCCTTCGCTAAACTACTCTCTGGTTGTACACCAATTGCTAAAATAAGCATATCTGTCTTTATAATTGACCCACTCTTTAGACGTACAATACTCCCATTCTCCTCTAATGCATCTACACCGTCTTCAAAAATAAGCTCAACATTGTGCTTTTTCATATGCTCGTATACATATGCCGCCATTTCATAATCAATCGGTGGCATCACTTGATTGGCCATCTCTACGAGAGTAACATCAATTCCTCGTTCTCTTAAGTTTTCAACCATTTCTACTCCAATAAATCCACCACCAATAACCGTCGCATGATGTGGTTTCTTCTCATCAATGTACGCTTTAATACGATCTGTATCAGGTACATTTCGTAACGTAAACAACGCCTTCGCTTCTTCAATACCCGGAATAGGTGGAACAATTGGTTTCGCCCCTGGTGAAAGAATTAAAACATCATATTCCTCGTTATATGTTTCATTTGTAGTTACATTCTTTATAATAATTGTTTTCTCTTCTTTATTAATTTTTACTACTTCACTCAATACACGTATATCTAAATTAAAGCGCTTTGACATCTTTTCAACTGTCTGCACTAATAGTTTTTGTCTTTCTGTAATTACACCGCCAATATAGTATGGTAATCCACAGTTTGCAAATGAAATATATTCACCGCGTTCAACCATAATAATTTCATCTTCTTCACTTAAGCGACGAAGCCTTGTAGCTACTGATGCTCCACCAGCAACTCCACCTACTACAACAATTTTTCTAGACATATTTTAAACCTCCATGTTGTTTATTATTTAATTTCTCCATGTATTACACACAAAAAACTCATACCCGTATGGGTATATAATAAAATATACAAAAATCATTTTCAATATATATATCTTTTGTTCACAAATTCGAAACAAAAAAGAACCTAGATATCTCCAGGTTCCTTTCTGTATGATTAAATCCATGCCTAAAGGCGGCGTAGTATAGAGTAATACTTATTTTTGACGGCTGAATTCATTTACGAATGAAGTAATTTGTCATACTTCCTATAATCTCTTTGTAAAACTATAATCCATATCTCCACCTAACGCTGCAGCTGTATCACCAGTTTCTCTAAAATCATGTGTATAAATTTGTTCAAATGAACCGAAATCTACTTGTTTATAAAATTCATAACAAGGGAATCCATCATGCTCTCCTTGAATATCAATACTCCCATCCTTTTTCACACATACAGTTAATAAATAGTCCACAGGAGGTGCATATACATTTAACGGATTACTTGCACTTGCACTCATTTTGAATTGCACACCCTCAGAATTCCATACAATATCAGTACACACAATATTTTCAGTACTCGCTTTTCCTGTTCTTTTATTCACAGAACCATCTGGATTTGTAACCTTCTCTGTCGTAATACCTGTGTTTGCATATGAAAACACTTCTTCTTTATAAAAGTCCACTACTACCTCTTGCTCAACTCTAGAGCGCATAGTATTTACCGCATGTGGTGTAAATTCACGTGAATCACCTTCGAATTGGATTACTTTTCCGGTTTGTACATCCTTCTGTGGTTCTGTCCAAGACATTGGAATAAATACACTGGCTCTAATTTTAACGATATTCTTCATAAGAAACACCCCTGTAATTCTAATTTTATATACTGCATACTATTGAATAAAATAGACCACAATTTCAATCCTAGAACCAATAGCTTTCTCTTTTACGTTTGCTACTTCCTTCTAAAAAATAGCGCTATATTTATATCTAGATTTTCGTTTTAAAGCTATATTCCATTTCTCCAGCTAGTGCTGCTGGGGTATCATCCGTTTTCCTGAAATCATGTGTATATATTAATTCAAATGAACCAAAGTCGATTTGTTTATAAAATTCATAGCAAGGAAAACCATCATGTAAACCTTCAACATGCACAGTACCACTTTCATTAACTCGTATAGTCAAAAAATAATCAGCTGCAGGTGCTGCCCCGTTTAACGGATTACTTGCACTTGCTCTCATTTCAAATGAAACTTCATCTTCACTCCATACAATATTTGTACATGCAATGTTTTCTGTACTTGTTTCTCCTTTTTGATACTCAATTGAGCCATCTGGATTTGTAATTTTCACAGTAACGATACAAGCATCTGCATATGTAAAAATTTCTCTTTTATAAAAATCAACAACCACTTCTTGTTCTAATCTTGAACGCTTTGTGCTCACAGAGTATGGTGTAAATTCACGTGCATCTCCGGCATATTCAAACACTCTTCCCGTCGCAGGATCCTGAATAGGTTTCAGCAAAGCATACGATGCAAATACACTCCCTCTAATTTTAACGATATTAACCATGTGAAACCTCCATAATTCATTGATATTATTTAGATAAATCATTATTTGTTCTATTACTATTATATAGTCAATTTGATTGACTATATCCTGTATAGTACAATAGATTCTACTTATAGTCAATTTAATTGACTATAAGTAAGGAGGTTATATACATGACTCATCAAACACTTAACGAACTAGATCTTACATCACTTTTATCACTATCTTTCAGCACATTAATTACTGAACTACATGACAAATTAAGTGAATTAGGATTTGAAGATATTAGGCCAGCGCATGGTTTTATGTTCAAACGCATCCTTCCTAATGGGGCAACCGGTATAGAACTAGCTGAATCTTTAGGGGTTTCAAAACAAGCCATAAGTAAAATGGTAGATTCTCTTGAGAACAGTGGTTATGTCACGCGCCAAACGCATCCTACTGATAAAAGAGGTAAAATTATTGTTTTAACCGAGCGTGGTTTAGCAGTAATGAAAGCAAAAGAAGAAATAGTAGCTGAAATAGAACAACGATGGATTGCAAACATAGGTGCAGAACGAATGCAAATGCTTAAAGAGGATTTAACAACATTCGTTACTAAAGAAAATACAGGAAAATTATCATCGAGCATACGACCTGTTTGGTAAACAAAAACTCCATATAAAAAACGAATCCATTTTGATTATTCTTTTTCAAAATGGATTCGTTTTTTACAGCTTTATTAAAATCATTGATTCCTTTAAATTTTGTTTTAAATATATGGGATACCCATATTTTATACATTATATAATTCCGTAACTCT
The DNA here is from genome assembly GCF_046534555.1 of Bacillus sp. SIMBA_074. NCBI lineage: Bacteria > Bacillati > Bacillota > Bacilli > Caryophanales > Bacillaceae > Bacillus > Bacillus sp. SIMBA_074. The sequence continues at coordinate 36,797 of NZ_JAWRYM010000033.1, read as the reverse complement.
CTGCACGATCAGCTCTGCCGTATTCTCCTCTGGCGGCATCAACAAGTTTGTAACTGGCCCATACACAACAGGATTTAATTCCACTTCATATCCACCATATGCATACTCCTCTTTTGTCGGTAAGTAACCAATATATCCATTCGTATAGCCACCAAAGAAAGCTAGTTCATTTTGAACACTCTCTTTCATTTCTAAAGCAGTTTCTGAAAAAGGTTCCATCGGTATTCCAGAGAATATACCATCATTAATTTGAAACAATTGAATTTCTAAATCGATACTTAAGTGCCTAATGTTTTTCCTATGCTTATCTAAAACAATAGCAAGCCATTCGTCAGTATTCACACCCCACTGCTTCTCAGCTAATTGGGCCATTCTTTTTATCTCTTCAATTTCTGGAATATCCTTTAACTTCATTTGCATCATCGTCGAAATAGTTCTTAGATTTACAATTGGTCTATATGTAACTGTTGGTAATATCGTTAACACATGTCCACTGAGTGCGTAAGCCATTTGTTTTAATGCTTCCTGTGAACCACGATACTTCGCATTCACGTTTCCAGCAGCACCTTGAACAATAATAACAGGACAGTTTACTATTTTCTCCAGAATCTCTCGCGTCATTCCAGGATAATCTGCTGATAATACATCGCTATCCCCTTTTAAAACATTCGGATGAGCAGTACAAAATACAATGACCCCAGCTAACTCCTTTGACTCAGCATTTCTCATTGCTAAAACACCAATTCTTTTATCTACAATACCCTCTATATTTATGCCCATCTTTGCTTTTCCATCAGGTGTCCTCTCTCTTCGGTTTACTCCAATATCACCTGTCGTAACATCCCACCCAACTTCACATGACCGCATATTATTATTCGCAGTAATAGCACCCTGCACTACATTATTTAGTAAAATCGTTTTATACGACTTTATTAAAGGATGATCACCGACTGTTTCCGGACCAGAATGAGTATGTGTATAAACGACAGTTATTTGCTGCAACGGCTCATTCAGCTCACTAGCTACTCGTTCACGAATCATCGTCGTATCTTCTACTAACATTCCGATATTATCAATACTTATAAACACAGTTTTCATTTCATCTTTTTCAAATACAAAAATTGTCCCATAAATGTGATCTTCAATATTATTAATCCCTGTATCTCTATGATATCCGATAAAATCAATACCTATAGGCGGCGTAATATCCACCTTGCACACCCCTACTTTGCTCATTTGAATCGCTCCATTTCTCTATGTAACTCCCTCTCTTCAAGAATAGCATATTTACCATTTTCAAAATAAAAAGAACGGACAAGAAATTCTATGTCCGTTCTTTTCATCACACATACTTCCGATGCACCATCTTCCCATCATAAGAAAACACAACGCCCTTACTCTCCACAATCGATTCCATATGCACTGTTCTTCCCCATAGCTGATGAAGATACGGTAATACTTTTTCTAAGTATTTTAAATCTAACTCAATTCCTTCATAGCTATGTTTAATGTACAATTCCCCATTCTTTAAGTAGTCTCCATCTTCTACTACTAAGTACGGGAAACCTCCATTTGTGCGCATATTTACGAGTTGATCGCGTACATGCTCCCATTCTTTATCAATTACTTTATATTCTTTTCCTTGGCGCTGGAATAAGTACATATCTTCTCTCATTACAAGTTTTTTATTTAAATAGTTTCTTAGGAACGATACATCCCATTCAATTTCCCGTACTTCAAAGATTTTGTCACGACCAGAACCAGGTTTCACACCGCGTCGTTTCATTTCTTCTGTCGGGTTGTTATAGCGCTCTTCAATATCTTCGAACATTTTAATACCGAGGTAGTATGGATTAATACTTGTTTTTGATGGCTGTACGACACCTGCATTTAATTTCGCAAATTCAATTGCTTCACCAGATGTTAAGTCCATTTCACGAAGTATGCGTTGATGCCAGAAGGAAGCCCAACCTTCATTCATAATCTTCGTTTCAAGCTGTGGCCAGAAGTATAACATTTCTTCACGCATCATCGTTAATATGTCGCGCTGCCACTCTTCTAGCTCACGGCTATATTCTTCAATAAAGAGGAGTAAATCTTTTTCTGGCTGCGGTGGGATTTTCTTCTTTTTATGCATATTAGGTCGTTCTCTCTTTTTGTTTCGATCATCTAAATTCCATAAATCATCGTACTGTGATATCTTTTTCTTTTCTACATCCTCTTCTAAATCTTCAATACTCCATGCAAGTTTCGGACGCATAAGCGATGGATCAATATGTTCTTGAATGGCAAGTACGGCATCTAAAAATGTTTCTACCTCTTCTCTTCCATACTTATGTTCATACGCCTTCACACGATCTGCTGTCGCTGCCATACTCTCCACCATATCGCGTTTCGTATTAGAAAAACGAATATTATTTTTGAAGAAATCACAATGTGCTAAAACGTGCGCCACGATTAATTTATTTTGAATTAAAGAATTCGTATCTAATAAAAAGGCGTAACATGGATCAGAGTTAATAACGAGTTCATAAATTTTACTAAGTCCTAAATCGTATTGTAATTTCATTCTGAAAAATTGCTTTCCAAAACTCCAATGCGAAAACCTCGTCGGCATCCCATATGCACCAAATGTATAGATAATTTCCGCTGGACATACTTCATAGCGCATCGGATAAAAATCAAGACCAAATCCAGTCGCAATTTCCGTAATTTCAGCAATCGCATATTGTAGTGCTTTATCATCACTTGCTCTCATTATTTTCCCTCCTTACACTTTCCCTTAAGAAAGTGTATGATGAGGAACAAGCTTTCATGAGGATTGATTGCATAATAAAAAGACACCCTCTTAAAAAACGAGAATGCCTCTTTCTAATTAACCTTCAATGATCTCCATCTTCTCCGTAATCGGTGTACGAGCTTTTCCTTCTGGTGCTTTATCGAAATAGCCGATATGAAGAATTCCAATGATGCGTTGACCTCTTGTTAAACCGATTCCTTCTATAAATAGTGGATTGTAGTTTAATCCACCTGATTTCCAAACGCATCCTAAGCCGCGTTCCCAAGCAAGTAATTGGAAGTTTTGCATAAATGCACATGTTGCAGCGTAATCTTCGTCACGTTGAATTTGACGCGGATCTTCATTAATGTAAACAACGATTTGTGCAGGTGTGCTTAAGAAACGATCAGATAAAATCTTGCCGCGTTTCGCTCTTTCTTCTTCTGTGAAAGAGTTTAGTACTGCGTCCACTAATTTCTGACGGCCTTCTCCAATGTATAATTTACAATTCCATGGTTCACGGTGTTTATGATTCGGTGCCCATGTTGCGTCGTTTAATAGTTCAATTAATAGCTCTTTTTCTACTGCTTTATCTGTAAATGTACGAACAGAACGTCTTTCTTTAATAACGTTTGCGATGGAAGTATATGTAGTCATATTTTTCTCTCCCTTATTTTTATCTATATGTATAAGTTTTTTATTGATATTGATTTTCAATTTCGATTATAACCTAGTTTTTCACTATTAATCAATGTTTTATGTTGGAAAACTTATAAAAACGCCTTTTCATACTGTGAATAAAAAAACTTAACTTGTTCACAAGTTTTTCACATTTTATGGAAATGATATGTGTAAGTTTTCCACATTACCCATCTAGGAGGAGTTTATATGTACAAGAAAATCGCAGTAAGTATGACTATGGCAGCATTATTGTGCGGGATATCTGTCTTTCCTGCTTCCGCTGCCACGCCAAAAGAAGTAACAATGCACCATCATAAGCCTATTTCAGAAGAAGAAATGCAGTCGCTCGAAAAACTCGGCTATAATAAACATGAAATTTGGAAAGCTGCCCACATTGCAAGAATAAGTAAAAAAGAAATTAAGGACGTTTTAGCTTACTATAAGCAAAATAAATCTTGGGAGAAAACAGCCGAGCATTTCGGTGTAGACCCAAGTAAATTGAAAAAGCATCATATGAATAAAGAAACGAAAAAAGCACTACTGCAAAAATTAGCAAATATGCAAAAGTCCACACCAGATGGACTGAAACAAAAAATGAAAGAATATAACATCGGCTTACGCCAACTTACCGTGTTAACAATCATCTCTCAAAAAAGTAATACCCCTCTTGAAGATGTACTAAAAATGAAAAAAGATGGGATGGATATTAAACAAATTGCGGAAAAATTAAATGTTAAAAAAGAAGATATACGGGCAGAAATGATTAAATTAGTGAAGTCTATTAAAGAAAAGAAAACAAATTAGCCTGTCAAAAAGGAAGAGATATTCAATACTCTTCCTTTTCTTTATCCCGCTATTTCTGGGTAGTAAAACTCCCACCTCAAAATTCGACTGGAGCAAAGAAGTTAGGTGGGAGTCGTGCTGCCCGTAAAATCCCGATTATTAGCCTTCACTTTATGAACTTTCAATTTTCAAGTATAAATTCCCGTCTTTCCCAAAAACTAACACAAGTAAATGATGCGTGTAAGGGGTGAGGAAATGTTCCGTGTATCATCTAAAAAGAAGAAAAAAGCACTCTGTTCTATTCCGGAGTTTATCCACACTATGAAAGAATCCAGTGATTTCGTGTCTTATAACGTAGTAGACGATGGAACATTGTGTTTGTTTTATTATAAATCTACAGCCGAATCACTCCTCATTAATCGATTCATTTTAACACCTATAAAAAGAGAATTAGATCACATTGAAAATATAAGTGATATAGCAAATATCGTAACACTCGAGGACATCATCACCAACCCTTCTATTGATGATATTCGTGAAAAATTATTAAGTGGGTATGTACTTATTCAGCTAAAAAATGATTCTCACTCAGCAGAATATGCACTTATTCGTGCTGAAAGTTCGGTTTTAGGTACACGGTTATATAACGATACAGAGAATGAATATAGTGTCATCGGTCCAAAAGTCGGCTTCGTTGAGAATATCGATACAAATATACACTTACTTCGGCGAAATATCGTAACAGAACAATTAGTTTTCAAAGAAGTTATAGTTGGTTCTATATCAAAAACAAAGGTCGTAGTTGCTTACATCGAAGGCATTACAAATGATCAGCACGTCAATACTGCAATGCAGCGCCTACAAGGCATTGACTTTGATGTTCCTTTCGATGCGACTATGATCGAACAATTTATTAGCGATAATAGTAACTCTCCCTTCCCTGTTTTACTACCTACAGAGCGCTTAGATCGTTCTGTTTATGCACTCATTAATGGTGGTGTTGTCATTTTAACAGATGGTTCACCATACGCATTAGCTGGACCGGCGACATTACTCGATTTCTTCGTCTCTCCAGAAGATTATTATTTACCCTGGATAGCAGGCTCATTTCTTCGAATGGTTCGCTTTTTCGGAGCAGCATTCTCGCTATTTTCATCAGCTATTTATACAGCTGTATTAACGTATCACTATCAAATGATTCCTGCGGATTTACTAGGTCCGATTATTTTTTCAAGAGCCAATGTACCCTTTCCGCCCATTTTAGAAGCACTTTTTTTAGAAATCACAATCGAATTGCTCCGTGAAGCTGGAGCACGATTACCTACAAAAGTTGGACAAACAATCGGCATCGTTGGCGGGATTGTAATTGGCCAAGCATCTGTTCAGGCTGCTTTAACGAGTACCATTTTATTAATTGCGGTTGCTTTATCAGCACTCGCTTCTTTTACAACACCAACTGTAAAAATGTCTTCTACTATCCGGATACTACGATTTCCACTTATTCTTTTAGCTGGTGCATTTGGGGGCTTAGGTCTCATTGTAGGATTCGTATTCATATTAGCTCATTTAATTCGCTTAAAATCACTTGGATCACCTTATTTATTACCTTTATATCCATTTCGCGGTTTAGGGACAGCAGAAGGTCTCCTGCGCTTACCATTTAGTCAAACTGCAGGGCGCGCCTCTTTTCTGAGACCAAAAAAGAAATGGCGCTATGATCCAAACAAAGCGAAAGAAAAACGCGATGGTGAGAAAAAATGAAAAATATTTTACTATGCTTTTCCATTATCATTTTAATTTTCCAATCCGGCTGTACACAAACGAATATAGTTGATACGCAGCGAATTATTCATGTGGGTGGATTCGATATAACGAAAGATAAAAAATTCCGTGGGACGATTTTATATCCGGATTACACAAAAGGAGTGCAATCCAAACCAGAAACTCAGTCAACTACCGCTGGTACCATTGAAACAATCTCTTCACTCCTAAACGCCAAATCGCCACATACTATCGCTGTAGGTCAAATGCGTGTTGTCCTATTTGGAAAATCATTTGGCGAACGTGGAATTGGGGATGTTATTAACAACTTGCAACGTGATCCTAACATTGGCCGAGATGTGCAGCTAGCACTTGTAGATGGTTCAACAGAAAAACTACTTAAACATGTCAAAACAAATGGATCGCTATATCTGTCTGATTTACTGGAGCAAAATATAGAAACCGAGACAATCCCTCGGACAGCTTTAAATATTTTCTTATATAACTTTTATTCATCAGGTTCCGATCCATTTCTTCCTTACATTCAAGTTGCAGAAGACAAGTCTGCTTCCATTAAAGGACTCGCTTTTTTAAAAAAGGATAAAGTAGCTATGTATACAGATAAAACAGGATCTTTTTTATTTAAATTACTCATTAATCCAACTAACAATGGACGTTACGAAGTTCCGATACGTCAAGGTAAACATAAAGGATTAATCGCAACTCAAAACTTATCTGGAAAAAGTTTTTGTTCCCTTTCCCAAAACGGTGACATTCCGAAAGTTAACATCCACTTAAAATTAAATGGACTCATAAAAAACGCTCCCGACTGGCTTGATTTATCAAAAAATAAAAACATAACTTATGTAAAAAAACATGTGGAGAACACACTTGAAAAACATTTAAATGAATTAATAAAACAATTTCAAGAAAAAGAAATCGATCCAATCGGGATACGTGAAGAAATTCGTAGCCACTCAAGAAAATGGAGTATAAAACAAATTCAAGAAATGTATCCTAGCGTAGAGGTTGCCGTTAATGTGCAAATTAATGTCGTTCAATCTGGTATCGGAGAATAGTGAGGTGCTATAATGGCTGAACAAAATAAAACAAATACTGTTTCCCCTTATTTCGCATTTCTTCTATTACACTCCCTTCAAATCGGAGTAGGTGTGTTAGGATATCAACGAATTATTGCGCAATATGCTGGCTATGATGCTTGGATTTCCCTTATTGTTGCAGGTATTGCAACTCATATCGTGCTCTTTTGCATGCTTAAAATGTTAGAAAAAGATAATGATTTAATAAATATTCATAAGACATGTTTCGGAAAGTGGATTGGAACCTTTTTTTCCGTGTGCTTTGCCGCATACCTTCTATTATTTTGCCTTACTGTTCTTCGTACATATATTGAAGTCATTCAAGTTTGGGTCTTTCCTACAATTAAACCGTGGAAATTAACTTTACTATTTTTACTTGTGACTTACTACGTAATTAGAGGCGGCTTTCGCTCTGTAACAGGAATATGTTTTTGGGGCGTCGTAATACCGATTTTCGTACTATTTTTCTTAGTTTTCCCGATGAAACATGCACATGTCCGTAACATTTTCCCGATTTTTACTCATTCACCTTTAGACATTCTATATTCAGCTAAAGCATCTGCATTAGAATTTCTTGGATTTGAAGCAATCCTTATTTTTTATCCATTTATTAAAAAAGGAAAATCGTTAAATAAATGGGCACATAGTGGTATTGTTTTTACAACCATTCTATACGTAATATTAGCGATCGTGTCCCTTATGTACTATAGCCAAGGACAACTACATCATACTATTTGGCCTACATTAACAATGTTAAAAATTATTAAAATCCCTTTTATTCAGCGATTTGAATACATAATTATTTTCGTATGGTTCCTTATTATTTTACCTAACCTTTGCTTAACGATTTGGTCTTCTTGTTGCATTACTAAGAAATCTTTTCGCATACCATTTAACATTGCACTGCCATTTTTTATCGCAACTATATTTATTTCATCCTTATTTTTCACAAACCGCGAGAGTATCAATACATTAAATACAATACTATCTCAAGCTGGTCTGTATATTGTCTACGTTTATGTACCAATTTTATTTCTATTCCATTCACTACGATGGCGCTTCAAAAATCAGTCGAAAAAATCTTCACCCGACACACCATGATATTTGATACAATTTGGTTAATACATTTGTAAAGGGGACAAGCGAATGAAAAAGTATGTATTTTCTTTACTTGTAGTACTAAGCTTAATCCTTGCTGGATGCGGGAGTACTGGTACAAATGAAAAAAAATCTTCTGAATCAAAAGAAGAACATGATCATGCCACGCACACTCAGCAAGCTGATATTCAAGAAAAGACAAAAGGAGTCGACACACTCCCTACCTTCCTAGACAAGCTTGATCCGCAAATGAAAGATATCTACACTGTCGCTGGACAAAATGCAGAGCTATTAGATTGGATTCCATGTTACTGCGGTTGCGGTGAGAGTGTAGGACATAAAAACAATAAAAACTGCTTTATTCGTGAAATTAAAAAGAATGGTGAAGTTGTTTGGGATTCCCACGCAACAACTTGCGTCAATTGCTTAGAAATCGCAGTTGAATCTGCTTCGATGAAACAAAAAGGAAAATCAACGCTTGAAATTCGTAATTATATTGATAATAAATACAAAGAAGGATATGGGAAACCAACACCTACGCCAATGCCAAAAGCTTAAAAAACGAGGAGACTCCTCGTTTTTTTTCATTCACTTTTTTTCTTAACAAATTCTTTCAAGTGTATTTCTCCTCGCTTGTCACACACTATATATAACTCTTCGGTAAGGAGGGTACACAGTGCAAACATATAACGACTATGACAAAGCTCTCTATTACACGTATTGCTGTAATTGGGATAAACTACTCGTTTTAATGGTTCAAACGAATGATCAACTATTTTCTAAGCGTATTGAACACTTTTTACACGCTTATCAATACAGTAAAGAATTGCCAGAAGTTGACAAGCAATTGCAGCTCCTATTTCAATATATTGACCATGCATCCCAGAAGTCACATGTAGAAGAAGTAGTAGAGCAAATTCAAATGTAAAATATAGCGCTATTCTCTCTTAGAGAATGGCGCTTTTTTGAACATTTTTATATCAATAAAAGTTTTCTTTTACAAAACTTTTATTGATAAACATATTTTCTCTTTCTTTTCTGTACTACTTCATACTATAATTTAGTATGTAACTATTATAAGTGAGGTATAAAATATGGGACGAGAAAAAAAGCAAGAGTATGCTTTATTTACTGCATGGGGAGCTTCTTTTATTGCTACGCTAGGTAGCCTATACTTTTCCGAAATCATGAAATTTGAGCCTTGTGTCCTTTGCTGGTATCAACGTATCTTTATGTATCCATTCGTTTTATGGCTCGGCATTGCTGTAGTAAAAAAAGATTATCGTATTGCAAGTTATTCCTTACCAATTGCAAGTATTGGTGCTTGTATTTCTTTATATCATTATACAATTCAAAAAGTTTCAGCACTATCAGCTGCAGGAGCAGCTTGCGGACGCGTACCTTGTACGGGAGAATACATAAACTGGTTCGGCTTTGTGACAATCCCGTTTTTAGCTCTTATCGGCTTTATCACAATCGCTATTTGCAGCTTTATTGTAATTAAAAACAAATAAGGAGATGAAAGAATGAAAAAAATGCTTATATTTGGTGGTATTATTATCGCTTTGTTTGCAGCAATTTTCGCTGTAACACAAATGGAAGAAAAAAGTGCTTCAACGAGCCAAAAAATTGATAATACTACTAGTCAACCAGATGGTCCTGACTACTACACAAATAAAATTTCTCTTTCAGATCTCCAAAAGAATTTAAAAGAGAAAAAAGAACAAACAGTATACTTTTATCAAACATCTTGCGTTCATTGCCAAAAATTATCTCCTATCGTAGTACCAATGGCTAAAGACTTGAATGTCGATATGAAGGTTATGGATATTGAAAAATTAGATGCTCCTTGGGATGAATATAAAATTAAAGGAACTCCAACAATCATTCATTTTAAAGATGGTAAAGAAGTGAGCCGTATTAGCGGCGAACAACCGGAAGACAAATTAAAAGAGTGGCTTGAGCAAACGAAAAAATAATAAGAAAAGGAAACTCCTTCTATACATGAAATGGGCGTAAAATCCCACACTAATGTATGAGGAGGGGGTTTTATGCCAGAAGTGAAATGCTCTGTTTCCAATTGCTCATTTTGGGGACAAGGTAACCTTTGTCAAGCAAGTGCAATCGTTGTTCAACCTGATGCACAAGAGGCAGGTCAAATTGAAAACAGTTCATATACAAACGCTACTTTAACAAACGAGACGCTTGAAAGTTCTGTAACAACGAGTGTAGAAACGTGTTGTCATACATTTAAACCGAAATATTAAACGTAAAAGCATACGATTGTCGTATGCTTTTTTACATTCCTCTCCAAACATCATGCATCATAAAAAAGTACAAAATAACGAGAAGGACCGTCCCGCATAAAGTAATGCGCCGATATACACTCTTCTCCCCTTCCCTGGCTTTAACAAATGCCCAAATAAATCCAACGAACAATATTAAATCAATATATGGAACATAAAAGGAGAAGACGAGTAACGCATATAAATACACGATAAATAAACAAGTCGTGATTAAGAAAATTTTAAATGCAAATTCACTTTTCATAATGTGACCGCCCCCCAGTCTGTACTGTATTATATTCAGCAAAACATAATAGTTGCTGTTTCAATTTTTTTATCTCACTATTTACAGGCGCGCGATTGGTATGAAATCATTAAAACCAACTAAACTTCATCACAAATAAGCTACCGCCTATACACGGTAGCTATTATGGAACATTATATTTCCTTTTATATATGTTACTTAAAATCGAATAAGGTAATTGCTCATAACGAATTTTTTCTCCCGTTACATCTACAATATACAAATTGTTTCCTATATAATAGGTTCCATCTTTTCGTTTTGAATACACTGTATATTTTTCATTTGGCAATACCGTTTTTACTTTCGTCAATTGTCCATTTGGTTCTTGCCAATATATATTTACACGATCTACTAACGTAAGCATTCCAATTTGTTCTTCTTCTACTTTACGACCATTCCAACTCACAACCCGATAACCAAGCTTATACGCTTCATATTCGGGACTCGTATGAAAACGAGAAATAATTACTTTCGTCTGTAATTGTACCCGGTCGTATAACCATTGTATGTCCCGATCGTGCATGCGAATACAACCATTCGACTCCCTGCTTCCAATCGTCCATTCCCGATTTGTTCCATGAATTGCATATTCCTTTTTATCTAGACCTAACCACCTCGTACCGAGAGGGTTATTCGGAGCACCCCCAGCTATTTTTTTACGATGGTATTCTTTATTTTTATATTTAGTTATAATACAAAAATTACCCTCAGGCGTCGGGGTCCTGTCTTTTCCTGTCGTTATCGGAAATGTCTTAGTATAGTTTCCATCTTCAAAAAAAGACAGCTGATTCGTCGTAAGGTTAACTAATATTAAATGATCTGTATTAGCAAAAACGCTAGTTGGCAGGCAGAAAAATAGGATTGCGATAAACCATACTTTCTTCATCTAAATCCTCCCTAGCACTAACATCATAATAAAGTGAAACTTTACTCGTTGGGGGATTTTGTCCATCCCCATTGAGGATTAGCCTTCACCAATCGAGCATTTACGGACATTTATCTCCCACCTAACTTCCTTGTATTCACCGAATTGTTAGGTAGGAGTCTTACTGCCCGCAAATAGCGTGATAAATACAATTAACTTTACTTTGCTCTTATAAATGAAAACTATCCATTCACAATTACTCCACCATTTACATGCATCATCTGTCCCGTTACATATGCCGAATCACTAGACGCTAAATATACATATGCAGGCGCTAATTCATACGGCTGACCAGGCCTTTGCATAGGAACATTACTCCCAAACTGTGATACTTTTTTCTCATCAAAACTGGATGGAATAAGCGGTGTCCAAATTGGGCCTGGTGCAACACCATTTACACGAATTCCCTTTTGTACTAACGACTGAGATAGCGATCTTGTAAAAGCGACAATCGCTCCTTTCGTTGCAGAATAATCAATCAACGTTTCATTTCCTTCATACGCAACGATAGATGCCGTGTTTATAATTACATCCCCTTGCTTTAAATGAGAGAGGGCTGCTTTTGTAACATGAAAATAAGAAAAAATATTAATACGGAACGTTTTTTCTAACTGTTCCGCTGTAATATACTCTAGCCCTTGCTGCGGATATTGCTGTGCGACGTTATTCACAAGAACATTTAAACTCCCCAGCTGCCGGGCGGTCTCTTCCACAATATCTTTACAATGTTGCTCATTACTTAAATCCCCCGGCAGCAATACACAATTCACGCCTTCTTTCTCAACAAGTTGTTTCGTCTCATTCGCATCTTCGTCCTCATCTAAATAAGCAATCGCAATATTTGCTCCCTCTTTTGCAAAAGCGATGGAAACAGCTCTCCCAATCCCACTATCTCCCCCTGTAATTAATACACTCTTTCCTTTTAACTTTTCGCTTCCTTTATAATTAGGATCTTCAAACTTTGGAAGAGGATTCATTAACGATTCAATACCAGGCTGTTTATCTTGATGCTGCGCTGGCATCGTTAAAAAGTTTTTTTGCTGTGGCATAACTTCCTTCAACTCCTTTCCCCTTATAATGTGCACAATAATAAAAACTACTTACACATTAAAAAACCGCAATTCACACGCAATTTTACGGTTAACATTCGAATTTAAGACATAAAATATGAGTTGTTCTAAAGTTTTTATGCAAAACTATTGCAAAATAGATAAAAAACGAATATTATATATAACTGTTGTGGAAATTATTCGTAAAAAGAAAGGATGTTTATATGTTTAACCTTTCAAAACATAAAACTTCTATTAAAACTGAAATTATGGCAGGTATTATTACCTTTTTAACAATGGCATATATCATTGTCGTAAACCCTGTCATCCTTGGGGATGCAGGCGTTCCATTTGAACAAGCATTTACAGCTACAATTATCGCTGCTGTTGTCGGAACATTATTTATGGCAATCTTTACAAACTTACCAATCGCAATTGCACCGGGTATGGGATTAAATGCTTACTTCTCTTATTCTGTTGTAAAAGCTCATGAAGGCATGACTTTCGCGATTGCATTCTCTGCTGTATTCGTAGCAGGTATGATTTTAATTTTGTTATCATTCACATCTTTCCGTACAAAATTAATGGAAGTAATTCCTGAAAACTTAAAACATGCACTTACTGCTGGTATCGGTCTTTTTATTGCTTTTATCGGTTTGCGCTTAACGGGAATTGTTACAAAAAATGATGCAAACTTAGTTGGGCTTGGCGATCTTCACTCTGCTCCAGTTCTACTAGCATTAGCTGGCCTTGGAATTACAATTATCCTTATGTCTTTAAATATAAACGGGGCACTATTTATCGGAATGTTATTAACTGGTATTATCGCTTACTTCACAGGTCAATTAACATTCTCAAGCGGCGTTACATCAATGCCTGGATTACCAGAAGGAATTATCGTTTCAAATCCAATTACTGCTGTATCTGATGTAATTAACTACGGATTATACGGCGTTGTGTTCTCATTCTTCCTTGTTACACTATTTGATACAACAGGTACACTACTTGGCGTTGCACAACAAGGTGGATTTATGAAAGATGGAAAGCTTCCAAAAGCAGGACGAGCTCTTCTATCTGACTCATTCTCAGCAACAATTGGAGCTATGTTCGGAACAACACCATCAACAGCTTACATTGAATCATCTGCTGGTGTTGCAGCTGGTGGTCGTACTGGTTTAACAACTGTTACAGTAGCTGTTCTATTTGCATTAGCAGCATTCTTCGGACCGTTAGTGAGCGCTGTTTCTGGCGTTTCAGCTATTACAGCACCATCATTAATTATCGTTGGTAGTCTTATGATGGGCTCAGTTCGCCACATCGATTGGGATACATTCGATGAAGCATTCCCAGCATTTTTAGTAATCTTAAGCATGCCACTTACATCAAGTATCTCAACAGGTATTGCACTTGGATTTATTTCATACCCACTTATGAAAGTGGCAAAAGGACAATTCCGTGCTGTTCACCCACTTGTGTATTTATTCGGGATCTTGTTCGCTTATCAATTAGTTTTCTTACCACATTAAAATCCCTCATAAAGAGGGATTTTTTCATAAATAAAAAAGGCTGCAGAGAACTCCTTCTCCACAGCCTAATTATTATTTTTGCAAAAACGCCTGTAAATCTGCAAATTGTCTCTTTGCATCTTCATAGCCTTGCTCATATAGATTTTGTAGTTTTGCCGTATCTTTTTCCATACGATCTACTTGAAGCTGTACTTCTGGACGAATAACAAATAAGTTCCCAGCTTGCTCTTCTTTTTCAATGTAGTGAAGTGTTTCATTATATACTTCATAACGATTCAACATCGTATTAACAAGTTTCGGATATTTTTTATAAGCTTTCGCTGCCACCCATCCAAACTTTGATTTTTTCTTAGCATAACCATGATTTCTCGTTAAAATAACGACTGATTTTTTAAATCCATCTTCTTGCGCTTTACGAACTGGAATCGGATCAGAAATTCCTCCATCTAATAACTGCTTACCACGGTAATTTACTACAGGTGCAATGAAAGGTAATGAACTAGATGCTTGTAATAAATTTAGTGCATCATCATTCGTTCCTTCTTTTTCAAAATAAACAGACTGTCCTGTTTCACAATCTGTTGTGCCTACAAGGAAACGCCCTGGACTATTAAAATATGTTTCAAAGTCAAACGGGACATGTTTTTCTGGAATTTCATGAAAAATGAACTCCATATCAAACAATTGGCGTTTTCTCCATAAATTTTTATACGATAAATATTGTGGGTGTGATGCATAATCAATATTTACTGTTTTATTTCTATTTCTTTGTCTGGAAAGATACGACGCTGCATGACAAGCACCAGCTGATACACCAATTACATATGGAAAATATAAATCTTGTTCCATAAAATATTCTAATATCCCGCCCGTATATACACCACGCATACCGCCGCCTTCTAATACTAATCCGGTATTTTCAAGCATGTTATTCTCTCCTCTTTATATATTGACTCTTTAATTATTCACTATGTTAAGTATCTTCCTCTATTATATATGAGTTTTTTTAGAAATTATATTCAAAAGGCTTGAAATAAAGGAGTTTTTTCTTCCAATTATATTTCCAAATGTTTGGAGACATCCTTTATAAACCTTTGAATAAAATCTTGCTCTTCTTCCGTATATCCATCTAACAGTAGCAGCCACTTTTCTTCAGCTTGTTTATGCAATTTATCATGAGCTTTATATATTTCATTTCCGCTTTCCGTTAAGCGAAAGAAAATTTCTTTTTGATTATCTAACATTTGCATCTTCTCAACGAATTGCTTTTGAAACAACTTTGTACAAATTTTAGAGATTGCACCCTTTGTCATTCCCATTTCTGTCGTAATAGCGGTTACATTCATCAGAGCATTTTTTCCGATACACTCGATCACATGTAGTTCAGATAAAGACATACCACTTATACCTGTCTCACGAAGAAACTTCTCATTTTGCCCTTTCAAATGTTCTTCTTTTTTATGCAAAAGTGTACGAATGTCCGAAAGTATTTCCATTTGTTTCGTTGTACGTTCCAATCCGTTCGCCCCCTAAGTTTCCAAAGAAACAATTTAACTATATACCATTTTAAAATCATTTTTTCATATTTACAAGTGAGAAAAATATGTTAAAACAAATTTAGTTTCCGAGGAAACTAAATTACAAGGAGGTTAACATAATGAAAAAATCCAAACTACATTTCATTTTATACGTTGTCTGTATGAGTGCCTTACTCGGTTCCTTCGCTCAAAATATTTACACACCTATCTTGCCTATGATTCAAGCTTCTTTTCACACTTCTCTTTATCTAGTAAATTTAACAGTTTCATTATTCACATTCGTTCTTGCAATTATGCAGCTCATATACGGACCTTTAATTGATACAAAAGGGAGAAAATCTGTCCTTATCCCTAGTTTAATCATTAGTACAATTGGTTCAATCGGATGTGCTTTTTCGGCGAACGTTTATTTATTTCTATTTTTTAGGGCTGTTCAAGCTATAGGAATAGCAGCTATCCCTGTAGTTGCAGCAACGATTATCGGTGATTTATTTGAAGGAAAAGAGCGCGGAGAAGCGATGAGCCTGTATCAAATGTTACTTGCTCTCGCACCTGCAATTGGCCCTCTTATAGGTGGTTATCTCGGCAGTATAAATGGCCATTTATCCGTATTTTTGTTTTTATCTACACTTGGCATTCTCTTATTAATTATAAACATTTCACTACTTCCAGAAACAAAACCAACTGTAATTAAGCAACCGCAAGCAAAAAAGAGTTACTGGTTTATCTTAAAAAATAAAACTGGATTTTCTATTACTCTTATTGGCTTCATTCAATTTTGTATTTACTTTTGCTTCCTCGTTTTTTTACCAAGCATTTTAACAAATTCATTTCACTTAACTGCAAGTAAAATTGGTCTTATATTTGTACCGATGTCCCTTTCTATTATGTTAGGAAGTTATTGCTACAAGCTTTTGCAAAAACGCCTCACAACAAAGCAAGCTTTATTCATCACTAGTTTCTTCAATATTATATGTGTCACTTTATTCTCTTTCACATATGGCATCAATATCTCATTCATCATTATCGTTACATCTTTATACGGTTTTAGTATGGGACTTTCTATGCCAACTCACACTACTTTATTAACGGAGGAATTCGTACAAGAACGCGCAACTGCTATCGGTATGTACAACTTCATCCGCTATCTCGGTATGGGCACAGGGCCACTTGTAGGTGGATTTCTTGTATTTAATCAAAATTACTTTTGGATTTTCTTCCTAGGTGCAATTACATTTCTATTTATCATTTTATGCGCAATGAATATGCTACGTTTTCAGGCTGTACAAAAAGCAAAATAGAGACCTATAGATGGTCTCTATTCTAAACTCTTTGATCTGCAACGATATGAATATCAATATAATTCGTTTGCCTCATAATTTCATTTACAATTGAACCTTTTCGTATTTCTTCCCAACGTGTTCTTGCCGATTGCCCAAGTAAAATTTGTGTTACTTGTAGTCTTTTCGCGACTTCAATAATAACATCCGCTGGCTTTCTTCCTTTTGCCTCTTCTAAAACAAAACTCGCATCAAATTGATTCGTTAGCAACTTCCACTCTTCAATCGTTTGCTTTTTCCCTGCTGAAAGGGACTCTATATTTTCTCTTTCAACATTTAATACATACAATTCAGCGTTTAACCGATCCGCCATGCGCCATCCACGTCTTATTAATTTCTCTGCTGTTGAACTGTATTGTACACAAACGAGAATTTTTTCTTTTACACCAATCGGTTCTATAACGGTTTGACTAATTTTCTCGTCCATATCATCTGCCACTTCACGAAGTGATAATTCTCTTAGTGCCCCTAAATTATTAAGTGTAAAGAAATTTTGTAAGCTTTGCTCTATTTTTTCTTCCTTATATATCTTCCCGTCTATTAATCTCTTCCTTAATACTTCCGGCGTTGCATCAACGAGCTGAATTTCATTTGCTTTTTGTAAAATAAAGTCTGGAATACGCTCTCGTACTTTGACATTCGTAATTTGAGCTACAATATCATGAACACTTTCTAAATGTTGAATATTAAATGCTGATAATACAGATATACCGGCATCTAACAATTCCTGCACATCCATGTAACGTTTCTTATTTTTCGACCCGGGAATATTACTATGCGCAAGTTCATCCACAACAACAATTTGTGGTGCCCGCTTTATAATTCCTTCCACATCAAGCTCATAAAATCCCTTTCCTTTATAATCTATTTCTTTTAAAGGGACTTTTTCTAAATCAGCAATCGCTTCTTCTGTCTCTTCCCTACCATGTGTTTCAATTAAACCAATTACAATATCAATACCATCCTTTTTCATTTCTCTAGCATCATAGAGCATTTTATAACTTTTCCCTACTCCTGGTGCAGCCCCTACGTATAGCTTTAACTTTCCGCGATTTTGCTGCCGAATATATTCTAAATACTCTTCTGGCGTTCGCCTTTGAAACGTCGGTTTATAGTCATCCGCATACAAAACACTCACAACCTTTCTTTCGAAACAACGCTACCTCAATCCGTTAGATTGAGGTAGCACTGTTACTATTTCATTAATTTCTGCAATTCTAAATTTAGCTTTAAGACGTTTACACGATCCTCTCCAAATAAACCGAGTGCAGCTCCTTCTGTTTGATCCTTAATCAATTGATCTAGCTTTTCTTTCGGAATATTCGTTAATTTCGAGATGCGATCTACCTGTACGGAAGCCGCCTTCGGACTAATATCAGGATCAAGCCCTGAACCTGAATTTGTCACTAAATCAATCGGCACTTCTGTAACTGGAACGGCCCGGTTTTGTTTCTTCCACTCTTCAATACTTTTCTCTACTCGTTTCTCTAAATCTGGATTAGACGGTGCATAGTTATTTGAACCAGATGCTTCTGCCTTATATTCAATACTAGAAACACGCCCATGAAAATAACGTGGATCTGTGAAATTTTGACCGATTAATTTTGAACCAACTACTTCATCTTTATCATTATATATAAGACTTCCATCCGCATTATCCTTCATTACCGCTTGCGCAATACCAGTTACAATAAGCGGGTATACGAGGCCGCACAAAACTAGAAATGTAAAAGTAATACGAATAATTGGTGAAAGTATACTTTGTTTTTTCGCCATCTTTTTCCCCTCTTCCTTATATGAACAAGCCGACAATTATATCAATTACTTTAATTCCAATGAATGGAACGATAACTCCACCAAGCCCATAAATGAGTAAGTTTCGGCTAAGCAATGCATTAGAACTCATCGGTTTATATGCAATACCTTTCATCGCTAACGGAATTAGTAGTGGAATAATAACCGCATTAAATATTAATGCTGATAAAATCGCTGAAAGTGGCGATGTTAATTTCATAATGTTCAATGCTTCCATTTGCGGAATTGCTAATGTAAACATCGCTGGAATGATTGCAAAGTATTTTGCTATATCGTTTGCAATACTAAACGTTGTTAACGCACCACGCGTCATTAACAATTGCTTACCAATTCCTACAACCTCAATAATTTTAGTTGGATTCGAATCTAAATCGATCATATTTGCTGCTTCTTTCGCAGCTGTCGTACCACTATTCATCGCTAATCCAACATCCGCCTGCGCTAATGCCGGGGCATCATTTGTACCATCACCTGTCATCGCTACAAGTTTCCCTTTGTCTTGCTCTGCTTTAATAACCGCAATTTTATCTTCTGGTTTACACTCAGCAACGAATTCATCTACTCCTGCTTCCTTTGCAATTGTTGCTGCTGTTAACGGATTATCACCTGTACACATAACCGTTTTAATCCCCATTTGGCGCAATTGTTCAAAACGTTCACGCATACCAGGTTTCACTGTATCCTTTAAATATATTAAACCGTAAATACGATTATCTACTGCAACTACAAGTGGTGTTCCGCCTTCTTTTGAAATTAAATCTGCTTTTTGATTCACATCTTTTGGAATCATCCCGCCTTGCGATTGAACCCATTCAATCACGGCACCAACAGCACCTTTTCTCACTTTCGTTCCATCCTGTAAATCAACACCGCTCATTCTTGTTTCTGCTTTAAATGGAACAAATTCACCTTGTTCTGCAATTTCTCTATTATATGATATAGATTTCGTTTGTACATATTCTATAACAGATCGACCTTCTGGTGTTTCATCTAAAACTGAGCTAATCGCAGCCCATTTTCCTACTTGCTCAATCGTTTCATTTCCTACTGGTAGCAGTGTATGTGCCATCCGGTTCCCGAAAGTAATCGTACCTGTTTTATCTAAAATAATCGTATTAATATCGCCCGCAGCTTCTACTGCTTTCCCTGACATCGCTAATACATTAAACTTTGTTACGCGGTCCATCCCAGCAATACCAATCGCTGATAATAACCCACCAATTGTCGTTGGAATTAAACAAACTAACAATGCTACAAGTACAGCTGTATCAATTTGAAACCCTAAATAGTTTGTAAAAATCGGCAACGTCACAACGACGATTAAGAAAATTAGAGTTAAACTCGTTAATACTGTATTTAAGGCAATTTCATTCGGCGTTTTTTGACGCGCAGCTCCTTCTACTAAAGAAATCATTTTATCAATAAATGATTCGCCAGGGTTACTCGTAATTACAATCGTAATCTCATCACTTACGACCATCGTACCGCCTGTTACTGAACAAAAATCACCACCTGCTTCTTTTATAACAGGAGCTGATTCCCCTGTAATTGCAGATTCATCGACAGACGCTAAACCTTTAATTACTTCACCATCATTTGGAATCATTTCTCCTTGTTTTACAATAACAACGTCACCTTTTCTCAGATCAGTTGCTGAAACTTGAACAATATCTCCATTTTCTTTTACAACATTTGCAAATACATCTTTCTTCGATTGTTTTAAAGAATCAGCTTGCGCTTTACCACGCCCTTCAGCTAAAGCTTCTGCAAAGTTAGCAAATAAAACTGTAAATAATAGAATGAGAGAAACTGTTATATTAAACCACCCTGGTACACTACTAGAACTACTTGGAAGAAAGGATAAAATTAACGTAATGATAAATCCAATTTCCACAACGAACATAATCGGATTCTTTATCATTACTTTCGGATTCAATTTCGCAAAGGATTGTTTCATCGCATGTGTCACGATATCACGATCCATCGTTTTTGCTTGTCTAACCTCATCTTCTACAGCATGTATTTGTGATTCATGTACTCTTTTTTCTTTTACTACTACCGGTCTCATCATTTACCCTCCATTACTTCAATGTAAGAAATTCTGCAATTGGGCCAAGTACTAACATCGGGAAGAATGTTAACGCACCAACAATTACAATTGTTCCGATAAAGATCCCTCCAAATAAACCATTATCCGTACGGAATGTCCCGACTGTTTCTGGTACTACCGTCTTCTCTTTCAGTGAAGCTGCAACAGCTAGCATCGTAATTAAACTGAAATAGCGTCCTAAAAACATAACTAAACCAGTCGTAATATTCCAAAACGGTGTATTGTCTGCTAAACCTTCAAATCCAGATCCGTTATTCGCAGCTGATGATGTATACTCATATACAACTTGCGTTAAACCGTGGAAACCTGAATGAGAAATTGCATCCGTTCCTAAGCTTGTTGAAAGAGCTAATGCTGAAAACCCTAAAATAAGCAATGGATGAAATAAAAT
This sequence comes from Bacillus sp. SIMBA_074, assembly GCF_046534555.1. NCBI lineage: Bacteria > Bacillati > Bacillota > Bacilli > Caryophanales > Bacillaceae > Bacillus > Bacillus sp. SIMBA_074. Next base: position 15,312 of record NZ_JAWRYM010000033.1, on the reverse strand, counting down.
CGTTACCGCAATCAATTTCATTTCCTTACCTTCAATTTTCTTACCTAAAAACTCCGGTGTCCGTCCAACCATTAAACCAGATATAAAGACTGCAATAATTGCATACATAATAATGTTCACAAAGCCTGCTCCAACACCGCCGTATACTGTATTTAACATCATATTTACGAGTGGAACTAGACCACCAATTGGTGTTAACGTATCATGCATCGTATTAACGGCCCCTGTTTCCGCAGCTGTCGTTACTGTCGCATAAAGGGAAGAAAATACTGTTCCAAATCGGACTTCTTTTCCTTCTGTACTTCCTTGTACATGTTCGATACCCATTACATTTAACACTGAATTTCCATGTAATTCAGATGTCGTAATCGTTATAAATCCTAGTAAAAACACCATGAATAGTGACACGAAAAGGATACGACCTTGTTTTTTATTTCCTACCATTCGTCCGTACGTAAATGGAAGTGCTGTTGGCAATAACATCATAAGCATCATTTGCAAAATATTACTCATTTGCCCTGGATTTTCAAAAGGATGTGTAGAGTTTGCCCCGAAAAATCCACCGCCGTTATTTCCAAGTTCTTTAATGGAAACGAATGATGCAACTGGACCACGTAAAATACTTTGTTTTGCCCCATCAATTGTTTGTGCTGTAACTGCCCCGTCTAACGTTTGTGGTACACCAAGTGCGACAAAGATTAGCGCTGCAACAAACGCAATAGGAAGAAATACTCTCGTTAAAGCTCTCGTAAAATCAACGAAAAAGTTACCAAGTTCTTTTCCAGCGAGCCCTCTTATAAATGCCATAACGAGCGCTAACGTCGTTGCTGGTGCTGCAAACATTAAAAATGTAATCCCGATTAATTGTGATAAATAAGACAAACCATTTTCACCGCTATAATGCTGTAAATTTGTATCAGCCATAAAACTAATTGCTGTATTAAAAGCAAGCGTAGGCTCCATTCCCTCGATATGCGCTGGATTTAGCGGCAGCACACCTTGTAATCTGAAAATGAAATATACAACAACAATCATAAATCCGTTGAGTAAAACGAGTGATAATGCGTACTGTTTCCACGTTTGATTGTATTCTTTTACACCCGTAATTTTAAAAATAAGTTTTTCAAAAGGCCCGAATACTTTATCTAGCGTTTTGCTACCTTGAAAAGCTTTTTCTAAATAAATCCCCGTTGGCTTTGCTACTAGAATAAACAAAAGCATTGTAATAACGACTGCAACCCAAATCATAATGAATGATTCCCCCTAATTAAAACTTTTCTGGATTTAATAATGCGTACACTAAGTACACCGTAATCGCTGCAACAATAACCGATAAGGCAATCATCATGATTGCTTCCCTTCTTTCACAACTTTATCTGACCAACTTGCAAGACTTGCCATCGATGCGACTAACCCAACAAAAATACCGATCATTACAACATCTAACATAACTACCCCTCACTTTTGTTAAAATTTACCATATAGTTATCGAAAAAAGAACACTAAGCTCTACTTAGTGTTCGAAACGAACAACACAAAGTAAACCTCCTCTCTAAACGCTTACGAGGTTAGCTGTCGGATTCGGGCCTAAAGAGTAGCCCTACTTTCAAAATTGAAAGATTCACCCCAAGTGACAATGCACAAAATTGGTTCCCCCGCTCCATTTCTGGAACTCAGCGATTTTAGGTTTTTTTTGGAAATTTCATGAATGATTTATGAGAGTAAATATACTCCTCTATATTTAACTTGTAAAGAGGAGAATTTCTTGAAATACGAAAACATTCCGTCATTTAAGCGTTTACATTGAATGTTATTAATATTTTTTCATCTGTTTTCTTGTCTTTTCTTTCTTTTTCATAAAAATGATCCTTTAAATATGAAATAAAAAGAGCGAATTACATGAAGTGCATAGCTTGTTGCACTCAGCATTCGCTCTTTTTTCATTCAACCTTTATTCTCCACGCAAAAAAGCACGCAAATTTCTCCCTCGAATATAGACTTGTGATAATTCTGCATGTAACTGCTCATATTCGGTAATATCCGTCTCTAAATACAAAACATCTTTTGATGGTAATATAATATATGGCCCTGGAAAAAGAGGATCGAGCACTACCAATTCGTCAACTCTCTCTACCGATATCGCCCAACGATTCGCTATATCTCCTAGTAACAACACTTTCATCTTCATTTCCCCCACCTTATTCAAAAAATAAAAAAGAAATATTATCACAGTTCGTAAACACTACAAATTTAGCTCCAATTGTTTCATAGAGCCTGGCCGGATATCGTTTATTCCTTGTAACAACAGTAATAGGCGCTTGAAAAGAAAAACGAATGCGTTCTGTGAAGAAACTAACTATCGGAAGCTCATCTCCTAGTAAAATCACCTTCTTAATATGCTCGCAAATACTAGTAAAATCCTGCTCCTTAGTACAGCTATAAGTCCAATCAAATCCACAATTTCTAACTTGATCTGCTATCTCTTCATTTGCTGTAAAAATAATTAACTCATGCTGAAATGCTGCTAGCTCTCTTAAACTCTTTACCTTATTTTCTTCTCCAACGCAAATAAGCGTTAATTCCATGTACCTCATCCTCCTTAGCATAAAAGAACTCAAACATAGATTGATATTCTCCTATACTAATCAGACCGACGAAGTGATATATCCATCATGGCACCGCCCTCTCTCAAGACGCTTACGAAGTTAGCTGTCGGATTCGGGCTTTGAGAGTAGCCCTACTTTCAACATTGAAAGATTCACCCCTAGTGACGACGCACAAATTGGTTCCTCCGCTCCATAAATTTGAATTCAGCGTATTACAAAATAATCTATTTCCCCCATATAATACGGAATGAAAAACAGATTCTGGCTGATATATTACTCCTGAATTTGGAAAAAGTAAACACAAAAAAAGCCAGTTAACAAACTGGCTTCTCGTATCTTTATACATGCGTCTTATTCAATTTATATGCAAAATGATTCGTCGGCCCATGACCACTTCCAATATTCAATGGCTCTTTAATTGCTATACTAATAAATCGTTTTGCTTCTTGAACTGCCTCTTCCATCAAGTAGCCTTTCGCAAGTCCTGCTGTAACCGCTGAAGCAAATGTACACCCACTTCCGTGCGTTTGCTTCGAAGGAATTCGTTCACTTCTAAATTCAATAAACTGCTCACCATCAAAGAGTAAATCAATTACTTCATTACCTTGATATTCTGCATGTCCGCCCTTCATAAGCACATATTTAGCTCCTAATTCATGCAATACTTTTGCAGCTTCCTTACTATCTTCTACATTATGAATCTCCATTCCAGTTAACACTTCTGCTTCAGGAACATTCGGTGTTACAACAGTTGCTACTGGCAATAAATATTCTTTTAATGCTTGTACTGCTTCTTGTTGTAATAATGATGCCCCGCCTTTTGCAATCATAACAGGATCTAGCACAATATTATTCCAGCCAAATTTCTTAATATGCTCTGCCACAATTTGAATAATTTCACTACTAAATAACATTCCCAGTTTTACAGCATCTGGCGTTAAATCCGTACCAATTGAATTCAGCTGCTCCGTAATCCCTTCTAAAGAAATAGGATATACCCCTTGAACGCCAAGCGTATTTTGAGCAGTAATTGCTGTAATAGCCGTCATTCCATACACACCAAGCTCTTGGAAAGTTTTTAAATCTGCTTGAATTCCAGCGCCGCCTCCGCTATCAGATCCTGCAATCGTTAAAGCTTTATTCACTTTCATCCCACTCATCCTTTTCTATCCAAAATAGCGATGATAAATTGTTTTCGCTTCACCTATATCTTTCGTTCCATGCACAAGTACACGACCATCTTTGAAGGCAACTAATCTCTTTTCTCCAACAGAAAAGGATAATAAATACGGATTTATATTTAAATCAGTCACACGATCATTCAGCAATTTTTTATATTGTTCAAAATCCATTTCCTCTTTATGAGGTGGTCTAATTTGAACTGTATTTCTCCCACATAACACTGCTGTTTTTGAAGTGTTTTCCTTATTTAAATACGGATATACTGCCCGTTCACCACACGATAGACAATTATGTTTACGAAGCTTTTGCACATTCATACATGAATACTCATTTTTCCATACATCAAATGATACAAGTCCCTCTCGAAGTGATTCGTAATCTTCCACTAACAGTTTAAGAGCTTCCGTTACTTGATGAGAAACGACAAGAGATACAGCAGGTGATATAATACCCGCTGTATCACATGTCGCTCCGCCAAGCGGAATCGATTGTAATAAACAAGATAAACATGGCGTTTTTCCTGGAAGAATAGTATAAAAAAGCCCGTAACTTCCTACACATGCCCCGTAAACCCATGGAATAGAATATTTTTGCGATACATCATTCACAATGAAACGTGTTTCGAAATTGTCAGTCGCATCGATGATTACATCAACATTTGTAACGAGTTCTTCTAACTCTTCAGCCGTTACATCCTGAACGAGAGCTTCTACTCTTACTTCACTATTAACCTCTTCTAGACGTTTTTTTGCCGCTACAGCCTTCGGAAGATTATTCTCTACATCACTCTCTGCATACAATTGTTGTCTTTGTAAATTACTCCAATCGACATAATCACGGTCAACAATTGTTACTTGACCAACGCCTGCTCTTACAAACATCTCTGCGTTTGCACTACCTAATGCGCCTGCACCGATAATAAGTACATGCTTTGTTCTTATCTTTTGTTGCCCTTCTTCCCCAATTGGAGAAAATAGCTCTTGGCGAGAATATCGATTATTCAACTACGCTCATTCCTTCTAAAGGACTACTTGCTGTTGCACAACGTTTACGTGCAATACGACCTGCTTCAAACCCTAATCGTCCTGCCTCAATACCTAATTTCATTGCGTATGCCATTTTAATAGGATCGTTCGCTCCAGATACTGCAGTATTCAATAACACACCATCCGCTCCTAATTCCATCGCAAATGCCGCATCAGCTGGGCTACCAATACCTGCGTCAACGATAACTGGTACTGTCGCTTGTTCAATAATGAAGCTTAAATTTAATGGATTTACAATACCAAGTCCTGATCCAATTGGTGATGCTCCTGGCATAATCGCATGCACACCAAGTTCTTGTAGTTTGCGTGCTAATACAACATCATCAGATGTGTAAGGAAGAACGATAAATCCTTCTTCTAGTAACATTTCAGATGCCTTTAACGTTTCTACTGGATCAGGTAATAACGTTCTATCATCACCAATAACTTCTACTTTTATCATGTCACAAAGTCCAGAAGCTTTTGCTAATTTTGCAATACGAACAGCTTCTTCAGCATTTTTTGCTCCTGCTGTATTCGGTAGTAACGTATATTTTTTTACATCAAGTTTCTCTAATAAATTAGGCTGCTTCGCATCAAATATATCCATACGACGTACTGCGAATGTTAAAATCTCAGCCTCAGAAACATCAATTGCCTTTTGCTGCACATCAAAATCAGGGAATTTCCCTGTTCCTAATAAAAGTCTAGAATGAAATGAAAATTGTCCAATGTTTAACATAATCAACCGCCTCCTACGAAAGTTACAATCTCAATTTGGTCCCCATCAAAAACAGATGTATCGTTATGATCATCTTTTTGTAAAATATCTTTATTACGTTCTACTACAACAATTCTGTTATCTAACTCTAAATGTGTAAGTAGCCCAGCTACTGTTTTTATACTCTCTGGCACTTCAATTTGGTTACCATTAATTTTTAAATTCAAACTTCCATCCCCTTTCTAAACCGTTTTAGAAAGCAATGAATCTAGCAAGTGATTCTCCTGCTTTCCTTCTATTAAATCAGCCATATACTGACCAGAAACAGGACTTAATAAAATGCCGTTTCGATAATGGCCCGTACAAGCATATAAACCTTTTATTTCTTCATGCTCTCCCATATAAGGAGCTTCATGATTAGACTGCGGTCTTAACCCAGCCCACGTACTTTCCCATTCTGCTTCTTTTAAAGCAGGTAATATTGTGTAGGCACGCTCTAATATGGAAGTAATACTTTCTGGTTGTACAGACTTATTAAACGTATGAGGCTTCATTGTTGCCCCAATTACGTAACGGCCACCACGTTTCGGCGTAATATAAAAACGTTCTTGGAAAATAGGAGCTTTCAAGAGCGGTTTCTTGCTTCTTACTGCAACAACTTCACCCTTCACAGGATACGTGCCCCAATCACTATGGAAATAATGTAGTAATTTCGTACTCCATGAACCACCCGCAATAACAACTTTTTCACATGTTATAACACCTTCGCTCGTAACAATTCCAGTCACTTTATTATTTTCAATACGAATATCAAACACTTCTGTTTGTTCATATATATCAGCACCGGAAATTGCTGCAGAATGTGCGAATGCTTTCGTAAGATCTGGTGCAATAACATGACCATCTTTTGGATAATATACTGCTCCTATAATTGATTCGGATAGAAACGGCTCTTTTTCTCGCAAACGATCACCCGTTAGAAAATATGAATCTTCACCTGTTTTCTGCTGCCAATCCATAATATGAAGAATTCTTTTCTTCTCATCTTCATTTTGAGCGATGCGATAAATGCCCTTTTCTTCATAGCCAATATCGATGCCTGTTTTTTCACGTAAAACTTCTGCAAGTTGTGGAAATATAGCACTGCTTTCTCTAGCAAGCTCAAACAACGGATCATATGCATCCCATTCTGCCTGAACACCGAGCAAACCAGCAGCTGCTTTCGAAGCTTCAGATGCGATTCTTTGCTTCTCTACAATCGCTACTTTATGCCCTCTTTCTGCTAGAAAGTGTGCAACTGAACTACCAATCACACCTCCGCCAATAATCGCTACATCATACTTCTTACACATGTTTTTCCGCCCACTTTCTTATTGATTCCTTATAAGATTTCGCCTTGCTATACGGATTACTACTGCTTATAATTCCGGACATAACAGCAATACCACTTACACCATTTGCAAGAACATCACCTGTATTTTCAGGGGTAATCCCACCAATTGCAGTTATTGGTATGGATAAACAACTTGCCATATGAGCAATTTCTTCTAATCCTCTCGCTGGCACACCTTTTTTACAATCTGTCGGAAATACATGACCATAAACGAGTGAATCTGCTCCATTTTTAAATGCTACTATCGCTTCATCTAGCGAATGTACTGAATAACCGACATGCAAATAAGAAAATTTTTCTTTCACTAACCTTACATCTGCGCTTCTATATCCTAGTTGAACACGAGGAATATTTAATAGAATGGCGATATCAATTCGATCATTTATAACAAGCTTAGATGGCGGAAAGCCTTTTTTTAAAAGACTTTCCACACCTTCATACAATTCCTTCGTACTCTTCTCACGCTCACGAATATGCAAATAATCAATCTCACTCTCAATTTGCATCGCTACATTCACTAACTCTTCGAATGGCATATGACCATTTGAGATTACATGAAGCTCATTTTTCATATTCATTCGCCTACTTTAAAATGTTTTCAAATAATTCATCGGCTGGAACAATTTCTTTCGCCATTCCTTTGTCTTTCAACCATTTGTTTTGTTTCTCCCATGACTCTTTTGAATCCGATAAGAATGGCTCATCTTTCGTTTCCATCTTCTCTAATAAAATTTTCATACTTTCTTTTTCAACTTCTGGTACAAGCGGGAAGTTTTCTTGTTCTTGATGATCTAATAAAATATTTAATGCTTCATCGGGGTTTTTCTTCATAAAGTCATACCCTTTTTGTGCCCCACGTAAAAAGGCTTGCAATGCTTCTTTATCTTTTTTCAACGTTTTATCACCCGTTACAAACACAAGCTCATGATAGTTCGGTACACCATAATCTGCTGGATTAAAGTATGCTGGTTCATGACCTTCATGACGCATAACAGGTACTTCATGGTTAATGTATGCTCCTGTTACCGCATCCACTTTTTTCGTAATTAATGCTGGTACTAAATCAAAGCCAACATCGACTACTTTCACTGTATCTGGATTACCACCAGCTTCTTTTACCATCGTTTTTAAATACATCTCACTTAAAGGTGTTCCAGAATATCCAACTGTTTTCCCCTCTAAATCTTTTGGCGATTGAATGCCTGCTGACTTCAGTGATACAACATGATTTAACGGTGAACGTACGACAGCTCCAATTGATTTCACTGGAATTTGTTCATTTGCTTTTGCCATGACAACATCTGGTTGATAATACAAACCAACTGTCACTTTCCCTGCCGCCGCTAGCGTTAATGGATCAGTCGGATTAGAAGGGAATTTAATATTCACCTTGACTCCTTCTTCTTTAAAGTATCCTTTTTCAATTGCCGTATAAATAAAGCTATGTACCGCATTCGGGTACCAATCAAGCATTACTGTTATTTCTTTTTCTGATTTATTCTTATCTGATGCCGAGTTACTCGAACATCCTGCAATCATTGCAACTAATAATGTAAACACAAAGATGCGTTTTAATAATTTCATGAATGCTTCCTCCAACTAATAAATTTCTTTTCTAATATCGAAACAAGTATGACGAAGAAAATAGCTAATAATGATAACAATACAATTGGTGCAAATACACCAGCTCCGTCTAACTGCGTCATCATTCTTTTACTGAAATATCCAAGCCCAGCTTGTGCACCGAGCCATTCACCAATCGCTGCCCCAATAACGCTAAGTGGTATCGCAATTTTTAACGCTGAAAAAAAGTAAGGAAGAGCAGATGGCAACTTTAGCTTTAGAAAAACATCTTTTTTCGTTGCACCATATGTAACTAATAGCTCCTCCCATTCTTTTTTCGTACTGCGCAGTCCATCATACGTATTGACCGCAATTGGGAAAAACGTAATTAAAACGGTAACAACAACCTTACTCCAGATGGTATATCCAAACCATAAAACGAAGAGCGGTGCAAGCGCAGTGATCGGGATTGTTTGTGAAGCAACTAATAACGGATAAAATGCTCTTTCCATCCACGTACTCGCATTCATTAACATTGCTAGCCCTACGCCCAGTACGATAGAAATAACAACGCCTATTAAAACGACGTACAACGTTGCAGGTAAATGAACCATAAATAATATATCTTTCAGCGTCCATATCTTCATTACAATTGCAGAAGGTGATGGCAAAATGTACATCTCATCTACAATTCTTGCTCCTACTTCCCACAGAGCAAGTAAAATTCCACTTAATATAAGGGCAGGTAATAACTCCTTCAAGCGATTCATCATACGAGTACCTGCCTTTGTAACATACTAAGGAGCTCTTCTTTAAGCGCTAACACTTCAGGTTTATATAAATCTTTTCTTGTTCGGTTACGATCAAGCGGCACAATTCGCTCAGTTAAAGTTGCTATCGGTTGATTTTCTACAACCAAAATTCGATTAGAAAGAAACAATGCTTCTTCAACATCATGAGTGATAAATAAAATTGTTTTTTCCCACTCTTTCCATTGTTCAAACAACCATTCTTGCAAAGATGCCTTCGTTAAAGCGTCCAATGCGCTAAACGGTTCATCTAACAATAATATCTCCCCACCTGTTAATAAAGTTCGGATAAAAGATACGCGTTGCCTCATACCACCAGATAAATCTTTCGGATATTTTTTCTCGTACCCTTGTAAACCAAATTTATGTAACAGTTCTTTCGCTTTTACTTGCGCTTCTTTCTTCTGCACACCTTGGCACTCTAGCGGCAGGGCCGCATTCTCAATAATCGTCCTCCACGGCAAGAGCATATCTTTTTGGGGCATATACCCTACAGAATGACTCTTTGTTTCTGTCAGCTCTATCTGTCCAGTACTTGCCTCTTCTAAGCCTGTAATAAGGCGAAATAAAGTACTTTTCCCGCATCCACTCGGTCCGATAATACTTACAAACTCTTTATCTTGTATAGAAGCATTTAATTCATTGATGATTGGTTTCTCATCATAATGAAAGGAAACATTATGAAACTGTAGTATGTTCTTGCTCCTCAAAACCCCACATCTCCTTACGATAAGCCATATCCCAGAATAAATATTCAAATCGGCTGGAATATAAGAAAATCTCCTCTAATCGGTCTAGCTCTTTCTCTGACTTTCCAACTGCCATTTCATTTAATAAATCTATTAACCAAATACAAAGGTTACCGTATTCTTCAGAACTATATCCTTGAATCCACTCTCCAAAGAACTCATGATCGCTTGCTCCAGGAATATCATTTAAACGCTTTCCAATCTCCCAATAACTCCACATACATGGAAGTAAAGCTGATATTAATTCAGCAATTGTGCCATTTTGAGATACAGACATCATGTAATTTGTATAGGCTAAATTTTTAGCAGATGGTTTCGCAGATTCCATCTCTTGTACAGAAATGCCAAGTCTTTTTGCATACTGTTTATGAATCGTCATTTCACCATTTAAAATCCCATCAATTTGCTCTGCAAATTTTGCCATAACTTGTGGATTCGTTGCCTTTACAACCCCAATTGCATATAGCTTTGCATAATCTAACAAATATAAATAATCTTGAATAATATAGTACTGGAATTTGTCTTTTTCCAACGTACCATCCCCCATACCTACTACAAACGGATGATTATGACTTTTCTCCCAAACAGGCTGCACCGTATCAAATAATCTTTCACAAAATTTCATTAATAATTCCCCTTCCTATATATCTATTTATCTCAATAAAAAAACCACTTCTGTATAAAAGAAGTGGTTACAGCAAATAAAATTATAATTTATTCGTTGTTCCACTTCCCTTCGCTAGTATTATCTAGATCAGGTGTTGTAAGGGTTAAGGATTATTCCTCTCTCAGCACGAAAAGCACCCCTAGTGGTGTTAATATGAAATTTTCAAATAAAAAAGCCCCGTTTCTATACGCAAAGAAACGGGGACTCATTGTTAATGTCCGAATTGCTTCCCTACGCTAGCATAATCTAGATCAGGTAATAAAAAGGATCAAAGGCTTACGGCCCTACTCTCAGCTGGCAACACCAGCCCTCCTAGCAAACTATAAAATTATCACTGTCAGTATAACACCGCCATAAGACATCATCAACTGTTTTAATTTTCTTAATTGAGAATTAATTCTTAACATGTTAAACAAATATAAATGCGACCTCACAAATGATATATACAATATTTATATACGAATCTCTCTTCTGACATTATTTTTATTGATTTCATATTACATTTATGTGAATACGACCAATATATTATATCTTTATACTATAATAAAATTACAACTATACAACTAGAGGAGGTCTTTATTACATGAATATGAAAGCCACAGCTTTAACAGCAACTACTATCGCAATTGCTTCTTTACTTCCTTCTATGGGAGAATCCGATATACAAACAGCGGCTGCTAAGCAACCATCTACAGTAAAAACTGGATATGTAAAAATTGACAACGTTGCACTACATCAAAATAGCCATACAGACAGTGCAATAATTGATACCATTCGATTTAATAGCCCGGTTACTATTCTTGAAACAGTTCAAGATTGGTATAAAGTATCTGTTAACAACAAAACAGGCTATATGAAAAAAGATGCAATTCTATTCAAAAAAAATGTTCAACCAAAGTCTCAATATATCGTAAATGCAAACGCATTAAACGTTCGTTCTGAACCTAATACAGAGTCTTCTATTCTAGATATATTACCAAATGGTCAATTCATTACCATTCAAGGTGAACAAGGAGATTGGTACAAAATATTACATAACGGTCAAATTGGTTACGTACAAAAAACATTTGTATCTAATGGATCCACACCTCTAGTAAAAGGTGTAACAGTACAAGGTTCTCCTTCGTATACTGTTGCAACACCAAAATTAAATGTACGTAGTAATGCTAGCACAAGTGGCACTCTACTTGGCTCATTACAAAATGGTACACAAGTACAAGTAGTAGAAACGGTAGGTACTTGGTATAAAATTCGTTTTGGCACAGGATACGGATATGTAGCAAAACACTATGTAGTGCAAAATCAAAATCAAGCACACGCTAAAACAGCTCCACCTGCATCAATTCCAGCAGTTTTCAAATTCCCTACTCAAGGGAAAATCAGCTCCACTTTTGATATGCGCTGGGAGCAAATGCATTATGGTATAGATATAGCAGCACAAGGAAATGTCTCTATTCAAGCTGCTGCTGCAGGTAAGGTTGTGAAATCTTATTATTCGGCTAGCTACGGCAATGTCGTGTTCATCGCCCATCAAATAAATGGGAAATTATATACAACAGTTTATGCTCATATGAAGGATCGCACTGTACAAGCTGGTGATCAAGTACAAACTGGACAATTAGTAGGTCATATGGGAAACACAGGTCATTCATACGGGCAACATCTCCATTTTGAATTACATAATGGGGAATGGAATTTTGAAAAAACAAATGCAGTAAACCCACTGCCATATTTAGTTAGGTAAATTATATGCCACGCAATATACCTCTCTTTATTGAATACCTGGCCTTTTTAGGTTTAATCTGTTGTTTAATCATTTATAATACGAACACTGTATTTTTATCTATTATTATTGCTTTTGTTGCTTTAGAAATCATTATGGAAGCATTACAAATGCGGCTAAAACAAAAAATTGCCCATATTTATAATGTAATTTTTCTTTTAAGTGCTCTTATAACAAATATAATTAGTAATGGTTTTTATTTATCTACCGTACTTCCTGTATTCTTTATAGGTGTTTTATTATTCATAGCTAGATACGTTCATATTCCTAATAACCAAAAACATGAACAAGAAGCTTAGAAAGAGGAGACACTGTGTACCAATCTTTCAAAGATAATCCAATGAAATATACATTGAATTTATATGAAAAAATGAATACTTTTTTTGGTATACAAGGAAGTTATACTGCACAATTTCTCCTTTATGGAATGTTATTTCTTATCTTAGTTACTTTCTCCTTACTTTACTAAAAAAAAAGGATCTCACATAAACTTGAGATCCTTTTTAATTTATATTAATTTTTAATATGTAAAATATGGTTTATCCACAAGCATATTTTTCATAAATGAAACTAAGATTATATTTTTTCTCTAAGCTCATTCTTTGTTCATCGTCGCACCAATAGAAAAGAATATCATGAATCGTTGCATAACGCTTATTTTTAAGAAATAGTTTAAAGAATGATGGTAAACAATCATGTAATTGTATAAATATATAATTGCGTAGTATTTCTTCTTTGTATTCAATTCCCTTACAAATATACAGTAATTCTTCACAGTAATATGCATGCTGTGGAACTTGGATCATTTCGAAAAATGGTACATATGATAGTAGCTTTCCAATAAAATGACCATACCGATCCATTACCCCTATCGTCATATGCTCCATCATTTCTTTCATCACATATAAATAATCATCTACATGAGTTGTCTTTAAAGGGTCTAATCGATCGGAAATTTGTGAAAGTACAGCTCTTTGACAAGCTAACACCGCTTGACTAGGTCCATAATATGATAGGAAGTCTGTACACTTACGATACTTTCGTAATAAGTCATGTGTATATAAATCATACACAAAAGTATTACAATACATTGCCAGACTCATCATATCACTATTTAATTGCTCTTTTGACAGTAGCTTAGCTCGCTTACACATATAAAAGAATGTAAATTCCAATACTTCTTTATGAGATAATAGATGTTTGCAATCTGTTATACATTTCTCATTAAATTTAACTCGATCCCAAATTTCTACATCCTCAGCTGTTAATTCACCAATACGATATTTAATAATTAAATAGTTTAAAGCAACTGCTTTCGTCAAAAGATCCCATGTTTCATACTCCAATGAAGTTCGGACAAATTCATCTAGCCCTTGGGTTATCATAAAAGCATTTGCCTCTTCATACCAACCAATCTCTTGACATAAACGAAGAATACGTACTAGAGTTGGAATTTCATCTTTATGAAACTGCGGTAAATTCTTTACTTTATTCATGCCATATACGATAAATGGCGCTAAATTTTCTTCTTTATAAAATTCTTTTTCTTTCCATACTAATATAGTTCGCTCTTTCCCTTCACCTTTTGGATGACAAGGTACAAGCAAAGAAAATAACTCAGCGAAATCATTTGGTTCTATATATGTATCTGTAACCAAATTCCAATTTGGATCGCCCTGTACAGCCCTCATATAATTCCCCTTCCCTTTTTATCCCGCTATTTGCGGGCAGTAAGACTCCCACCTCAAAATTCTGCGAATGTGAGGAAGTTAGGTAGGAGATAAAACTGCCCATAAAAGCCCGATTGGTTCAACTAATAATTATTTTGGGATGGACACCCCCCAATAATTAAAGTTTCACTTTATCTATGTAGGAAATATTAATTCATTATTACATCATTAACAATGAATATTGTTATATTCAAAATCTATCATAATACTTATATCTCTCAGTATATCATTTTTTCTCTTATTAAAAATCAGGAATGACAAATTTTAAAAAAATGTCAAACATATTGACGCTATACTTATTATATAATGTCTCAGATACATCACGCTAACATATTAGTTTAATCCGTATATACTAGAATAATGTATCTGATCTTTATAAATAGTTTATTCCGTATGCTCTGAGATTTCACTTAAAGCAAACCCTGCTTGATCATCTGCTGATTTTCTTATAGCTAAATCACCTAGTGCTAGCATCCCAACAAGTTGACCGCTCTCAACAACCGGTAACCGTCTAATTTGATATTGTGCCATTAATTCTGTAGCTTTTTCAATAGAATCATCTGGAGAAACTGAAACAATGTTTGTTGTCATTACATTTGTAATTTGATTAGATCCAGGATGTTTTTCAGCAATCCCACGAACAACTAAGTCTCGATCAGTAACAAGCCCAACAACTTGTTTATTTTCAATAACAGGAATCAATCCAACCGATTCTTCCTTCATTTTTACAGCTGCCTCATATACATTGTCTAATGGTGTACAATGTACGATATGAGTACTCATAAGTTCTCTAACTTGCGTCATTTTTCATCTCCTCCTTTTACTACATACCATAGCTTTTCCTAAATCCCTTTATTTATTTCAGGAAAATAAGGTGATAAAAAGAGGCTTATACATAATAAAAAAGAGTCAGCAATATGCTGACTCTTTTTTTATGACCCGTACGGGATTCGAACCCGTGTTACCGCCGTGAAAGGGCGGTGTCTTAACCACTTGACCAACGGGCCATGGCTCCGCAGGTAGGACTCGAACCTACGACCGATCGGTTAACAGCCGATAGCTCTACCACTGAGCTACTGCGGAA
>NZ_JAWRYM010000191.1:0-357 GCF_046534555.1 Bacillus sp. SIMBA_074 | reverse complement strand
AGCCGCCTTCCCCGCTTGTGCTTGGCCCTGCATGGCCCCCGCTGATGGGCATGGGCATCATGCGCGATAGTGGTTGAGCTACCATCCACCCTTATTTCAGAATCAGGTAGGCCGCAACGGCTAAGCCGCCCACGATCAGCCATGCACTAGGCTTGCCCTGATTTAGCCCCGCCGTGAATTGGGGCAAGTAGCTTGTATCAACAATGGGTTGGCCGTTGCTGGTCACGGCATCGCGGGTAGCGCTTTGCCCATAGGCACCGTTCGCCGCGCCTGCCTTGACCTTTTCTAGCTCTACCCACGCGCCAAGCCCGTTGTCGAGAATGTCGAAAAATCCGTTCACTGTTTGGCCTCCACCCG
>NZ_JAWRYM010000190.1:0-358 GCF_046534555.1 Bacillus sp. SIMBA_074 | reverse complement strand
AGCGCGATGGCGGCGAGCGCCTGATAGATGGGGGCCTCAGGGTCCGTCCAGCCCCAGAATGACTGGGCGCCTCCGATCACGGTCAGCACCAGTGTGGTCACCACGCCGAACGCCACGACGGGAAGGGCGAGCACGCTGTTCTGCTCTGGCGCGGGGCGCAGCAGCAGAGCGAGGACGTGCCGGTTCACGCGGCCACCGCCGAAGAGACGATTCGTCCGTCGCGGACGGCGACCGTGCGGGTGCAGCGACTGGCCACCTCGGGGTCATGGGTGACCACGACGAGGGTCCGGCCCTGGGCGGTGGTCGACCACAGCAGGGCATCCATGACCTCGGACGACGTGTGCGAGTCGAGAGCACC
>NZ_JAWRYM010000189.1:0-360 GCF_046534555.1 Bacillus sp. SIMBA_074 | reverse complement strand
AAATTTGAACTGCGGACCGATTAGTTGAAATGAAATTAGATTAATAGTTACCCCCGCCTTAATGAGGGCGGGGGTATCCGGGTTTCGTTACATTAAACGATCAATGCATGATCATTTTATGATTTGCAGGCTCTTCGGATATTTGGTCAAAACCTCACAGCCGGTATCGGTGATTAATAGATCATCTTCAATCCTGACGCCTGCAACATTTGGAACATATATACCCGGTTCGATGGTATAAACCATTCCGGATTGAAGTTCAAGGGTATTCGTTTCGGTCAAGGATGGGTATTCATGGACGCTGATCCCAAGTCCGTGGCCGAGCCTGTGCGGGAAGAATTCACCGTATCCTTTATTCCT
>NZ_JAWRYM010001407.1:0-200 GCF_046534555.1 Bacillus sp. SIMBA_074 | reverse complement strand
GCACCGGTAGCACCTGTGTTACCTCTAGGTCCGGTAGCACCAGTAGCGCCCGTGTTACCTCTAGGTCCGGTAGCACCGGTAGCACCTGTGTTACCTCTAGGTCCGGTAGCACCGGTAGCGCCCGTGTTACCTCTAGGTCCGGTAGCACCAGTAGCGCCCGTGTTACCTCTAGGTCCGGTAGCACCGGTAGCGCCTGTGTT
>NZ_JAWRYM010001406.1:0-203 GCF_046534555.1 Bacillus sp. SIMBA_074 | reverse complement strand
ACCATCGGCGCTAGAGAGCTTAACTTCCGTGTTCGGTATGGGAACGGGTGTGACCTCTCTGCCATCATTACCAGACTTTTATCATTATACACATTCTTTTGAGAATGTCCAAAGGAATTTTAAATATATATTCCTTCAAAACTAGATAACATTAGCTTCATATTATATGGTTAAGTCCTCGATCTATTAGTATTCGTCAGCTC
>NZ_JAWRYM010001405.1:0-205 GCF_046534555.1 Bacillus sp. SIMBA_074 | reverse complement strand
TGGTGGAGGATGACGGGATCGAACCGCCGACCCCCTGCTTGTAAGGCAGGTGCTCTCCCAGCTGAGCTAATCCTCCATTTTGCCTGGCAACGTCCTACTCTTGCAGGGACAAGGTCCCAACTACCATTGGCGCTAGAGAGCTTAACTTCCGTGTTCGGTATGGGAACGGGTGTGACCTCTCTGCCATCATTACCAGACTATATTC
>NZ_JAWRYM010001404.1:0-209 GCF_046534555.1 Bacillus sp. SIMBA_074 | reverse complement strand
CCTAGAGGTAACACGGGCGCTACTGGTGCTACCGGACCTAGAGGTAACACGGGCGCTACTGGTGCTACCGGACCTAGAGGTAACACGGGCGTGACTGGTGCTACCGGACCTAGAGGTAACACAGGTGCTACCGGTGCTACCGGACCTAGAGGTAACACAGGCGCTACCGGTGCTACCGGACCTAGAGGTAACACGGGCGCTACTGGTGC
>NZ_JAWRYM010001403.1:0-209 GCF_046534555.1 Bacillus sp. SIMBA_074 | reverse complement strand
GAAGGGATCGGTCTTGAAAACCGACAGGCGGCGAGAGTCGCGCGGGGGTTCGAATCCCTCTACCTCCTCCATTTTTTTAAAAAGTGGTTTAGTTACATATAAAAATGAATAAGATATTAATTTTTCCTTCATGGAGGTATACCCAAGTTCGGCTGAAGGGATCGGTCTTGAAAACCGACAGGCGGCGAGAGTCGCGCGGGGGTTCGAAT
>NZ_JAWRYM010001402.1:0-215 GCF_046534555.1 Bacillus sp. SIMBA_074 | reverse complement strand
CGAAGTGGCTAAACGCGGCGGACTGTAAATCCGCTCCTTTGGGTTCGGCAGTTCGAATCTGCCCCCCTCCACCATTTTCTTTAAAATAACCTGAGAGGGTTTATTTTTTTGAAAAGATAACCATACTAGTAAATATTAATGGGCTATAGCCAAGCGGTAAGGCAACGGACTTTGACTCCGTCATGCGCTGGTTCGAATCCAGCTAGCCCAGCCAT
>NZ_JAWRYM010001401.1:0-217 GCF_046534555.1 Bacillus sp. SIMBA_074 | reverse complement strand
GGCGCTAGAGAGCTTAACTTCCGTGTTCGGTATGGGAACGGGTGTGACCTCTCTGCCATCATTACCAGACTATATTCATTTAAGACAAGAATCATCATAACTTATTCGACATTTAAAGTCAATAAGTTTTTTATATTCTCTCAAAACTAGATAACATTAGCTTCATATTATATGGTTAAGTCCTCGATCTATTAGTATTCGTCAGCTCCACATGTCA
>NZ_JAWRYM010001400.1:0-222 GCF_046534555.1 Bacillus sp. SIMBA_074 | reverse complement strand
ACCATCGGCGCTAGAGAGCTTAACTTCCGTGTTCGGTATGGGAACGGGTGTGACCTCTCTGCCATCATTACCAGACTGTATTCATTTAAGACAAGAATTATCATAACTTATTCGACATTTAAAGTCAACAAGTTTTTTATATTCTTTCAAAACTAGATAACATTGCTTCATATTATATGGTTAAGTCCTCGATCTATTAGTATTCGTCAGCTCCACATGTCA
>NZ_JAWRYM010001399.1:0-224 GCF_046534555.1 Bacillus sp. SIMBA_074 | reverse complement strand
GCTACCGGACCTAGAGGTAACACGGGCGCTACTGGTGCTACCGGACCTAGAGGTAACACAGGTGCTACCGGTGCTACCGGACCTAGAGGTAACACAGGTGCTACCGGTGCGACTGGACCTAGAGGTAACACGGGCGTGACTGGTGCGACCGGACCTAGAGGTAACACGGGCGCTACTGGTGCTACCGGACCTAGAGGTAACACGGGCGCTACTGGTGCTACCGG
>NZ_JAWRYM010001398.1:0-224 GCF_046534555.1 Bacillus sp. SIMBA_074 | reverse complement strand
ATCGCAACGCAAGAAGTAACAGCGGAAAAAGGTTGGAAGTATGAATTCAAAGATTTAGCGGCATACGATGCCGAAGGCAAGGCATATAAGTATGAAGTGAAAGAACAAGCAGTAGACGGATATCAAACAGAAGTACATGGTTATGAAATCACGAATACTAAAGTTGGTCAAACAAAAGTAGAAGGAACGAAAACGTGGAAAGACGATAATGCGAAAGATCGTCC
>NZ_JAWRYM010001397.1:0-228 GCF_046534555.1 Bacillus sp. SIMBA_074 | reverse complement strand
GGGCCATATCCCCTACTCTTAGTTCAGGACCAATCAAGGTCACTGGATTCCCGCCTAAAGTCACTACACCTGTACGCTCATGTGCCAAATTGAACCCTCCAACTCTCTTACTGATTTATTAGCTTCCACGGTAGGTGCTATATCCTCCCGGAGCAACAAGCAGAGGAACATGATAATGTTCTTCATTACTTCTTATTCCAAAACGAAGTGGGACCTTATTTAAAAATG
>NZ_JAWRYM010001396.1:0-228 GCF_046534555.1 Bacillus sp. SIMBA_074 | reverse complement strand
AGGTTGTTCTGTACGTGTAACGATGACGGTTGGTTGGATACCCAGGCTGCGCAATTCCTTCACGCTGTGCTGAGTTGGTTTTGTTTTCATTTCACCTGCAGCCTTGATGTAAGGAACCAAGGTCACGTGAATGTACATAACGTTCTCACGGCCGATGTCGCTCTTGATTTGACGGATTGCTTCGAGTACTGGCAAGCTCTCGATATCGCCAACAGTTCCACCAATCTC
>NZ_JAWRYM010001395.1:0-228 GCF_046534555.1 Bacillus sp. SIMBA_074 | reverse complement strand
CCGGATGGGCCTTCGGCGTCCTGCTCCCCCCGCGCACCGCCCGCGACTGGGCCGGCGCTTCCCCCCGAACCGTGCCGGATGTCCTGCCTCTCGATCGACTCCCGGCGGTGGGAACCGGCACGATGACGGCCGCGGTCAGGGAGGCGATGGTCGCGGACGATGCCCGGGGCGCCATCGACGCTTGCGAGACCTGGCTCGACACCCTCCCCGAGCCGGACGACGACGCGC
>NZ_JAWRYM010001394.1:0-228 GCF_046534555.1 Bacillus sp. SIMBA_074 | reverse complement strand
GCCGACGCTCGAACCCCAGCTGCCGGCGCCGACCGAGACCGCCGCCGGCGCGCCGCCGGAACCCACGCCCATCACCACCACGCCGTTGGCGCCGAGCTTGGCGGCCTCCTCCTTGAGGCGCTTGAGCGCCGCGTCGGTCTGGCCCTGGGTACCGAAACCGACCGCGCTGGTCGCCTCGATCTGGGCGATCTCGACCGAGCCGGGCGGGGCGGTCGGATAGACCTGGAC
>NZ_JAWRYM010001393.1:0-228 GCF_046534555.1 Bacillus sp. SIMBA_074 | reverse complement strand
CATGTTCCATCGGAATTTGATGTAAAAATGCATACTGATGACCAAAAGCGATACTGCGTTTTTGTTGTAACCGGGCGGCATGTGCCGTGATGGGTTCAAAGTCGGTCAGCACCAGGTCATAGCTGCTTAAATCCAGTGCTTTGATATCCTGTTGTAATGTGCTGATAGATGCCTGCCAGAAGGTTTGCCAGTAGTTGACCTTACCGGATTGGGTGACAAAGGTTAACC
>NZ_JAWRYM010001392.1:0-228 GCF_046534555.1 Bacillus sp. SIMBA_074 | reverse complement strand
GGCCGCGATCTTGCCTACTTTGCGGTCGAACAGGATGAATAACCGGAGAAATTCCAGAAACCGGCGCCTATCCAGCAAGCCGACGAGAAGCCGGTCTTGTTCGGTCGGCGTGACGTGTTTTGACCATAGCTGTTCAAAGTAAGCCCGGCTCTTCGGAGGCTGGCCCTGGAACAGCGCGTCCTTAATGGAGGCAGACAAGGGCTGGTTCTTGATGCCCTGAACGTAGTG
>NZ_JAWRYM010001391.1:0-228 GCF_046534555.1 Bacillus sp. SIMBA_074 | reverse complement strand
GACCTCGGTCTCGCCCTCGAAGAACGGTTCGCCGGCGATGAAGGCCTGCAGGGAAGGGCCGAAGGTGGGATCGCCGTCGTCGAGCAGGTCGCCGAGCGAGCCGAGGGCGCCATCGGCGGCAATCCCGGTGATCATGGCGAACGCCGGGTTGATGCGGTCGACCCGGACTCGTGCGCGCGCCTGGGCGACGAAGCCGGGGTGTCGCTGCAGGTGCGCGGAGAGGGCGGC
>NZ_JAWRYM010001390.1:0-228 GCF_046534555.1 Bacillus sp. SIMBA_074 | reverse complement strand
GACCGCGCGCGCCCCGGTCGCGGCTCAGGCCGTGTCGCGGTGCGGCAGCCGCAGCCTCCAGCTCATCCCCTGCGACGCCTTGACCGTGCAGATGATGAGCAGCATCCACCCGGACTCGACCAGGATCGAGCTCTCGAACACGCTCGTCACGAGCAGCTCGACGAGGACCAGCGGAGCCCAGGCGTAGACGACGCTTCGCCGGTTCGATGCGAGCAGCCAGGACCGGCC
>NZ_JAWRYM010001389.1:0-228 GCF_046534555.1 Bacillus sp. SIMBA_074 | reverse complement strand
AGTTAACAAGTTGTTTGCGGAATAGTCAGAAAGCAGATATTTTAACCTGGAAGTTTTCATCCATATAACTCAAATGTTGCAATTCCTAAAAGCTGGACAGGCATACAGTCATATTCAAATTATGACGATTCTTATCATAACTTCGTGCGCATTTTTGCATTTCATTCTGAACAAATATCTTTAAAATCAATGGTTTATAAATTTCATGGATTGGGTAATAGGTTTGGG
>NZ_JAWRYM010000032.1:0-63066 GCF_046534555.1 Bacillus sp. SIMBA_074 | reverse complement strand
GTTCTGTTGGTTTCTCTGGTTCTGTTGGTTTCTCTGGTTCTGTTGGTTTCTCTGGTTCTTTTGGTTTCTCTGGTTCTGTTGGTTTCTCTGGTTCTGTCGGCTTCTCTGGTTCTGTTGGCTTACCCGGATCTGTTGGTTTCTCTGGTTCTGTTGGTTTCTCTGGTTCTGTCGGCTTCTCTGGTTCTGTTGGCTTCTCTGGTTCTGTTGGCTTCTCTGGTTCTGTTGGCTTCTCTGGTTCTGTTGGCTTCTCTGGTTCTGTTGGCTTCTCTGGTTCTGTTGGTTTACCTGGATCTGTTGGCTTTTCTGGATCTGTTGGTTTTTCCGGTTCTGTTGGTTTTTCCGGTTCTGTCGGTTTCTCTGGATTTGTTGGTTTTTCCGGCTCTATTGGTGGTTTTGGTTTTTCTATCCCTGTATTTTCCGTATTACCATTCTCACCCTCCGTTATAATTGGTGGGTTCACAATTGCATCTGGTTTCTTCTCTGGTGGAAGAATATCTCCTATACTCGCTACTGAAGAATCAATATTCTGATCGCCGAATGCAAAATGATCTCCATTCACGGTGACTTGTGGCTTATTATCTGTAATAGCTGCAATCACATTATCTTTTGCTGTATCTTGAATTGATTTATCTGTCGTTTCTTTATCAAAGAGTGCTAGAACACGAGAAGTGGTGTCATCCCCATTTTGAAGATTACTTACAATAGATTTTTCTTTAAAATTAATTTTTGATTTATCCAACTCTTCGAGTACATAAGCAACTTCATTATCCTTACTTTGAATTGCATTCTCTGTAATTGCTTCGAAATCTTGTTTGTTCAGATTTTCTTTCTTTTCCTCCGGCTTATTCTTATCTACCTTTTTTGTAATAGCTGATTTACTTTTTGATGATTCCTTACTTCCAAACCAACTGCACCCTGTCGTACTCAATATCAATGAACCACCAAGAAAAACAATTCCCATTTTTTTGTACAGATTCTCATAATTTACAGGCATGTTATTCTCTCCCCCTTAGATGTTCTGTAGATCTTTATCAATCTTTTCAATCTTAGCTTTCTTTTCCTCTTCACTTATCGTAGATTGCTGAATATCTCGTTTCTCTAATTCTTTGACCTCTTTCATTACGTTTTTATTTCCTTGTGTTTTGGCAAAAGAATAACAATCTTCATATTTTTTTAGATGTACAAAAGCTTCAACAATGAGCTTTTCACGTCTACCATCCATATTGACTTTCCCCTTAAGTTTGATTACCTCCTCATATTTCTTATTAAGCGCTGCCTTTTCAAAGTCGATTACATCATTTTTGACATCAATTTCATTGATTTTATTCATGTTGTCTATCCCAATAAAATAAGCAACCACACTTTCTGCAAATTTCGGCTCATATTGTAATACCTTATTTGCCTTTCCGTTTAATAAATAAGTAAATAAAACTGCCTTCTGACTATCTTTATCTAATTCTGTGTAATTGACCTTATCGAAGTATTTAACGGCTTCTCCATATTGTTGAATGGCTGCCTGTTGTAATCCTTTTACTACATATTGTTCAGAACCAGCATTTGCACTCGAAACTGGTTCGGAAGAGAATAGCTTAAAGGCAAATATGGCACCAGCTCCAATTAACACCACGCTTCCTATGACACTCGCAATAATCTTGAACCCTTTTCTATTTTCCTTTTCAGGCTTTACTTGTGGCTCTATTTCATCCGTTGAACTATAAGAGGATTCTTCCTTTCTTACTGGTAATTCTTCTTGATATTCATATTCTTCATGAAAAGGAGAATCATTGATTTCCCTTTCTAACGTTTCTAACAGTTCCTTCTTTTGTTCCTCTTGTTCCGGATCTAATTGCATCACATTCATTTTTTTAGAAATGTGATCAAAAATATGATCTGCATATCTCGAACCAATTGATAACGTACCGTTATAAATTTCATTAGCATGACCATCTAACAAATCAAAATCAATATGCTCTTGTCGCCCAATTTCTCTATACACACGTTCTAAACGTTTGGTTAAGGTATAAGCCTCATGAAACGAATATTGCTTACCTGACTCAATTTCTGTTCCATTATTACTCTTAAAAATGACAAACATGGCTTCTCCTTTCTCACATTTACTTTAAATTCCATGAAAAAAGGCAACAAAAAAAGCCATACCCTTTGCATAGCTCCCTCATTGCCTTAATTATATTTTTTCACTATTTCATCCAGAAAAACGGGAATAAGATTTGACCAAATTTCACATTGCTATTTACGCTTTCTGCTAAGTATTGGCATCCCATTACGATAACAAGTCCGACTGCCCCACCAATAAACCACCAAACACATTTATGTCTTCCTCGTTCGCCGCCCCATATTAATAGATAAGCGCCAAAACAGAAAACAATTGCTGTACTAACTATTGCTCCTCTTTGCATCCATGTAATAAATGAAGTACCCGTATTAATTAGACCGTCCATCGCATCACCTAACACTAACATTTGAGCTACTGTTTCCAACATTGACATATACATTCACTCCCTTTTCATTTTTAGATGCTTATACGTTACTAAGCTGACTTGGCTCATTTGACTTGCTGTCTTCTTTTACTTCTGTTGATGTTGCCTTATAGGCTTGTAGAGCTTTCATTACTAAATCTTGATTTTCTTCAATGTATTTCTGATGATGTAAATGAAGCCAATGGTTATAATCCTGACCATTGGCTCTTAATAGGTTTGCTACCATATCTTTTTCTTTTTTTAATTCTCTCTGTGTAATCGCCACTATATCACCACCTTTCAATGATTATGTGATTACTTCTGATATTGTTCTTTGCAATTTTGAACAAAATAGGTAACTTCTTTTTCAAGTTCTGAAAGTTTATCAATTGTAAATTTAATCTCTTTTTTCACCTTACCTTTTTCATAATATGCAAGAGTATCCCTTCTTTGTGATAATCCCCAATCATGAGGGTTACTTGTACTTGGAATATCGTCACGATTTTCATCTAAACCTTTTACTTCAATCTTTTCTTTTTCAGCTATTTTTTTTACAAGGAAGATCCAATCTTCACTATGCCTCATGTTAGACGTTAGCATAACAAAACCTGTTCCATCCTCACTCATGAACTTCTTCATTTCTAACGGACTAAGTTCCATTACTTCCCCTTTTCCCGAACTAAAGACAAATGTTGAACCAATACCAATTGCAATTAACAGTCCAACTACAGCGGAAATGATCCACCCTTTACGACTCATACATGTTCCTCCCTATGTCATATTTTCATAAGCGATTTTGAAGTGTGATGAGACACGTTTAAACTTCAACATCTGTCTTTATTTTATAACATTTAAAGGAAAGTGGGATAGAAAATGGAAATATCATTTATGGCTGGAATGACGAACCCTGTATTGGTATGCGTATAGAAACTAACCCCGACCTAGCTTCTATATGCCCAATACCGCACTACGTATTTTGGCATGAACGTAGAACCTTATGTATCTACTGTTTGTATGGTTTATCGCTTCTTTAGAATGTCAAAATGGGATATTCCTCACGATCACTAGCGCAAACAGATTTTTGATACAATGCATTTCCAATGGTCACAGATATGAGTTTTACGTACGCACTCTTCTAACGATAATCGTATACCTAACCCCTCTAGTGACCGTTTCAAGGGAGGCACGCATATATATTGAAAGCCGTATATCATCCTTCTACATCATTACTGAAAGGAAGATATACGCAATATATATCTAAATTGTCAAAGAGCAAATTACTTTGTGCTATGTTCTCAGCACACTTCAAAATCGCTTTTTTTATTTACACTTTTGTTTTACGGCTACTAGTTCCGCTTGTTTATGTTTCCTTTTTGCGATCAAGTTTTGATGTTCGTCTCTGACAGAACGCACTTGATAATAAATTTGAGCTACATTTTCAATGCTTCCTGTGTTATTTTCAATTGCGATGGTGCCTTTCAGTTCGTATGTTTTTCCATCAAAAGTTTTGACACTATGAGCTTGTGATGCGGCAATATCATAGAATGTGAGCCTTTGTTCTTTTCCCATATGAACGCCTCCTATTTTTGATAAAGAAGGGAGAAAAACACTTCTCCCTTGTATAGTTTTCTAGCCATCTAGATAGGATAAAATAGTGAACGAGTGCTTGATATCATGCTAGGATTGTTGTGTTGTACGAAGTGATAATGCGTTGTGCTGCCTCTTTTCCGTATATGTGCTGTAATGCGGATTGAGATTCAACTACGATTGAATGATGAATGTGGTATGTTGCGCTGTCTTGTAAAAACTGCTCCATATGAGGGATCGGGTACAAATCATATTGATGAAATACCAGGTGAATTGGTCTTATATTCTTGCATTCTGTTAGATACTGAAGAAATTTAGATAATGCTTCTCCTCTCTCTTGATACGTACTTATTTCCGTTTCTATACTGATATACACAACTGATTTTTGTTTTACATCCATTTCAAGCGTTTCATAACCAGTTAGTAAATCATGTTTGATGATGTGATATCCTTGTTTTTGTTTCTCATGATGTGTATCTTCAAAAAAGATGCCTTTCGGATCAAAAATGAAAATAAAATCATCGGTTGTTTCTTTCACACCTTCTATGACCGATTTATACACCCCGAAACGAGCTTTTATCACACCTGCAACCTTTTCCCCTTCATTCAGTTCTTTCAACGCTCTAATCACCTTTGTATACTTCTTAGCTACGCCTAACATGCGTTGCACTCCTTCCTATTTCATTTTCCGCTTATGACTAGTATTGAAACCAAAAATACGCTTTTTGTTCCCCTCTCTTTTCACGTTGATGTTTTTCCAAAATGTATAACAATCTGATAGTTATCGCATCCCTTGTTTCTTTTGAATAATGACCTAACTCATGAAATATAAGATAAGCTGAATGCTTATTTTTAAACGAATTTAATACTTCCTACCAATAATTTTGTAGCAGATTCTCTTCATTAATCATTTTGATTTATTGGTTTAATTACGGTTTGAGCGATTGAATCTACTTGCATTAATTCTTCTAGCATTTAGGTACTCTTGCGCCGCACAACGTCTTCCCCAAGTTTCCCTAATTTTTTCGCTTTACAGACGTATACTTCTGGCACTTCATGTCTCGCGGTGTCTTATATTTTGCTCCCTATCCAAAAAACAACTAACCAAATGGGAAGTACGAATATACATGCATTCCGAAATCCAATAGAAAAACTAAGCGGATTATCATCTATTCCACTGAAATAAGTTTCGTATTTCTTCATATTCTCTTGTCTCAATTTACAATTAATCCTTTCACAATTAAACTTTCTCTCGGTTTCTTGCTGCAAATACGGCTCCAATTAAGCCATGTGCAACACATATAAAATCAATCCATTTTATGTATGGATTTTCGGCCTTATCGCCTGTTGTTGGAAGGTTACCTTCTACTTTTATTTGGTGTTTGTTCTAGTTGTGGTTGCTTTATTTGTGGGGTTACGGGTTGTTCGGTTACTTTTGGTTGTTCTAGTAACTGTGGTTGTGGTATTTCTAGTTTATGTGGTTAAAATTTGAACAGCTTCTTTAATTTCAAAAGTATGGGTTTCTGTTAATTTGATATTCATCTGATACAAATATTTTTCATATGAGCTTGAAACAATAGTAATCAGAAATTTCTGTTTTAAAAGCTCAAAAAATAACAATAAAATTGTACCTTTTCTACGCGGTTCATTTACAATATAAATGTATAAATATTTTTTGGGAAAGTAGTTTATTCCACCTTTGCCCGATAGTAAGTTGCAAAAAAAAGATTCTCAATTGGTTCTTCAAAAAAATCTGCAATACTTTTTGCTCTGCTAAAAATCAAACCTTTTCTCCCTGATTCTACATCGTATAAAGTACTTGTAGGAATTTCTGAACCCTTTGAAACTTCTTTAATTGTATAACCCTTTAACTCACGAATTTCTCTTAGAACTGTCAAATATCTCACCCCCTTATTTACAGTTTATTCGTCTTTAAGACTAAAGTCAACATCGATAATGTTAGTTTTTTTAAATAATAACACATAAACAGTTAAAAGGAGTTGGAAATCATGTTTGGACAAAGATTAAGAGAATTAAGAAACAAAAAAAATATGAGCGCTACCGCCCTTGGAAAAACATTGGGGATTGCACAAACAACAATTTCCAATTGGGAAAATTCAGGAGCTGAGCCAAATTATGAAATGCTAGTAAAAATCTCACGCTTTTTTGGTGTATCAGTTGACTATTTAGTTGGAAATGACGATGATTCTAATAAAAATGAAATAAGTAGATTAGCAAAAGAATTATATGAAGACCTTAATTCAGTCTCCGAAGATGAGCGTCAAGAAATAGAAAAAGGATTATTAGGATACATAGAATTTCTCGGGTACAAAGTAAAAAAAACAAAGAAATAAATCCCCCACCGTTTAATTTGCTCTTTTTGTTAGACTAGATTTTGAGTTTTTATTTTGTCGTATATACGTTTTTAATTTACTATGTAGTTCAACGTAATCGCTTGTTTGTGACAACACTGATACCAAGAAATCATAATCAACTTGTTTACATATATTTTTCTTTTTCATCAAATAAGCACTCTCCTTTAAGATGGATTTTATTTTATGAATCCCTATTTTTACGCATTAGTGGAACGAAACATTACAAATTACCAACAAATGTTCCACTCCTTAAATGACAAATGACACTACAATTTTTTGTAGTGTCATTTTTTAAAAAGCCTATCATCCGGCGCCGCCACCAGGATCTACCATCATATATTGAATAACTTTAGCAATACTCCCTTGCATGGGGAGCATTGTTAATGCCGTTATTGTAATTTGTAAATATGTTTTCCTTGTCCAATTTTTCACTTGTACCACTCCTACTTCAATTTTAGTACATTTTTAGGAAGTTCTGCATAGAACAAGTCGTTATTTCTCTCAAATGCCAATAATGCTTCTCTCATTAAATTCATATCTTCTCTTGCAAGAGCCTGGATGAACACTTGTAGCGGTGTCAGGAAATTATTTTTTCTTTTAATTTCTTCAATAAGTTTATCTGCTTGTTGATTCAGCTCTCTTTTGACATACAAATATGCAAGTTCTGCCGGGTTTTTTGGTTCAATATCATCTAAATTCTTTTCAAAATGTATGTTAAGAAAATCTAGTGTAGTTTGTATCATTTGTTTTTTCTTAAGCATCTTTTTGTTATTTGGGGATATCATAAGTTGCAGCCCTTTATCCAAGTAGTACTTGGATAATTCATAATCGCTTAGTATATATGTCTCACCCATGATACAATATGCTGTTGCTTTGGGTATTAAAGCTACTCTCCCCTGTTTAGCAATCATTTCAGTACATAATTCTCTTGCCTTTTCTAACTCGTTATTCCTATGAAAACTTGTAGCAAGCAATTCCATAGTGCGTAATTCGTAAGAAGAACGTAAAAATGGATTTTTTAATTTTCTAATTTGTGATAATAAATCATTTGTATATTCACTTACCAAATTATAATTTCGATAATCAAAAAAAGCATAGATTAGTGAAAAATCCATTGGGATTTTGCTGATATCATCTGTACTCTTTCTTTGTTCCATTTTCCTTTTTACTATTTTAAAAAAAGTTTGCGTATTCATGTTTCCAGCATTTCTTAAATAAAGTAATTCATAAGCATTTGCAAATTTACGATTTAGTATATTGTTAGACCCTTTTTCCTTATCAATTAAATACTGTAATACATCTAATTCTCCACACATGTCTAAATATTCAAAAGCAACTCTCAAATTCACTTTGCGCTTTGCTTCCTCACAATATTTCAGTACTTCCATCTTCCTAAAATTATAATCATGTGGGTATAACATATTCAATATTTCAGTAAAAATATAAAAATCAAACTCTCTTTTTCTAGTAAATGAATCATTTATTTTAGAATGGCTGGTATCAAATATTGCTGCAAGCTGTCTATTAGTAATACCTTTATCATTTAAGTCTTTATGGATTCTTTCTAGAATCATGATATACTCTCACATCCTCTTGAAATGCTAACGTATAAAAAGGTCTATACGTATAGAATATTCTGTAAATACATCTTAACAGAAATCAGTGAAACTTTCGTTCCAATATACATTTTTCAATATTTCTATATAGATATCAGAATTTTCAGTTAATAAATACGCTTTCTTATCCAACTTTTAACCTATTCTTAGTTGATATTTCAAAAAACTATGTGTAAAATAGTTTATAAATTACCCATATTAAAAACGGTTTAATTAATGCTAGTAACATTAAATTTATAAAAAAAAATAAAACCCCACCGCACGGTTTTTAATTAGTCTAGGTCGGCAAACTTCGAACTAATTAAAAACTCCTCTGGATAGGGTTTTAAATTCACATTATAAATACATGTGTTTTTTCTTTAATATCATACTTGATATTAAAATTATACCATAAAGTGCATACGATGTGAATATAAAACCCCTGTTTTCCTGTTTATTTGTGGTGGGAAAATTAGGAGGTTTTTTCTGTGTTGTTACACAACTTTTTACTTAGTCGAGCAAAAGCGGAACTAAGTCCCCACATCAATCACTTATCAAAGAAAACTGGGGCTATTAATCAATCAATTAAGAAAGTTACTACTTATATTGATAGTATTGTCCTAGAATGCGAAGGTGTTACCACAAAAGATTACCTTACCAAAAGAAAATATGAAGCTTTAGAAACAGTTTTATCGTACCTAGTACAAGAAGGATATTCCCAAGTAAGGCAAGATCATATCAGCAAAAAATCAGGTATTTCAAAACCTGTCATTAACTACGTGTTAACATGGCTGCAAGATCTGGGAGTATGCCAACAAATTAGAGTGCGAAGACACGGTAAGATTGCCCCTTCCATTTACATTTTAACCATACATAACAACTATTTAAAAATTATTGAATACTTCAAGATAAAATGGGCTGTAGCAATTGATGTATGCTCTACTTTCACTGAATTTCTAAGTAAAAAGCTCTTTAAGAAGACTGTTGTAGCCAATCACGAAGATATAAAGAATGATATACAAGTCTCGTCTAATTCTGTAGATATTTTCAGCGCAAACAAACAAGCAAAATCAAATACGTATTGTGAATTAAAAGAAAAGAATAACAGATTACAAGATTTAGACGACTATCTAAGTGAGGATCAGAGAAAGGCTTATTACTACATTTTAAGTCAAGAACTAAATCACCTTAGTGAAAAGGATGCATACACAATTGCTTTAAGGATGCCACCTTATATCAACCGCTATGCTAGATGGGATTTTGAAGAATGTGTGCAATGGTTCCAATACAATGAAGCTCAAAATAGCAATCCCGCACATTTTATAAAAATGTTTGGACAAAGATCTAAACAAAATTGGGAACGAAGAAATCATAACGCAATAGAAAAGAACTCTCTACATGGGATAAATAAAAAAGGAGAATTTGTTTTCTATAATTTCTTAGAAGAAAATAATTAAATTTAAAAAATCATACTAGTATGTAGCCTTGCTTAAAAATATCAAATATAGCAAGGCTATTTGTCATATCCTCTTATAAAAGATCATACACTTTTATTTTTCGACACAAGAAACTTCAAAGTACAAATCATTTTATAGAATCTTTTTATGAAGTTCCAGGCAATTTACATATAAGATTAACGGTAATTTATTTCTGGATAATTCGCCATTTACTATCAAATTAATTTTGAAATTTACTAAGAGAAAATCTCGAATAGCTTGTCAGAGTATGTTTAAAGGCATCATAATTTATTCTAATGTTTTTATTGGTTATACTTATTAAAACAAGATTTATTTAATATAGCATTCTGAAAATCTCTCTGTATTGTCTAATTTTAGGGAATCCGATTAAACTTGCAAAACATATAAATAATTATGCAGATGCCTATTATTGGCTTCCCTAAAATCTGATGAAATTCTATTTGTTTCAAATTAAGCACATTAATATACTCCCCTCCCCCACTTCTAATATCATTAGCAATTGAATGCATTCTGAAAAGATCGTCCATACTAATAAATGTGAACTCCTAAATAGGGATTTGTAAAATCATTTCGATCTAAGACTAAACACCTCTAATGCCCTGCAGATTTTGTAAAATTCTAAGACACCCCCATAAGCCATTTTTGGCGAAGATTAAGCCGTTTTAGGAGCCAGGAATATTACTAGTAATATCTAGAATTATCCCTTTTGACCCTCAATAAAGGACTTATAATTGTTTTATATAAGAAACTCAAAATAATTATTCAAGATTTAAATAATACGTACCTTTAAATCGAGAATTATTATTCACTAGTAAAACGCTACGTAAACGGATAGCGTTCAAATAGATTTCCTTATTAACTTTTCATGTATTTTAAATTAAAAGAATATTAACTAGATACTAATTCTATTAATGAAAGCTTTGATTCTTGCACATATATCTAGTAAAATTCTTATATTGGAAACAAACTTCTAATAATAAAATTTCAAGTAATTCTTTAATTATTGTATTATCTAATAAATATTCACTTATTTTCAAAGGTGAACGTTATGAAAACGGATAGCGTTTATAATTTAATTACCTCAATACTAGATACATAGACAAATCTAATACACAAGTATCTACACAGGATACCTTTTGAAAGTAATAAAAAACCTTACCTTGTAGCCCTATAAAGATTTCTATTTTTAGAGGAATGATCCTCCTAATAAAGAAAGAATATCTAACACACAAATAATGGAGGTGTGAAATTTGGAATATGGATATTTTGCACAAGAAGTAGCAAAGCAACTAGATATTAATACTAATACACTTCGTAGATGGTCAATTGAACTAGAAAAAATGGAGTACATATTTGAAAGAAATGAACGTAACCAACGAATTTATTATGAAAATGATATAGATATTTTAAAACAAATGAAGGAATACCTAAATCAAAACTGGAAATTAGAAGAGGCCGCTACACGAAGCATGGATATAGTCGGAGAAAACACCGAAAAAACGGATAGCGTTCAAGAAGAACCTGATACTGAAGTAACACTTCAGAAACGTTCAGAAACGGATATTTCAATAATTCAAGATAAGTTTTCCTATATGTTTAACCAACAAGAAAAAATTGTACAACAAAACCAAGATATTATTAATTTACTATTACAGGAACGCTCAGAAAAGGAAGAAAAAGATTTACAAATTCAGTTACTACAAGAAAAACTGGATAAAACAATTCAATTGTTAAATGAAGATCGCCAAGAGCAACAGGAACAACAAGATAACACTAAGAAAACGTTCATTCAACGTTTGTTCAATCGAAACTAATTCGGATATGCATTTTCTATCAAATACATATCCGAATTAGTAAAAAAAAGCGGAAATTACCGCTTTTTTTTTACTCATCTTCACAATGCTGAGTGTACATTTTTCAAAAGGAGTTCCTCTTATATCTTTTTTTTATAGCCATTTAACTTTGAAATTAAAACATTTTTTTATAATATACATCAAACTAACACTCATCAAACGTTCATATAGCTATACATTTTTACTTAGCTTCATACATACCGCCTTTGTACATTGAAGAGAAGGTAAAGCGATTTAATTTATAATATTATTAATTGAAAAAACCTCAAGAATTCCTGTCTTTTATCATCCTTATCCAATATACTTTTCTAAATTTAAACGAATCAAAAACATCTTAATCCCTTGATATCAAAAATCCGAACGCGCCATGAACGCCTAGCGTTCATGCTAAATCCCAGTGTGTATATACTTAAATTCTATATAGTTGTTCCTCAACTCAAATTTTAATTCGATCTTGTATGAAATTTGAAGTATCGGTTGCAATTTTATTTCGTTTTAAGGAAATTCCAGCATGATCACAGCTATATACATATCTCTTTTACCTTTCCTGTAAACTCCAAATATCTTCAGTATCGTTACTATCAACATATTCATCATACTTTGCAGAAATCAGCAAATTCTTTTATCGATTTTTGGGGAAGATTGACTAGGTTCTATGATTCCCCAAAATTTTAATAAAGCTTCATCGGAAGCTCCATGTTTTTGCAAGTCTTCTTTAATATTTTTAACAGGTCGTGTCTTCCATATAGAGTGCGGCATTCGATTGGCATACAATAATGTTACTAATTAAAGCTTTCATTATCGCTAAATCATTGAGCTTTATGAACGCTATTAATAAATTTACATTATACAACCAAAGCAAGGATATCTTAACACCTTATGGTAATGGATTTAATAGCTTATGAACGCATAGCGTTCACGTTTTGTAAAGCGTTAAATTAACGCTTTACAAGCGCTCATACTATATGTTCTCAATCTTGTTGTAATGAAATTATTTATTTAATAATTAAAAGATTATCTTCTATATTTTATTATTAAAATAGCTCTTTGTAACACTAGTTTTACAAAGAGCTAAGATATGTTGAAGAGAATTTACTATATTTAAATTTGGTTATGATTAAGTACTGATCGTTATTATAGCGTTCAGTATATGTTGCAATGAATCTTTTAACATTATATATAATGCTCCAGCTTTAATATTAGCAACTAATATATGTAGTTATAGCTCAGATCTATCTTATCCAGACGTCATTGATATGCCGTCATAACTATATTAATTTGTAGATTAATTCTCGGGATGTTCCTTAAATTATGCTTATTTATTACAAATATAGAATGATAAACTCATGTGTATCATTTAAATAAAACTACAAGGTCAAAATAATGTCCCCCTAAATTTAACAAACAAAGCCTTCTTGATCATCAGCTTGTACATCTTTTATCAAACTTTATAAACTATTTTAGTATCAGTCGCATTTCTCTCAAAAAACTCATAAACGTTGATATTAAAAGGATAGTCGCTACAAAAACGGACAGCGTTCACGTAATGTTAAACACTAAAATAACACTTCGATAACGTTTATACGGTAGAGAATTCAGATACATTCTCTAAAACATCAAATCCTCTTGAAAGTATTAAACTTTCAAATCCAACTACTTTATTTGCAAAAAATGAATTTCAACTTAAATAATTGAGCTGGATCATATACAAAATACTCACTCTAATCGATGCTTTCATTATTACTCTAGACCTAGAGAGCAATACCAAACTTTATTATGTAAACTGTGAACTCGCATTATATACATGGATCAAAGAAAGCAAAACGCCCTAAATTAGTTTACTCGCTCTATGGAATGACACCTACAATGAAACAGGAAAAGGATTAACTTATAATTCTTGCTCTGCAGAGCTCACTCAACTAAAAAGGCAAACTGATACGGGAAGCAAGTTGTGGTTACCAAAATAAGGACGTTAAAAATCTAAAACTTCGTGAGTGGGATTGCTCTTCTTGTAGCCCATCTCACGATAAAGGTGTTAACGCAGGACCTAAATCTTAGAAACGAAGCTATTCGTCTCTTAATCGTAGGAATCTCCCACTTCAAACTTAAAAACATATCATAACAAAATTACATTATACAACCGAAGCAAAGATATCTTAGCCTTATATAACGATACGATTTAGACATAATAATGCAATTTTAATACCAGCAACTAATTTATGTGTCGCTATAGCACAGATCTATATTATCCAGGTTTCATTGATATGTCGTTATAGATATATTAATTTACAGATTGATTCTTGGGATGTTCCTTAAAGCATGTTTATTCATTAAAATTATAGAATGAACAGCTCGTTTGTATCATTCGCATCCCCCTCAAAAAAACTTATAAACGTTGATATTAAAAGGATAATCGCTACAAAAACGGATAGCGTTCACGTAATGTTAAACACTAAAATAACACTTCGATAACGTTTGTGCTATTAGGGGATTCGGATACACCCTCTAAAACATCAAATTCTCTTAAGAATATTACAATTTAAACTTTTAAGTCTAACCTTAATCTCTAAAAATATATTAAAGGAATCCTATCAACGAATATAGAAAACTTCTCCAGGACCTATACAAATGAAGTACCAAACGTACTATTAACTTAAAAAAAGAAAATCTATCCAATACGCCGAAACGAAATATAAAATAAATATCTATTACATATTTATTTTATATTTATCGGATTCCATTCCTAACACACGAAATAACATTAACCCCATTAATATTTAAAATATATCAAAAATATATTTATTTTATATTTTATTGATATCAACCCCTTCTGGACTCTTGATTTTATTCTGATTTTAAGTTATAATATAGTTAATAAATATAAATAAGAAATAAAAATTATAGAGGTGATGTATAATGACAGATTTAAAAGGGAAGAATCTTCATATAGACATTGAAGGTGATATTGGAAACGATTCTTTTAAAGGTTACATCAATGGTGAATACATAAAAATGAAAAACGTATATCAAAGCGTTTACTCAATGCCCAATGTAACTGAAACAAACACACAAAAAAATGTAATCAATTTAGTAGACAACATGTTTGTAAATATTGCTAGTAAATCAATTAGAAGATCCGGGATGTATTTTATTGGTAATCGAGCGATGCTAACAGGGAAGAACCCAAAAAACATGAACATTAAAGTAGGCCAAAAATATAATGATGATTTACCTCTAATTAATATGCTAGGACTAATTGCAAATAAATCAGTTCAGCTTGAGTGGGAAAGAACTGAACAACTACCACAATCAATTAATGTGACTGTTGATCTTATTTCAGCTATTCCAGCAAGCCAATGGACACCTGTAAATGCTAAGCACCTAGAGCAACGTTTTACTAATTCAAATCATGTTGTAGTTGTTTATGTAGGGGAAGAACAAGTAACGGTCAGCTTAGCATTTAACAGTGCAAACATTACTCAAGAAGGTGTTCCTCCTTTATATGCAATCCTTGAAGGCGAAGAAGATATGTTTAGTGATTTCATTAAACTATATAAAGACAAACTTGAGGTAGAGACTGTAAAAAAATCATTCTTTAAGAACAAAAAAATCTTGCATAGTGACATTGGAGATGGAACAACTGAGTATATATACACAGTTGGCGTAAATCCAGTAATTGATGCTTGTAGTGGAGAAAGACGTGGAGTTGGGCACGCTACAGAAGAAGCTGTTAAGCTATTAAACCAAGAGCGTGGAACAAACATTAAACGCCAACAATTTTCACAAATCCTTCAAGATCCAGACCATAAATATCATGAAGAAGCAACTGGGTACTTTAATATCACAAAAGTGGAACAGGCTGAACTTATCTTAGAAGATACAAGTGAAAAATATGTAAGTAACACAGCTAGTGAAGCTGAAATTTTATGTGTATATGGTGGGGGAAGTGTTACTTTTAAAGATGAATTATATGAACAATTATTAGAGTACTGTGAGCGAGTGGGTATGTACTTATTATGGATTCCAGAAAAATATGCTGTAGATATGAATGCTAGAGGGATGCAAGTAATTAAGAAAATTCTTACTCGAAAAAAGGTGAGATAATATGTCTGACAAGAAAAGAGAATCTTTCTTTTGGAATCTCAAAAAAATTGAGAACGAGGAATTCTTTAAATGGTTTGAATCTCAAGGGAATATAGCAGATTCATTATATAAACTTGTCTGTTACTTTATTGATAAACATGGCTTACAAGATGTTGGTGATTATAAGATTCAACAACAAATGCAAAGAGAAATCTTACTTCAAGATAAAGATTTTTTAAATGAGGTTAAACGGTTCCTATTGAATGATTCAAATCTCATTATCAAAAATGAAGACCCAAGCATCCATAATGAGAGAAAATCTCCTAATGAAGAAATTGAGACTTCTGAAGAGCAATCCGATAATGAAGATGTAAAAAAAGAAGACGTTTCTAAATCTGAAACAAAAACTTTGAATGATGAATATGAGGATCTTGATACAGCAAGTTTATTTGGCAATTAGTATATAAATACTCTAAAAAAAAGAGTCCTAGAAATAGGACTCTTTTTAATACTAATTTTTAGCTTTAACTTACATTTTATCGATGATGATTTGTCTTTTATACCATTGGTTTAATTTGCTTCTCGCCGTACTAGAGAGACGCTTTGTTTTTTTATTATAAAATCTAGAAAGAGTAGGCTGTGATATACCTATCTCTATTGATAGTTCTCGCATAGTTATATTCTTCTTCATATGAATAAACTCTATTTTCTCCCTGATAAGTTGTTCATTTTCATTCGTATCTAATGGTTTTTCTACAATTTTTACTGGATGACTTTCCTCATCTATTGTATCAATTGTTTTCTTTTTCGCTAAGTTTTCCATTGAACTAATTAGTTCTTTGGGTGGCAATATTACTATTCCTAACTGTGAATAATAATTTTTAAACCAATTCTTCTTTGTCAGTTTTTCTTCTTCTAAAGCATTATGATATTCCCAATGAGAAATTACTTCTTCTTTTTCTAAATCACTAAGAACATTTTCTAATTGTTCGCGGATACGGTTAGGTTTTTGTTTTTGATTTATACCCATAACTGCTAACAAACCTTTATCTCCACCTATAGAATAAGGTCTTTGTAAGCTAGAAAACATTTGACGTATTCTCCATTGCCATGTCAAATATCGAATTAATCTTTTATGATATTTGTGTCTATAACTATTATATTCAAGTGCCTTTTTTGATAATAATGCTGTAGTACTATTAGATCCATATAGATATCCGGATAAGAAACTTCCCGGTTTGATTCGACACGATTCTATCCCCATGTATTCGTTTGTGTTTTTATCTCTCCATAGAACTACGGAATCTAATACAAATAGTCTTTTAATTACCTCGCGTTTTACTTCATAATGCTTACCTGTTTCAGCGCGATCATTTAATACGACTACTTCATTGTCATCATTTAGATATATAAAAATACTCGCTAGGGCCGCAATCCGCTTCGCAACTTTAATTTTATCTTCTACCCTATAATATTCGACACCATTTGCCTTAGCCTTTGAAACACTGCACATTTCTAAAACTTGTTCATATGAAAAATCAATAAATTCATCAGGCGATTTTGCTTCATTCAACCATTGAATCGTGATGGTATCTAAACAATCTGCAGTTAGATCATCCATATTACTCATTACACCATCTACTAATGTATTCCATCTTGCTGTCTCTTCAATGTTCGTTAACTTTAGATCTTCATCTTTATGAGAGGAAAGCTGTGCCACTCCATTACTATCCTTTGTTTCAATAGGATAAGATTTTAACCGTGTGTTTTCATCTTCCTCAAATTGATTTTTAGCTATTCCATCTCTTAACTTATAATAGACCGCGGAGTTATTTACTTCTACATAGTTTTCATTCAATATGTTCGCATCTGATTCACTTGTTGCTGTATGCACTATAGTACTAGCTGTCTGATTTTTACGAAACTCTTGTTCAATAAAGACACCTATGGTCTCATGAATAATTAATCTGTAAGCATCTATATTTTTAAATATATCTAGAGGAGAAACACCTTTTCTTTGTTGTTGCTCTAACCACTGTACAAGCATTGAAAATGATGGAGAAAGGTATTCTGAAGTCACAATTTTACTATTATCTGCTTCAACATCAACATAATAGGAAACCCATTTATGCCACAATTGCTCATCTTGTTTATACAGTTGTTCAGTTATTGATAGTGCGTCTCTAAACAATTGTAGAACGTCTTCCATTTAAATTCGGCTCCTTATATACATTTAGTTATTATTGATCTTAACTTGAAAATAATTAGCTATATGATGTTCCTTTTTATAAAACTAGAAATAAAGTCAGAATATTCAATTCTTTCATTTCACCCTTAACATGTTAGGGGCTCTAGTTTGCATACTTATAGCACACTCTGTAACTGATTATACAAGACTGAATCGATTTGTAAAATCCAAATAGCAATTATACAAGTACTTATACAATAACCTATCTTTCATCCATTAGCTCTTTTTCTATTAGATTTTTAGTAATATTATTTATAAACATAAAAACTATTATACGTTATATATAGATAATTGGATTTCAATGCCGATACAAAGCATAATTTATCGAATTTACCGAAAGAATTCTCCTTCCTCAAGCGTGTGAAGGGCGATAGCCCAACGGTAGGTGGGAGATGAATTTCGGTTTGGCATAGCCAAAAACGTTTGATAAACTAGCTATATGAAGTTCTTTGATAACTTGATATATGAGGTTGCAGGAAGAAAATAGAGTGCGAAAACCAAGCCATTCGGTTCCTGCGTAAAATATCAACCGTACCAAAAGAGCATCCAAGCGTTGGACATCTAGGGGTGGAACACCCCGAAGTAACGCTCAGGGAGACGAAAGGTTACTTTCGTCGTGGAACTGAGAAGCTCCCACTTCAAGCTTAGCTAAGTGGCGAGTAGTTCACAATATCTTATCCTTCTTAAACAAACACCATACATTTTCATAGCAAAGGAATGCAAGTATACTGATCTATACTGCATTCCTTTATTGTAATTGTATGTCCACTATATTTTTATTCTTCCTTTTCTAAAATTAAAAAACTAACATCCAAATTTCTTATTTTTCACCTCTTTCTGGATCCACTCCATTGTAATAAAAACTCTTCATTAAATGTCCAAACTATTAGCTATCCCCCCTAAACAACAATAATTTTTAAAATAGAAGTTCCAACTGTTATAAAAAACAAAGAAAGAGTGGAAAAGCAATACACAAACGTGTAAATCACATGGAGTAAACCGATAAAAAGAATGAAAATTCTGATAATTTATTCGCTAAGGGTTTTCGTTTACTCTTTCTTTGTTATTATGAGTTTAACATTAAAAATAGCATAAATCAACAAAAAAACAAAAGATTCTTATATTTTCGACATTTTATTCACCTCGCTCTAATTTCACCTTAAAAACATAGTTACAGTAGCTGTGAACTACCCACCACTTACCGATTATCACCGCTTGAAGTGGGGGCTTCCTGATTCTACAAGCATTGCCTATCTCTTACGAGATTCGGTCTTACACGCTCTCCACAGGCGTAGATTATACTGTTCGGACAAGACCTTGCCCTACAGTTATATAGATGTTATGTACATTTAATATGTTGGCTGATACGCAATTTGCGTTAAGCCGGCTTTTTCAATGTTAATCGCTGCATTGTGGTCACGATCCAGTACAGTACCACATTGTTTGCATACGTGCGTACGAACAGAAAGTGATTTCTTAACTGTTTCCCCGCAATTCGAACATTTTTGTGACGTGTAGTGCGGTTTTACCATTACCAAACATCCACCATTTCGTTTTGCCTTGTAGGAGAGGAATGTACGGAACATCCCCCAACCTGCATCGTGGATGGATTTTGCTAGGTGACGGTTACGTACCATATTTTTGATTTTTAGGTCTTCTATACAAATTACACCATAGCTGTTGGTTAATCGGAAGCTTAGTTTGTGCAAGAAATCCTTACGTTGATTCGCTATCTTCGTATGAATTTGTTGTAATTTGTCTACTTGCTTGCACCAGTTCTTCGAACCTTTTTTCATTTTTGAATGTTTACGTTGCGCACGTTTTAATTTACGCTCTTCTTTGCGTAAAAACGTAGGATTCTGAACTTCTTCTCCATTAGATAGAACCGCAAATTTTTTGATACCTACATCAATACCAGTTGTTTTATTTGCATCACAAATAGAATCTTGGTTTACGTGTTTTTCAACACAAAAAGTCGCAAACCAACGGTTTCCTTGATGTTTTATGACAACTTGTTTAACGCGGCCATCTAATTTACGGTGCCATTTGATATCAATGACCCCTAATTTCGAGATAAGAAGTTTACCGCCTTTTGTGAGAGAACACATACGACGGCTTGTCCCCAAGGAACCATCCTTCTTTTTATATTTGAACATACCAAATTGAGTAAGAGTAATAGAACGATATTCTTTAAAACTTTTCATTTTTGGATAGCCAGCATCCTTTTTAAAGAACTTTTTATAGGCTTTTTCCAAGCGCGCAAACACTTCCTGAAAAGGTTGCGAAGGAACCTCTTTTAAGAAATGATATATCTTTTTATCAAGTTTTTGCTGATTTTGTAATTCATACCGTGTTAAGTCTTTTTTGTTTTGTTTATAATATCGTTGTTTATCTAGCAAAGCGGAGTTATATTGCTGACGACAAATGGAAATCCATCTCTCTAGTGTATGTTGTTGTTCTATTGTAGGATAGATTTCAAACCTGTAGTTCAATTTCAT
Source organism: Bacillus sp. SIMBA_074 (assembly GCF_046534555.1). Lineage (NCBI taxonomy): Bacteria > Bacillati > Bacillota > Bacilli > Caryophanales > Bacillaceae > Bacillus > Bacillus sp. SIMBA_074. The sequence continues at coordinate 42,872 of NZ_JAWRYM010000032.1, read as the reverse complement.
TATGTCGTCACCTCCGAATGTTCGTTCTAATAACTCTATTATAAACAAATTTTACGATGCTTTACCACTCAGAAGTACTTTTGTTAGGGCGGGCCATTCATCTCCCACCTACGCTGCGCTTAGAGGAAGGAGAATTCTGGCTGAAGTTCGTTAAAAGAGAAGTGAAAGTAAAAAAATGTAAGGATTAGAATATTAATGTTACTTCGAACACCCCAAATTCATCAAAATGAAAATTTATAGCCATATCATTCCCCTTTCCATCAAAACATGAAACAAAAATGATATTATGTAACTCTTTTTACTAACTCGAAATTTTTTTCTAAAAGTGTTTAAAGCTTGATATATAAGCCTTTCTACTAAACCTATACTATTAGTTATGAAAATTTATAGCTATATGATGTCCCTTTTTTTTAGATGAAAACCCCCTTAAACCTTTTTATATTAAGGCTTTACATGTTTATAACCCTATTTTCATGTATTTATGCAACATGAAAATCCATAGCTGTATGATGTCCCCTTTTTTACCCAAACATGAAAACTCTCCTAGCCACTTCATGTTCCTTTTGTAATTATAAAATTACAGATAAACCGCATTAATATCACTGTTTAAAAGGGTTCATCTGTTTAATTCACAATTATAAACATGAAAATCCATAGCCATATCATGTCCCTTTTATTTTTTTGAAAATCGATATAACTGTTGATTTAATCATGTTTACAAGGTTTTTTTGCTATTTCCCTTCTTTTCTACCAATATGAAAATCCATAGCCATATCATGTCCATAAAAAAATTTTCAAGAAGTCTGAAACCCCTTGATACACAAGGGATTAAAGGGCGTTTCATCTTTTTGTTTTTTCTCTTAAAGGGACGCATTTCAGCAAATTTCGATTTGGTATAATCAAAATTGGTATATTTTATAGTGTTTTGGCATTTATTTCTGAATTTATAGGTAGGAGGTGAAAAAGATGGGAAAATCATTTATTATTCGTAATCAACGTAGTTTAAATGGACAATCTACAAATGCAGTTTTAGTAACACTGAAGTCTTGGCAAAAACTTGTTGAAACTTTCGAAGAGAAATACTACAGCTCTAAAGATACATACCTTGAGGATATTGTTAATCAAATGACATATGAGGAGCGTATTGCCGATGTGGATGGCTTCGTAGCACAGGCTAAACCATCTTTTTCACGTCGTACACTATCTGCTATTTCGGAAACAATGGGAAGAAAGCATAAATTATATGGCCTTACAAACGCAGATTTGGAAGTCTTCTTATATCTACATAAAAAATGTTACACGAATGGAGTCATTCCAAATGTAACAATACATATGATGTGGGAAGATTACAAACTATATAAAGAAGAATTTGCTTACATACAGCATTCTCAATTCTATATTGCATTAAAGAAATTAAGTATACATAACATTATTACGATTGAAAATGAATTAGATGGCCGATATACAATAAAATTAACTCATTTTATGAATGAAGAAACTGAAAAGGCGAATGCATATGTTTATATTAGCCCGGTGGTATTTACGAAAGCTTTCTTTGAGCTATCAGTTGCATCTAAGAAGCTATTCATAGATATTGCTATGCAACAGCACAGTGAAACTACACTAAAACGTTCCCTAGACAAACAAGATGAAAAAGGGAATAAAACTCATTTTGGTGGGATGTACCGCTTTTTACATAAAAAATATCCACATCAAATCCGCGCAGTTATGACAGAATTAACAACTGCATTACCATGTACAGGGACTCCACTATTCAAAATTTGTAAATTACAAAAAGGGGTTAAGAATAAAAAAAGATATACGACTCTATATCTATCCTTACATACGGATTTCTTATGTGCAAAAGAAACAGGAGAAGTACAGTATCGCGATCCATTCACACCAAAGCTTACTTATGCTCGTAAAGCTCGTTTTATCGAATCCGTACTACAAGAAATGAATATTGGTGAATTTACACAAGACATGAACAAATTTATCCATGTACTTAAATATACATGCCATCGACAAATTCGAAGCGTAATTCATAGCTTACGTGACATGATAGATCGTAATGAAGAATATCCAAGCAAATTAGTATATACACTGAAAAAATTATTAAATCAAACATCACAATATCAAATTCTTGATACCGCAGCTAAAGAGGGTATTTATCCTCTGATTACACAACATGTTCCAAAAGAACAAAAAGAACAAGCTGTATTTGATTTCGGATTACATTTCTCTATGTACTCTCTGCGAAACATCAAAAAGCTGTTCCGCAAAACGTATGAGTTACTAAACTACAAATTTGCTGTACCTGTTACAGAGGAATCATATCACCGCAACTATCTAAAGTATCAAGAAGAAACGTTGTTTAGAAAGTACGCTTATGAACAAGGTACACACCTAAACGCTTATATGGCTTTAGAAATAGAAATACGTGAACTCTTAAAGGCAAGAGGACATAAAGAGCGCTCTATTCCTAGTGATGTTCGGGAATTGTTCATTGAAAAGATAGATAGATTACCGAAAGAAAAGCTTCGCGTTATTGAAGTACCAGATAACTTTAATTTAATTACATTTATGCGTGCCTTTGAACAGTTAATACGCGCTGGTATCCCAGTAACAACAGCTGAGCAAGTACTGACAGCAATGAAAACGAATTAATCATAATCAGCTCTCTATTTTTGAAAAAAATTCAAGATAGAGGGCTATTCGTGTTGATACGTTTATTGTGAAGAATTTTACTCATTCTTCACAATAAGTAACTTTACTCGATTCTATTCATAATAGAGTCTTTTTTTATGCAATCATATACAAAAATAGTGTGATACCTATCTCAATTTCCACACATACTTTCATAAAAACATGTTATAAGTTGTCTAAATACATTCAAATATCTACAAGAAATCATAAGAAAAAAATTAAATTTCGTGGATAAGTAGATAAATAACACATAATGTGAGTAATTTTGTGCAATTATCATTGATATATATAGCTTATACGCCTTCATCTATCAAAAATCATCAATATTAATGTGAGTTATGTGCTAAATCTTAATAATGTTGATTAATTAACACATAATGTGAATCTTTTGTGGGTAAATACAATAAGATTGTTGAGATTCAGTGAATTCACATGAAATTTTACGATTGAATAAATATGTTTAACAATGTATCAATTTGTTTCATTTTTTATGTAGGAATACTAAATTCCATTTATGATTATTTGTAGACTTTAGATCATAATATTGCCTATTTTTCCGTTGTGAGATTCTACCATTTATGATTTTTTACGTGATGAGATGTTAAAAGTGTATGTTACAGTAAGGATATACATACATTTGCCGGTCCTATATAAGTTTTATCTTTATATTTTTAAGATATATAAGATATATATTTATATTAGATTTTATTAACTACTCTTCAATTCCATTGTTACTAAAATAACTGAAAAGATTAAGTTACAATTTTTGATTTTACTTTCGAACCACTTATAAAAGGAATAAATTAGGAAACAATATTTTTTAATCAGTTATATATCTGATTAAAAAAATCATACAATAAAAAAAGAGAGTAACATGCTACCAACATGTGCTCCTCTTTTGATAACTGCTACCGTCAGGTGGTGGCTATCAATTATCATTTATTTTTACGAAAACCACTCTTTTTCTGCTTGCGACGGCGTGAAGAAAAGGGGGGGGTTCTTGTTATTAGCACAGTTTCAAAGAATTTAAGATTTTTGTCGAATGTCATTCCAAAATAGGAATGACGTATTTTTTTTTGGACAAATTCGAAAATCCGTATCATTATCATATGTATTTAGTGTATCTAGAAATCTATATGGATGGTGAAGACATATGAGTCAATATCAAATGCTTTATAGTACACCTTATCTGTATTCTTCTCGAACATTGAATCAAATGTACAAAGATAATAAAAATGAAGAAAACATATGCGCTATACAAGAGCATATGTTACGTCACGAAGTATACCTGGACCAACAATACCGAGGTTACTATTATTTAAGTCAAAAAATTGAGGAGGAGTTATACGGCGAAGAACATGTATTGTCATGGAATGAGCTACTGGATGATTATCAACTTTATAGTGATCGGAAGGGGAATTTATCTATCAAACCGAAAGGATGAGATAAACATGACAATCATTGGAGAGCTAGGGATTGTATATGGCGTGACCGGAGCTTCAATTTTAGGAATAAAATTGCTGAAGAAGAAAGGTCTTTATCTTCCAGGTTGGTTGCTACGTGCGGGTCTTAAATGCTTGTTGATTGGGAGTGTTTGGTACGTTCTAATGGATATACTAGATGTGTTTCTGCTTTAGTATTACATCTGGTAGTTGAAGGTGATTATAATAGCGCATCTTAAACCACTTTTTCTAAGCTTCCGTACAGGCTCAACTACCTTAAGGAGGTATGGAGGGAATGTTGTCACTTTTATTAATCCCAGCAACCTTTATAACTGTAGCTTATTTATATCAAAGTAACGGAATGAGTGATAAGAAAAAAATTGCAACGTTTTTTGAAATTGCAAAGATATGTGTTCAACATAAAGGTGAATTACAATACCCCAGTTTTATAAAAGAAATTAAAGATGATATAAGTATGAATTATGTTTACAAGTTACCACTTGGTGTACCTAGTCAACTTATCCAAAAGTTAGCTGAAGTATTAGAAGAAGGCCTATATAAACCTGTTAAAATATCGTTTCACCAAAGAGAGCTTCATATTCGAGTATTTAGCCAACAAATACCTGAAATGTGGAATTGGTCTGAGGATCTATTAAAAGAGCATACATGGAGCGTTATGGTGGGGAAAGCGTTAGATAAATATGTATATCATGACTTTGAGAAAACACCTCATATGTGTGTAAGTGGAATGACTCGTTTTGGAAAGACAGTATTCTTAAAAAATGTGATGACAAGTTTAATTTTACAACAATCTCAACACGTGAAATTTTTTATTGTTGATCTGAAAGAAGGGCTAGAATTTAGTCCTTATAAAGATCTATCCCAAGTTGTAGAAGTAGCTGAAAACCCGGAACGGGCGTTAGAGATGTTGGGGAGAGTACGTGAAAAGATGATAAAACAGATTGAAATGATGAAGAAGTCCTATTTTACTAATATCATAGACACATCAATTAGAGAACGTTGCTTCATCATAGTAGATGAAGGAGCAAATCTTTGTCCGACACAAGGATTACCTAAGAAACAACGTGATGTATTATTCATGTGTCAGGAGATGCTATCTGAAATCGCAAGAATCGGAGGTGGTTTAGGATTCCGGCTCATATTTTGTACGCAATATCCAACCTCTGATACATTGCCAAGACAAATTAAACAAAATGCTGATGCGAAAATAGGCTTTCGATTACCAACGACGGTCGCTTCACAAGTTGCTTTGGATGAATCAGGACTCGAGGATTTGCCGTCTCTTCCTGGAAGAGCATTGTTTAAAACAGATCGTACAGAGGAAATCCAGGTACCTTATTTAAAGGATACAGACATGTGGAAGTTACTGAAGAAATACAAGGTGGTGAAACAAAATGAGGCATCAAACGCTCAAACAGAAAGCGAGACAAATCGAGATTTTATCTACTTTGAGTAAGTTAGATTTTGCAACCAGGAGGCAATTGCAAGCCATCCACTGCCTAGGAAGTATTCGAAATGCAAATCGTGTATTAAAGGATCTGACGCTGTATTGTCATATTACTAAAATAGCTCGTGAGCATGTATATTATTTAAATAAAAAAGGGCGTGATTTATTAGGAATTACAAGGGAAGTAAAGAAAAGCAGTCAATTACAACACATATTAATGAGAAACGAAGGCTGGATGTGGCTAGGATTTCCAGAATGGAAAACAGAAAGACCTATAGAGTTTTCAATTAATGGTCAACGGTATCAGATTATTCCTGACGCAACGTATTTTGAAAATAATGTTCCCCATTTCGTTGAAATAGATCGATTGCAACATATGAAGGCAAACGAACATAAAATACAGTTATATGGCCATATAACAGATATCTACAAAAGACAGAATGCTATTGTTCCAGTAATTATCTTTTTCACATTATCAGACTATCGGCAATCCAAATTAGAACAATATGCTGCAAAACAAAATGTGTTTATGAGAACGTTCGTGATGGACCACATATTCTAGGAATTTTAAATATTGATATCCCAAAAATCATGATAATCAATGCGGTTATCAAATTTTCTTAGTGTTTTAATGATTTTAGTTGCGGATGTTAAAGTGGGAACACGATCCTTTTTATTCGCTAAATCACTTATTAATGATTTACTTAATCCAGTTTTTTGCACTAACCACTGTTGTTTAATTCCTCTACGATCCAAATAGTCACCAAATGGAGTTCTTTTTTTTCCTAGACCAAACATAAGGAATCCCTCCTAAATAAAGAATATCGTACTTATAGCTTGTACAATATTCCATAAAACTAAACCTTTGTTCATAAATATGGAATTATAATTTGAAACAAAGCATAGAATAATATAAAGAAAATCAAAAAATATGGAATAATTTTGAGGAATCTAGCATTCATAGTAATAGCTACAAGTTGCTGATACACTATCCTAATGGCAACTTGTTGCAAAGTGTATTCTTACAAAATAAAAAGCTTAAATCCATTGGTACACAAGGGTTTAGGCTTTTCTTAATTTATGGAGTAATGAAAACGAGTTTAATAAATTAAGAGATACTATATTGTTCAGTGGTCGAATATTGAAGAAATATATGTATATAATTTCACGTACCATAATGATAATTAAAAAATATGGTTCTGGTGCAAAAACTTCAAAATATCTAAAAAAAGTCTTTCAGACTTGGACATACTGATACTATTACTCTAAAAAAGGATGTGATTGGTATGGAAAAGCAAAATCTATTCAAGTGGAAACATTATCAACCGGATATTATTTTATTAACCGTGAGATGGTACCTACGGTACAACCTCAGTTTTCGTGATTTAGTCGAAATGATGGAAGAACGCGGGCTATCCCTGGCTCATACAACTATCATGCGATGGGTTCATCAATATGGTCCCGAATTAGATAAGCGAGTACGACGTCATCTTAAGTCAACCAATGATTCTTGGAGAGTCGATGAGACGTATGTGAAAGTCAAAGGTCAATGTATGTACCTATATCGTGCTGTTGATTCAAAAGGATATACAATTGATTTTCATTTAAGCAAAACAAGAGATCATAGGGCTGCAAAGCGTTTTTTCAAGAAAGCTTTGCAGTCTTTTCATGTTTCAAAGCCCCGTGTGATTACAGTGGACAAAAACCCGGCCTATCCTATAGCGATTGAAGAGTTGAAGACAGAGAAAAAGATGCCTGTGGGCATCCAAATAAGGCAGGTAAAATACCTTAATAACATTGTAGAGCAAGATCATCGTTTTATTAAAAAGAGAGTTCGTTCAATGCTAGGATTGAAATCTTTTCGTACAGCTAAATCTATTCTTTCAGGAATAGAAGCGATGCATATCATTAAAAAAGGCCAACTTATTTTACGGGACAAGTCTGTCCAAAATGAAGTGAAGTTTATTCATCAACTATTCGGAATGGCTGCATAAGAATAGATTCCATTAGGAATCTATATACCTCTTTCAAATAAATGCAATCTTTGCACCAAAACCGTATTTATTCTCTATATTAAGATTATGAAAGGTTACAAAAGGTTACAGATGAAATTCTGTAATTTACTTTTCAAAAACTTAGTGTTTTAATGTGAGTGTAAGATCCCCTTATTCTTTGAAGTGCTTAGATGAAATGACGTAGAATATGTATTCTGCGTCATTTTTCAGTGTGATTAATAGAGGTCACTATATCATTCAGAGAAAATTGTACACTAAGGACTATAAATTCTTACTATGACAGCGTTCTTGGAGAACGATTAGAAGGATAAAAATAGCCGATTAACTGAACATTGAATTATTTACATGCTTTATGAACATGATTATAGCTAGAAAAGGGTGAAATTATTGAGTTTTTATCCTTTGTTTATAAACATAAGATTTTCTGAACAAATGTCTCTTAGCGTACAGCAAAAAGGTAATTTGTGTCTAAACATACAAAAGATTACTGGTAAGGTGGTTTAATGGATACGATTTCTCATGTAGAAAAGATAGGTTTTCCTTACATTGGTGAAGGGATTTGAATATTATAATAAGGTTCCTGTTGCATATTCTCTAGGGAATTTCTTGTTTCCTGATTATGTGAAAATCATAGTGCAGAAACAGGAGTGTTAACAATGAAATTTAAAGGGGAAAATGAACAAATGTCATTTAATCCATACATCATTCGTAATAATCAAATCATTCCTATCCAAGGACAGGAGAAACAAAATATGCTACAGTATTTACAATCTATTTCTAATGATGTCCAAATTGAGCAGGATGGAAAGATTATATACATGAGGTAAGTAGCAAATATCGAGCTGTAAAGTGACAATAAAGTTATTTGATTTTAAAACTTCAAATACTTAACCCCGTTCTAAATTTAGAACGGGGTTAAAGTATAGTTGTTAATTTTTGATGTAAGATACTTCACTGTAGGGACCAATACAGCGTTGCTGTAGCCAGTTATTTATTTTATCATTTTGTTAATTTATACAAAGGATATTTTTCTTACAGTCAGTGAATACGAAAATTTATATTAACTTAGGATGGAGGAACCTTGACATATATGAAAAATGATTCTTTTAGAGTTACCTTTGATAGTTTGGATGAATTTGCTGATATAGTCAGTGAGACTTTGCAATGTCCGATTACTATTGAGGATGTAAATCATCGTCTTCTCGCATATAGTACCCATGATGAAAGGACAGACCCAGCGAGAATTGGTACTATTATGGGGCGTCGCGTACCTGAAAAAGTAATCAATAACCTGTGGAAAGAAGGAATTATTCCCGATTTATTAAAAAATCGGGAGCCTATTCGTGTAAAAAAAAGAGATGATATTGGTCTCGGCGATAGAGTCGCGATATCTATTTGGAACAAAGAAGACGTTTTAGGATTCATTTGGGCTTTAGAAATTGAAAAATCTTTAACTGAACAAGATTGTCTCTTGCTAAAAAAATACGCGGAGGTCGTAAAAAGTAAGCTGTTGCAACTTCAAGCCCGAAAAAACCAAAAAGAAGAACGATCACAGGAGTTTTTCTGGAAACTGCTAACTAATCATATGCAGGTAAATACAGAAATTATGGAAAATTTCTACCTGCTCCAAATAACTCCAGCATCCTTATTTACTGTGTCTGTATTCCGTTTTGAGCAAGGAATTACGAATGAAAAAGAAAAACAAATTTCTTATTTGTTAAAAACAAGTCAACACTTGAAAGTTTTACTTTATACAATTGATCGTAATCAATTGATCCTTCTTACTTCATTGGATAATGTGAAGCGCCCTTTTCATGAAATCAACAATTTCATCGAAACGTTTGTACACAATATGGAAAAGCGATATGGCATCAAATCTATCAAGCCAGCATTTAGCAGCGTATATAGTGATTACCAAAAGATCAGTAAAGCTTACAAAGAAACGCTAACGGTTTTATCCATAAAAGAAAAATTCCCTTCTGACACAACTAATATTCACAGCTACCAAAACTTAGGGATCTATCAATTGATCGATCTTCTACTTGAGCAAAGAAAAGATGAAGAGTATGAAAATCAGGCGTTGCAAAAGCTAGATGAATATGACCAAAAGTATAATTGCAATCTTATTGAAACGTTGGAAACCTACTTAAATAAAGATAGCAATGTTGGCGAGGTAGCCAAGGTATTGAATATTCATGCTAATACACTTAGCTATAGACTTAAGCGTATTTATGAAATTAGTGAGATTGATTTGAAAGATCCAAATCAAAAAATGATTCTGTACTTGGATCTCAAGTTGAAAAAATTTATGTAACAGCATCCTTTTGTGGATTTCCACAAAAGGATGCTGTATTTTTGTTTTTTCTCACAATGAAAAGGCATTTTCAATACTCTATACTTAAAATATGGTAGCTCAAAGATTAAGTAACGGGAGGAAATTTTATGATTATTGGTGTACCAAAGGAAATAAAAAATAATGAAAATCGTGTCGCACTTACACCTGCAGGAGTTATTCCATTTGTGACAGCTGGCCATAAGGTATTAGTTGAAACAAATGCGGGTGTTGGTAGTGGCTTTAGAAATGTAGATTATGTATATGCTGGTGCTGAAATTGTTGAAAGTGCTGCCGAAGTATGGAATCAGTCAGAAATGATTATGAAAGTAAAAGAGCCTCTCGAAAGTGAATATATTCACTTTCGTCCAAACTTAATTTTATTCACATACTTACATTTAGCTGCCGAATCTAATTTAGCTCAGGCCCTTAAAGATAAAAGAGTTACCGCCATCGCATACGAAACAGTAGAAGTAAACCATACCCGCCCTCTTCTTACACCAATGAGTGAGGTAGCTGGACGCATGTCTGTACAAATAGGAGCACAATTTCTACAAAAGTCAAACGGTGGTCAAGGTATTCTTCTTGCAGGAGTACCTGGTGTAAATCGTGGTAAAATTGCTATCATCGGTGGAGGTATCGTCGGTACAAACGCTGCGAAAATGGCCATTGGTCTTGGCGCCGACGTAACAATCATTGATTTAAATGCAGACCGTCTACGACAACTAGATGACATTTTCGGTACTCAAATCAAGACATTGATGTCTAATCCGTTCAACATCGCGGAGGCAGTAAAACAAGCAGATCTTTTAATTAGTGCCGTATTGATTCCTGGTGCTAAAGCTCCTAAGCTTGTCACCGAAGAAATGGTACAAAGAATGAAGCCTGGCTCTGTAATCGTGGATGTAGCGATCGACCAAGGTGGAGCTGTGGAAACATGTGACCATGTAACAACACATGATAATCCGACATTTGAAAAATATGAAGTGCTTCACTATTCCGTTGCGAACATGCCAGGAGCAGTTCCTAGAACATCCACTATCGCTTTAACAAATGTAACAATTCCTTATGCACTACAAATTGCTAACAAGGGTGTACAAACAGCAATATTTGAAAATGATGCTTTAAAACTTGGAGTAAACACGTTGAACGGTGAAATTACATGTGAAGTGGTTGCAAAGGAACTTGGCTACAAGTATGTTTCCATAGAAGAAGCATTTGCAAAAAGAATTGTAAGTAATTAAAGTTTTTGGATAAAACTCTAATTAAGGATAAAATTTGTGTGTTTTTTCATATATTAAAGCGATGGACAAAGAAATAAGAATGTTATCGTATATTATTGGCTAACATTTTATTAGATAACATCTATTGTAATTATTTATAACTTGGGAAACATATAAAGGAATAAACAGACGTTATGACAGTTGTTAACATAGGGTTGAAATTATAAAGAGTTTCATATAAATAGAGACAGACAATAGGATTGTGACTCGTTTTGGATAAAGCGATGAAACTATGAAATGCAGGCATTACTCGTTCAAAGCAATTAGACCTATAGCTGCATATTTTAAGAAGCTATGGATGAAGAAATTGCATTACCATATTCTTTCAAGAAGATTGGATGAACTGTTTATCCAGTCTTCTTGAATTACCAAAAAACTTCAATTAAAAACCTAACTGGAATCGATATCACATCTGTTAAAAGAAACATATTATTAGTTTTAATACAAAAGATGTGACAAACAGCAATCATTATAATAGATCCAGAAATTAAAAAAGAGCAGTTGACATTTGTGAACCAGCTTATTTATCAAATTAATAGTTACTCGTCAAGAACAGAAGTTAAATGGGCTATTATGAAGAATGGGTACATTGTAATCTTCCCAATATTTATTGTTGGGGGTTGTAATAAAATAAACAAAAACTTTATAAAAATATTAGTATATAAAGATTTAAGAGGAAAGGACTTCTATCATGAGAAATATCACCAATATAAAACGCATAGTAATTACAATTGTTGCAATTGCAATTGGTTACTTTATGTTTCAAACTATTACTTCATCAGCTACAGCTGTAGCTAAGCAAGAAAACCCGGTGCAGCTAGTAAGCACTCAACCCGAAACCGAAATAAAGAAAGCAGTACCAGTTCGCCTTAATGGTCAAGAGAGAAAAGTGGCTTATCTTACTTTTGATGACGGTCCAGGAAAGTATACGGCACAGTTACTAGACATATTAAAGGAAAATGATGCAAAAGCAACATTTTTTCTAATTGGTCAAAATGTAAAATCTTATCCTGATTTAGTAAAACGAGAAGAAGCGGAAGGGCATTATGTTGGAATGCATAGTATGACGCACGATTATAAGAAACTGTATACTCAAGGTGGATATGTAGATGAAATGAAAGAGGATCAAGGTCTAATTGCTAGTATTCTTGGACATGCCCCAAAACTAACACGTCCACCATATGGTTCCATGCCAGGATTACATGAAGAACTTCGTAATAAAGTTGTAGAAGATGGTCTTAGAGTATGGGATTGGACAATTGATTCATTAGATTGGGAATATAATAGTATACCAATTGATACTGCGAAAGCGAAAATTGTTCAAAATGTACTTGCTGGTGCGACAGATCCAAAAGAAGTTATTTTGATGCATGACATTCATCCGCAGTCCGTTGCTGCAGTACCTGCTATTATTAAAGGTTTAAAAGAAAAAGGGTATGAATTTGAAGCATATCATGAAGAAGATCATTTCCCATTGAACTTTATGCATGATAAACGTATGTAACATAGGAGGAATTGACATTGACTTACAGGAAAGTGGCGTTAATTGGAATTATATCAATTGGATTTCTTGGAGGATGTTTGGGAGCACAACCCGAGGAAGAGTTATATGTTGCTTTTGAAAACGCAGCAAACCAAGAAAAAACTTTATTTGATAATGCAAAAAAATTAGAGCAGTTAGAAACAAAAGGACAGGAATTGTACGATCAAATTGTAAAGGAAGGGAAAGAGCATAACGAGGCAGTAATACCAAAAATAGAACAGGCTGTTACAAATGTAGATGAACGTGAAAAAGTGTTGAAAAGTGAAAAAGATGTAATAGAAAAAGCCCAAAAAGAAACAACATCGGTTCATAATTATATAGATAAAATCGAGGACAAAAAATTACAAAAGCAAGCGAAAAAAGTAGAAGAAGTTTACAAAAATCGTTATGAAGTTTTTCAAAAAATGGATAAAATCTGCAAAGAATCATTAATAACTGAAAAAGAACTTTATGAAAAGTTAAAAGAAAAAGGAACAAATCTAAAAGAGATTAGTGAGAAAGTTAAAGCTGTCAATACATTGAATAAAGAAACACTAAAAGAAAAAGAAAAATTCAATCAATATACTAAAGATTATAATGAAGGAAAACTAAGATTCTATAAAGACGCGAAGATTAAAATAAAAGAGCAAAAGCAAGAAAATTAATTATCAGCTTTAGTATCTTAAAAGGTTCTGGTGCAAATATATATTAAGGAAATTGTTGAACTACATGACAGCACGGTAAGTGTTGTGAATAAAGAAGAGATGAGAACAGTGATTTTGATAAAACTTCCTTTGTAGCAACATAAACACACTCATATATAACAATGATGACGGGGTGAATAAAATGAAACAAGCAAAATTAAATATAACGTTATCCCTCATACAATTATTTACCTTAGTAATCAACCTATGTATGTGTTCCTCAACCATGCGATTTTTACCTTGGGTTGTTAAAGGTGCTGTTAGATGTTATGAAATCTTTTTCACTGCTCCTTTATTATTAATTATTGGCACCGTTATGACATACCATAATACAAGAAAAAGGCATTCTATCTTACCAATGAGACAAAGCATTTCTTTTATTACGATTATTTTTCTTGTATCCACTTTCTTATTACCTTCCACTGACGAAATTGTTATAACATCTCTTATATTTAATTTTGGAATGGTTGTCATTACGATTGTTTTTTTGTTAAAAGATATTTCTCAACTTAATAAGAAGAGAAAATATAGGGTCAAAAAAATACGGACTAGAAGATAAATACATGATAAAATCGAATAATTCAAATTTGGTTATAATGCAAATTCAATTAACTAGGAATTTTCGATTGTGACGGAATATTAATGGTTACTGTAAGTGATACAACTGTATGTGTTTATTGTATTGTCAGCGTAGAGAAAAAATAAGAATATACAGGTTTTACAAGAGGAACAGTTACGCCAAGCTGTGTAGTAGACAATACATTTGGAGGATTTTATATGTTAGAAAGTTTATTGTTTTTCTTTGCCATTGGAATTGCATGTGAACTTGCAGCGATTAATCGAAATGGTCATAAGAAGATAAAACAACAAGCTGAAATGATACAGCTTTTAAAAGAATTGCATGAAAAAAAATATAATGAAAAGACGACCGGGCATTGAAGTGCCCCCAAAAAGTTAGACACATTATTTCATTCATAAGTGGACTTGTCAACATTTCAGATGAAACAAATCCATTTATGAATGAATTTTTGTTAGAGAGTCAAGATTTGAATGGTGATGGAATAATTGAGTTTTCCACTTCTGTTCGTCCGAAAGGATGGGGAGAATATCCATATGCTGAAATCCCATTGTTTGAACAATATGTACAGTGGAAGGGAAATACTGAATTTCGGCCTATAGAAGAGAGATATGTAAATATAGAGCAAGGATATTTTATTACAATTCCTAAAAATCTAGTTGGAGAAATTACAATTCAAGCGGGTTCCAAGAATACTCAGCATTTTCTTTATACTGATACAGACGAAAAGTGGCTTGAAGTTCACACCTTTGATGCAAAGGTATGGCCAAAGGCGAAAAATTATGAAGCAGCAGTCAAACAAATTTACATGTGGTATGCAGTGCCAAAACAATTAAAATACCAAAAGCCCAAATCCTATATTAAACCTATAGCTGAATATCATCATGAGTAGAGGAGAAGCGATGTATGACGACTATTTTAGTATTAGAAGATGAAATAACGATTCGTAATTTTATTGTATTAAATATGAAGCGTGCTGGTTTCAATGTGTTAGCAGCAGATACAGAAGAAACAGCTCTCGAACTTTTAGGTAAACACAATGTTGATATTATATTAATTGATGTGAAGTTACCTGGAATAGATGGTTTTCAGGTATGTAAAAGTGTACGAGAAAACAATAAAAAAATTGGTATTATTATGTTATCGGCACGTGTTCAAGATAGGGATAAGGTACAAGGTTTAACAATTGGAGCAGATGATTATATTGAAAAACCATTTAGTCCAATTGAATTAACAGCACGTGTACAAGCAATACTAAGAAGGGTAAAAGGAAACAAAGAAAATATGGAATCGATTCATTCGGAACCATTTCGATTAAATCTTCAGCAAGAAAGATTATATAGGGAGGGAGTGGTAATTGATTTAACCCCAACAGAGTATATTATTTTGCGGTGCTTAATGGAAAATCAGGGCAAGCCAATTTCACGTGATGAGCTTTTAAATGAAATATGGGGTGTAAATTATGTAGTTAAAACCAAAGTAATAGGTGTAAATATAAGGCGCTTACGTCAAAAGATAGAACCTAATCCCTCTGGACCTCAGTTTCTCCAAACAGTATGGGGAAAAGGATATGTGTGGAGATGAAGCGTAAGATTAGCTTGTATTTTATTTGAAGTAGTTTTTTAAATTTTTATTTATGGTTCTGGTGCAAAGATAAAATAAAAGAGAATATAGCTCATATCTTCAATATCTAAACTAAAAATTTCAAGCCAGAAAAACAAAATTGTGCTTATAATGAAACATACACCATACTTTCCTATGATTAGAGAAATCACATTATTTTTGTTTTAGATCGTGATTTTTGAAAGGGTGTCATATAAGGTACTTAACAGCACGTAAATGGGGTTTTGTGGAGAGTGGTACCTTTGTTGTATTGATTAACAATATAACACCTGTTAAATCGAAATTTGAGCGCCTGTTTTTTCACATGACAGATAAATAGTTTACATAAATATACAAAAAAGGATTTTAGGAACCTAATTATACCTTTACATCGGCTGTTTCTATCAACCTAGCATATCCGCAAAACTTGTTCCCACATTATTCTTCCGTTTCATATATTTCTCTAAATAGATTTTTGTTGTTTGGATATTTTCATGCCCCAGTGTTTGCATTAAGTGATATAAATCTGCATTTACTTGTTCTACTGCCATAATTGCGAAAGCATGACGAAACGTATGTGCTGTTACTGGATTTTCACGATGCTGTAAGAACTCTAAATTCGTTTTCTTTATCATGTCCGTTACCTGGTTCGATAACGTTTTTGATTTATAAAAATCTCTTCTTTGATTTACAAGTAAAGGACTCTCATCACCTTGTTCCAATACTGTTTGAAACCCTCTTCTTCTTCTCATTTCACAAATACACTGATATAAATGATCTGAAATGAAAAGTTCCCGTACCTTATCCCCTTTTCCTGTGACTTTTAGCCAGTACTTCCCGTCATAGTGTAGATCTTTTACCCTGGCTGTACACAATTCCTGAATCCTTGCACCTGTACTCACTAAAGCTAGCAGGATTGTATAATTAACTAAATACCCTCTCTCTTTATAAAACTTTAATATTTTCATCACTTCATCATAGGATAAATCACGATTCGGTCGATCTTGTTCATTTACATTTGCACGCTGCAGTTCTTCATACAGAGGTTTTTCTATGTACTCAAATACATGTAGTTGTTTTAAGAAAGAACGAATTAACACCGTTTTCTTCGCAAGCGTTGCAACGCTATAGCGAGTATTTCCTCTTCCATTCTCTACATTTTTTATCCAGTTATTATATTTGCGTATGTGCCACGGTTGTAAAGCTTTCAATAAGGAAGCATGGCGCTGTACGTCTTCTCCATTCAATTCAAATTCTTCTGCATGCTGCACCTTTTGATGCGGAAGTTATTCCTATGAAATTATTGTAAATTTATATTAATTTGTTTTAATATTATATTTATAATTGGATTATTAAGTGATGTAGTGATGGGCAGGATGATTGCACGAATAAAAAGCCATTCATTCTTATAATCTATATAGATTATAAGAACCACCCGGAAATAAATCCGTAGTGGTTCTCTTTACAAATACTTGGTACAATACTTTACTGAACTAGATAAGGTATGGGATTCACTGCATTTGTTTTTTCAAAATTCCACTCGCCGTTATGTAATTCAAAATGAAGATGTTGCCCGGTTGAATGTCCTGTATTCCCCATGTGTCCTATCATTTGTCCGGTTTTAACCCGATCACCCGCTTGTACTGTACGATCCTTCAAATGTGCATAAACGGTTGTATATAATTTCCCATCTATCGTATGAGCAATAAACACAACATTTCCATAGGAATTAGAGTAGTAGGATTTTATTACTTTTCCGCTTGTTGCTGCCAGGATTGGAACTTCACCTGGAGCTGTGAAATCTACTCCGTAATGCATTTCCCCCCAACGAACATCAAATGTAGAGCTGACTATCCCTTTCGTTGGGTACTTGAAAACAGCTGGAATAGAAGGAGTTTCTTGTGGTTTGTTTTGTAATACATAATGTTTAGCTACATATCCAAAACCTGAACCGAAACGTATTTTATACCAAGAACCCATTGTTTCTACAACTTGTAATTGGGTACCATTTTTTAAAGATCCAATTATAGAAGTGTTAGTTCCCGCTCCACTTCGTACTCTTAATACAGGAGTTGCAACATAATAAGATGAATTTCCTTGTACGGTGGTTCCTTTAACCATTGAATAGGAACCATCAGAGACAAATTCTTTTTTCACATATCCTGTTTTTCCATTATAAGAAATTTTATACCATTCACCACATTCTTCTAAAATGGAGATGTATTTTCCATTTGGTAGTACACCGAGAATAGTAGATTCTGCATTTGGCTCTATACGAACATTTAATGCAATCGCATTTACAATATATTGATTTTTTGGTTGTGTTTGTTTTGTGGGAGAAAGATAAGATTTTTGCATGTAACCAATTTTATTTTGTACATCTACTTTATACCAGTCAGGTGTTGTTTCTATTATTTTAACTGGAGTATTGAATGTAATATTTCCAATAGAGTTGCTATTTGTAGTAGCATCCTGATACAGATGTGCTTTGTCAAAATTTACAAATCTGATTTTTACTTTGTCATTTTGTGGTATTGATACAGCATGAGAATCAGCTGCTACTACCGAAGGGAGAAGCGTAGCAATTGCAGCAGTTGTTAATGAAAAAGTGGTAGTGATCATCTTCATATAATAATAAGCCTCCTTGGGGAATGTATTACAACATTAAAATGAAAACAATATTAAAGTGAAAGATATATATAAAGAATAGCAGATTTTTAAAAGTTGGGGTAAAAAAATATCAAAAAATGTCGAATTAAACAGAATTTTTAGTTTTTTTGTTGATTCGTGTTATTTTTTATGTTAAACTCATAACAACAAAGAAAGAGTCACCGAAAACCCTTATCGGTTAAATTTTCAGAATATTTAGTATTATTTATCGGTTTACTCCATGTGATTTACACTTTTGTGTATTGCTTTTCCACTCTTTCTTTGTTCTACCCTATAAAAGAAAACAACCTGTTTTTATCCAAGTTGTTTTCTTTTATAAAAATATAATTTGTTGTTTAACAGTTGGGATTACTATTTTAAAAGTTATTATGGTTTATAGGGGGGCGATAGCTAATAGATTGGATATTTAATGAGGAGTTTGCATTACAATAGAGTGAAGCTAGAAAGAGGTGAAAACTAAGAAATTCGGATGTTAGTTTTTTAATTTTGGAAAAGGAAGAATAAAAATATAGTGGATATACAATTACAATAAGGGAATGCAGTATAGATTAGTATACTTGCATTCCCTTATTATATTTATTTATTTTTTTCTTTCTATATTTTTTTGTTCATAGATACCAGCAGCCATCTCAGCTTGGAATCAAATAAATGCTCTATTATTACTTAAATATATTTTAATCTTATTAAAAATGATCCTAAATCATACCCTACATTTATTATTGCAATGGCTGAAATTATAGTTAATGGATATTTCACAAATGGATTATTTAAGATTTTTTTTATTTTTTTCATGTTGTAGTTCTCCATTAGATTAATCATCTTATTTTTAATGTTATCATGAACATAGATATAATGATTTGTTTTTTATTAGATATAAAATCCTGTTTGCATCTTTACTTTCATTTTATGTACAATAAGGGAAAGAAATAGTATAAGGCAGGGGGAGGAAGCCCATGTCCAATCAACAATTAGTGAATTTACGTATTGATTTTGCATTTAAACAATTATTTGGTACAAGTGGGAACGAGGATATTCTGGTTGCCTTTTTAAATGCTATGTTACATGATTCTTTAGAATCACCCATTATATCCTTGCAGTTAGAAGATCCACATTTGCATCGAGAACATGAAGAAGATAAATTATCGATTTTAGATATCTCAGCGACATTAGATACGGGGACAAAGATAAATGTAGAAATACAGCTGAATAACAATCACGATATGATCAAACGAAGCTTGTATTATTGGGGAAGGTTATACACTTCTCAATTAAAAAAAGGAATGCCATATAGCTCACTTCATAAAACAATTACCATCAATTTGTTAAACTTTGTGATGTTTCCAGAATATGAAGCGTTTCATACAACCGGAATCTTGTGGAATCAGCAACAACAAAAGGTATTGAGTGATGATATAGAAATGCATATTATTGAAATTCCGAAGTTAATGCAACAATGGCGTAATGAACAAGTAAATCCCTGGGAAGATTCGTTTGTTCGTTGGTTATTATTACTTCCAGCTAATGAAGATGAACACTTAACCCAAACATTGGAGGATATTGCGATGAACCAAGATCCAATTTTACAAAAGGCAATGAATAAGTGGGAACGTATGAGTCAAGATTCTTCTTTCCGTCAAGCCTATGAAGCAAGGGAAAAAGCATTAATGGATGAGGCTGCAAAGTTTGCTCATGCAGAACAACAAGGGATAAAAAAAGGAAGAGAAGAAGGAAAGCTTGCTGAACGTATTCAATTAGTTAGTGGTATGCATAAAAATGGAATGTCAGTAGAGGACATTGCAAAGTTCACGAAGTTAAGTATAGAAGAAATACGAGAAATTTTACAATCCTAAATAGATTAAAATAACACCTACAAATGTTTGTAGGTGTTATTTTTTTTGGGGGGGCATTCTCAATTGGGGAAACTTTTGCGATCTATGCGACACCAAACTATTAATATGTACAAATGTAAACTTTTGGGTGAAAGTTTACTTTCGGGTTTAGAATCATTTATAGCTAATTTTGTAATAAATTTCTCAATATAGATATAGATGATTATGGCCATAGGAATTTACCACCTATGCCATCTTTTGTACCACTCTTTGACAAAGAATCTACCAAGACATGCCTACTCTTTACCAATAAAAACCTCCTCTCATTACTAATATGCAATATGGAGGAGGTTTTTTGGTTTATAACATTTGGTTAAGCCTTGAAGAACTCTCTTATGATTTTTCTTGTGTTGATTTAAAATAAAGTTCGATCATTTATAATAAAGAGTGATAATTTGTAAAAAAGTTTGATAAAAAGATCCATTTTATAGAGTATTTCTTTGTTCAGCAATCGGGCCATTTTGTTGAATATCAGCAAAGAAGGAATGTATACAACTGTGTTGAAGTAGATTAAGGTTGATGTTTAAAAAATGGAGGGGTTATGGTGATTATTGAAACGACTGTGCAAGTTCGTGTTTCAGACTTTGAAAAGGGAAAGGAATGGTACAAGTCACTACTGAATAAAGAGCCTGATTTTGTACCTCATGAAGGATTTGTTGAGTTTGAACTCGTACCCGGGAGTTGGTTACAGGTAGCCAAGGGAACGCCAACAGAAGGTAGCGGTCCTATACGCATGGGTGTGATGGATATAGAGGCTGAAAGGGATAGAATGATAAAGGAATTAAATATTGAGCCTTTTGAAATATATTCAAGAGAAGAGGTTCCCGTAAAATGGGGTAGCTTTACAGACCCATGGGGGAATCGCTTAGGTTTTTTCGAATATTTGAATGAAAATGAAAAGGATGAAACAATAAAAAGAGTTTATGGGACGACGGCTAAGTAGTTAGTCCGTATAACCACCCTCTCCTCAACTAAAGGGCGCAAGAGTTGAAGATCAATGTTTGAATCGACAACTCTTTTTTATTATCTAACAGGGCAGGGATTTAAAGTATTCAAGTAGAATAAGAACCTACCATTTTTTTATAGGGAGTTTTGCTGAATAATATTGTTAATATTTCACAATGGATATATGATTTTTATAAAGAGTGAAGGGAGATGAACGAAATGGAGTTTACACAAGGTAACAAGAATTAAAATGGTGGTTAAATTAGACTGACCACCATTTATTTTAAATTGTGGTGGGTGATTAATATGACAAGAACTAAGTTGATAATCGTTGAAGGTATGTGGGGTTCTGGCAAGAGCACTACATCTAAATTGATTTATGACCATTTAACAGAATCTGGAATAGAGACACGTCTATTTCTTGAGGGAGATTTAGATAATCCAGCAGATTACGATAAAGTAGCATGCTTTACACATAAAGAGTTTAACAAGCTATTAGAGAAGCATTCAGAGTCTATCGGATTGATTCGGTCGATTACTCAGAGCAAAAGGAATTATAATTTTATTGAATATGGAAAGCGTCAACAGGAATTAAGTAAGGCGTTCCCTGATGAACTATTGTCTGATGTGATGCAATATGATATTTATGATGGAACACTGCCATTAGAGCGGCATTGTGAAGTGCATTTGAATAGGTGGAGTGAGTTTGTAAAGGCTCAACAACAAGAGGAGACGGTAACAGTCTTTGAGTGCTGTTTCATTCAAAACCCCCTTTCAGCTATGCTTGGTCGATATGATGCTTCGCAAGATGTGATTACAGATTATATACTGAAGTTAGGCGACATTATTAAGCCGTTGAATCCATCACTTCTCTATTTTCATCCTGGTGATGTTCGCTCTATTTTAAAGAGAGCATTCGAGGAACGCTCATCAGAATGGCGAGATGGCGTAACTCAGTATTACACTCAGCAGGGGTATGGACGGAGTCACGGGTTGACAGGGTTTGACGGGCTTGTTGAGTTTTTAAGAGTTCGAACCGAAATAGAGTTAAAAATCATAGAGCAACTCTTGATTTCGAAGTCAGTTATAAGAAATGATGACCTCAATTGGGAACGGGTTCATCAGCAAGTGATTCAATTTGTTGACGAGTCATTGTGAGTCTAAGTTGTTGCTAACGAGGGTCTTATCTTCAATAAGAAAACATAAATGATTTTCCACAATCGGGCGCTTTAATGGAGCAACGAAAAAAGCCTAATTTCTCAATTTTAATGAGAAATTGGGCTTTTTATATTTACTTATAGTGCAAAATAGCGCTTAAAATAGGTGCAAAATAACTCCTAAAGTGACACGTAAACTTAATTTATCATCGATTTTAAATGTGTTCTGTAAACAATATCTATTATATTAAGTTTAATAGGTTAACGGAAGACATCTTCTGTTAACTAAAAAAATGCTATATTTATTTAGTTTTTTAATAAATGGAGATATATTCATTTGTTAAAAAACTAAGAATTTAAAGTTTTTAAATTTTTTTACAAATAGCACACAAAAATGACATACTTCTAGACTATTTTTATATAGAGGAATTATTTTTTGAAATAGTTACTACATATAAAGGAGACTTCAAAATGGATATGGATTCATATTATTGGGAAATGGTTAAGAAAAATATTGGTGTGTATTCTGAACAGGAACAAGAATGTCTTCGAAATAAGAAGGTCATTATTTTTGGACTAGGGGGAGTAGGTGGATATGAAGCAATTCTGTTTTCGCGAATGGGAATAGGGCATATTACCGGTGTTGATCCCGATGAATTTGAAGTTTCTAATATTAACAGACAAATGTTAGCGCTTTCTAGTGTTGTAGGTGAACCAAAAGCAAAAGTTGCAGAACAGGTTGTAAAAGATATACATCCCTATATATCAACAAACTTTATACAAACAAGAGTAGATGAAGATAATGTAATCGAGCTTATAAAAGGGCATGATATTGTAGTAGAAGCCGTAGATGATATGCCTTCAAGAGTTATTATACATAGAACAGCTAGAGAATTAGGCATACCAAGTGTGGGGATGTCAGGTAGCCCCCCAACACGAGGATTTGTTTCTACATTTTTCCCAACCGGAATTCCTTATGAAGAAGCATTAAACATCTCAAGTGTCGGATGCAAATTAACAAATCAAGAATTAAGACAACAGATTGCTGATATAAAGAAAAGTCGAGCTTGGTATTCTGTGGAGAAAGGCGCACCAAAAGAGTGGGCGCAAGATTTTTGTGATGGAAAAGCAGGCTGGATTATCACACCGATGCGTGCTCATCTATTGTCACTATTTAGCTTTCATGAAGCAATACAAGTTTTAACTGGTCGTGAGCCTCTAGCTAGAGCGCCTAAAGGCATTGTAATGGATTTAGATAGTCATATCCCGGTTCAAGTAAAAGAAGTCCCAAAGGGTGGATGGGATTATAAAACACTGTAAGGAGGAATATAATTTGTTAACAAAAAATAATGATATGCAAAATATATATGAAGAAAGTTTTACGCGAAATATTGGTGTTATCTCTGTAGCAGAGCAGGAGAAATTAAAAAATTCTCGAGTTACTGTAGTTGGAGCAGGGGGCGTAGGAGGAATTACACTCATCCAATTGGCGCGAATGGGTGTGGGTTCTTTACATGTTATTGATCAAGATGTATTTGAAGCAAGCAATATCAATCGACAAATGCTAAGTTCCAACAGTAAATTAGGACAGCCGAAGGCAGATGTTGCTTTAGAAGTTTTGCAAGACATTAATCCATTATTACAAATAGAGATAACGAAAGAATTTGTTACCGAGGACAATGCATTAGAGCTTCTAACGAATACAGATGTCATTATAGATGCAACTGATAATTTAGTAGCGAGAGTAATCATCCATCGTACAGCTCAAAAATTAGGGATTCCTTCTATTTGGATTGCAGTTACACCTCCCTTTAGAGGTGGCGTCATGTCTTTAACTCCTGACTCTACGCCTTATGAAATCGCGTTAGGATATCCGTCTTATCAACAAGAGCTAACACCAGAAATGCAAAATAAAATTCATAAATTAAAAGATGGACGTGCTCTTCATTCCGTCAAACATGGTGCGGATGAGAAATGGGCAAATAATTATGTACAAGAAGATCGTCCATGGGCTGTGCTGTCTCCCGTTGCGAATATCGTAGGCATTCTAGCAAGCTTTGAAGCATTTAAATTTATAATAAATCGAGAAGACTTAAAACCTGTAATAAGTCCAAATTTAATACAAATTAACCTTGCAAATCAAAATATGGTACATGTGTCTGTACCTGAAAATGATAGTTGGGATTATACAACATTATAGATGAGGTAAGAGAATATGCTTCCTTTTTTGTTACTGGGGATTATTGTTACACTCGCTCTACTTGTTAAGGATTATGCGCTAGCTGGTGCGGCTTGTTTATTAGGAGTTTTACTTGCTGTTGGACAAAAAACTTTATTACATCTTATTCAACAATATTCTTTTACAATTGGTATTTTCTTTCTGATGCTATTCCTTTTAGTACCAATTACATCTGGAAAGATTACAAGTGAAAACGTAATAAAATTAATTACCTCTCCTATCGGATTAGGATCCATTCTAGCGGGTTTTACTGTGTCATACATAGGAGGAAAAGGTGTAGGAGTTCTACCTATGAATCCTACGATATTGTTAGGTGTCTTAATAGGTACTCTTATTGCCGTATTATTTACAAAAGGGTTACCAGCCGGATTAATTATTGCGGCTGGAATCATAGCTATCATTTCTATGAAATGAAAGGAATATTCTAAATGAAGATGAAATGGACACATATTAGTTTAGTAGGGATTTTTTTGATAATACTTATGTCTAGTTGTTCTAATATCAAAGAAACTTCTCAAAATGATCAAACTTCTAAAGTGGTAAAACAAGAATTAGAAATTCAGCAAGGAGAAGAAAATTTATTTTTACTTCATAAAAACTTAAATAATAAAAAACAGTATACATCTGATGAAATCATCTTATTTTTAGAACCATTTAGTGTACCTACAGCTCAAGCATTTGATGTACCAAAATTTTCATGGATGGATGAGTATGCCAGAAAAGGGTATGATACTTGGGCTATGGATTTCAGAGGGTTTGGTCGTTCTTCTCGCCCTAAAGAAATGTCAGATCCTCCTGCCCAAAACCGTCCGGTTATTCATTTGAATGATGCAACTAAGGATCTGGAAACAATTGTAAATTGGATTAAAAAGAAGAGAAACGTAAAAAAAATTCATATTGTTGGATGGTCATATGGAGGTGTTGTGGCTGGAAATTATGCAATATCCCATTCTCAAGATATTAATAAACTTATTTTATATGGATATATGCATGGGTTCACACTTCCTATGATGACACAGCCTTTCGAAAACCCACTACAACCTAATCAGTTTAATCCTGAAGCACCAGCTTATCAAATGTTGGACTTTGATAAAGGAATGCATCATTGGCATATGATGATGGGAAATAAAAAAATTGTTACAAACGAAGCAATGGATGCCGTAAAACAAGTTTTTATTGATTCAGATCCTATGAGTAAGAAAAATAATCAAACGATTCGTCGACCAGTCGGTCCACTTGAAGATTTATTTTATATTTGGAAAAATCAGCCTCTATATGATGTATCTAAGATTACCGCTCCATTACTTGTCATTTACGGGGAAGATGACATATTTGCAGACCGAAATATGATGTCAAAATTAACAAGTGCAAAACAAAAAAAAGAAGTAGTAATCCCCGATGCAACACACTGGGCTGTTTATGAAAAGAATCGTAATACCCTATTCGAACAAACATTAAACTTTATAGAAGCGAAAGAAGGCAAACAGGAATGAAAAAGGGTTTAACAATATTAGATGCTACCTTACGTGAAGGAGAACAACAATGTGGTATTCGTTTCTCCAAGGAAGACAAAATTACATTACTTCACATGTTAGAGGATTTTGGAGTAAGTCTTATTGAAGTTGGACACCCTGGCATCTCTGAAGAAGAAGAAGAGATTTGCCGAGAAGTTGCAGCATCTGCAAAGCACGCCGAAATACTTATGCATGCTCGGGCGAAAAAAGAAGAAGTTCATGCGGCTTATCGTGCTGGTGCCGATTGGATAGGAATCTGGGCGTCTATTAATCCTATTTCTTTACAAACAAAGTATACCAATCGATCAAAAGATTATGTTATTAATCAGGTGAAACATGCTATTGAAGAAGCAAAATCTTTAGGAATGAAAATCCGTTTTACTATTGAAGATGCTTCACGAACGGAATGGGAAGATATCGCCTACATTGGACAGATTGCACATATAGCTGGAGCAGATCGAATCAGTTTAGCAGACACTGTAGGAATTTGGGAGCCAGGTCAGTGTGCGACAATCGTGAAGAAATCTGTTGAGACATTCCCTTGTGAGATTGAAGTTCATCTTCATAATGATTTAGGATTAGCCATGGCAAATGCTCTTGCGGCAATCGATTCAGGGGCATCTGTCATTGATGCTACATTGTGCGGAATAGGTGAACGTGCTGGGATTGTTGATTTGCTAAATTTATCAGTATTTTTATCTCAAAAGCGTAATCTACAATGCTTTAAACTACAGATGATTCCTGAATTAACGCACTCTCTCCAATTAGCTACTGGTTGTCAAGTAGATCATTGGAGACCGATTATTGGAAAGAATATATTTACTCATACTGCATCCTATCATATACAAGCTGTTCAGCAGAATTACTCAGCATACGAGGGCATTCAACCTGAAATGATAGGAAGAGTAAGGAACATACAACAAAAACATATAGAAAGAAAAGGGCCTCGGCTTTCAAAGTCTCTCCGAGTTAGTAAACCATTTGTAAAAGGAGCATCTGAGCTTTTATATCATCGTGATGGTCCAGGAGAGCGTTGGGTACAGATGGATTATAGAACTGATGAACGTGCTTCATTTTATGTAATACAGCGTGTATTTTACGACGCCCATATGGATGAGAACTTAGAAGGACATGTAGATACTCATGCACATCATTGTGATAGTGCCTTTATTTTTTGGGGGAATAGAATAGATGGTACAGGTCTCATATGTGAAGTTGAAATTGAAGGAGAATTGCAAATAATTGAAAGTCCAGCATCTGTTTTTATTCCATCGGGGTTAAAACATAGGTACAAATACCTTTCGGGTACAGGAACATATACAAACATCGTACTAGCACCTAATTATAATTCTAGTTTGTTAGAGGAAAACTCATCAAAAGTATTTGTATATTAGTAAAATATAAAAAAGTTTTTATTTCTGTTATGATGATGTTTTAGTAAACCATCTGACTGATAAGAGTATAAGCAGCCTCAATGTTCTTTATGTGAAAAAATAAAAAACAGATAGAATGCAATATGTTCTTTGAATTCTATCTGTTTTTTGAATGGCCCCAAAAAGAAAGAATCGTTGCCGTGCCCCTTCTTCAGAAGAAGCGCCACATATTATTGATGGCCTACTATATCATGAAACAGATTTGGAAATTGAAGAACATTATCCGGATGCAGCAGGCTTTGTAGATCATTTCTTTGCCATGTGTCATATGCTAGGATTTCGATTTGCTCCTAGAATTAAAGCGTTTAGTAAAAATAAAATTTATACTTTTGAAAAGCCCGTAAATCAACCACATCTAGAATTTATGATTGGTGGAGCAATTCATACAAAGAAAATAAGAGAAAATTGGGATGACTTATTACGATTAACTAGCTCTGTTCGTAATGGAACCGTCACAGCTTCTCTTATTCTCAAAAAGCTTGCGGCCTATCCTAGGCAGAATAGCTTATCTGTAACTTTGCGTGAAATAGGAAGGATTGAAAGAACTTTATATACATTAGAATGGTTGCAGAGTCCTGAGCTTAGAAGACGTGTACAGGTTGGTTTAAATAAAGGTGAAGCAAAACACGCACTTGCTCGAGCTGTATTTTTTAATCGATTAGGGGAAATTCGTGATTGTTCTTATGAGGATCAATTACATAGAGCAAGTGGTTTGCAACTTCTTATTTCAGCAATTGTATTATGGAATACGGTATATATATCACGTGCAGTAGATGCTTTACGTGCAAAAGGTGTGGACATTCCAGAAGAATATTTACAACATATATCTCCACTTGGATGGGAACATATTACGTTGACAGGTGATTATGTTTGGAACTTAAATGAAAAAACAAATTTTAATAATCTAAGACCATTACGAGACAAAAATTATATAAAGAAGTAGTAAAGTAAGTAGCCGGTTCCTTAACGTACAGGGAACCGGCTAAAATGTGTCCGAATTGTGTCTAAACGTACAATTTTCTTTTTTTGATATGGTGACCCCATGCCCATCAAGCTAAGACTTTGAGACACCCCCATAACGAAAACTTTACCTTTTTACAGTTATTTATGAGAACTCGGCTCATTTTTTTCGTTTTGGGGAACAATTAATTTCTTAAGTTGATGGCGATGTGACGCTACCCCTTATTAAAATTAAGATGGTTCAAGTCGGAGGAGGGCACCTTAGGGTGTCTTTTCTTTATAATAAAATGCTTTCCGTAGCATGAAAAAGAGAGCTTCTGCTCTCTTTTTGTTACTGATTTATGGAGACGGCGGAAATACAATGGCATCCATTGACCTAGCTAAAACTATAACACTATCTATATTGCTTTCAAAAACACCTGTGCCACGACGAATTTCAAGAGAATAGGTATAGGTGCCTGGGCCTGGAGGTATATCAGTCCACGTTAAATTCTGGGTATCAATTATAACAGAACTAGATCCTACTGGTTTAACGAAATTGATTACGTGTGAATCAGCCTCGATTATTTGTACATCTCCAGTTCGTGTGAACCTAAAAGTTAAGCGACAGGTATACAATGTACCTTCGTTAAAAGTGTCAATTACAGTTTCAATCATTGAATCTAGCCTTACTCTTTCTCCTGGTATTGTTGTAGTTATGTCAACTTGTAAAATAGTTTGGAAAGTGAAACTCGGATTTTCCGGAATATCCAACCTCTCTGTTGTTTGATTAAAAAAGTAAGAAGATCCTAAACCAATTGGACCTGTTGGACCAGTACTTCCAATTCCAGTAGGACCCGTTGGTCCTGTGGGTAAAGTGAATGGTGGGATTGGCGGCAATGTAGGACCCAGTAAATTTGGATCAAATGCTGCTCCGCTCAAAAACTCATTTTTTTCATTTATGTACACACCTCCTTACGATGCTTGTACTTATCATAATTATTAAATGCTCAATATTAGATAAATGATCTTTACATAAGCGGAATCTCTCTTTTTTATTTTTATTCGACAAAACATAACAAAATAGTTGTAACCACATTTGTTATGATAGTTCAGGAAATCTAACATTTTAAACGCTGGGGGAAACATATTATGAACAATAAACTTTTAAAAACACTTACTTGTTGCGCTTTATTTATGGGATTAGCAGCATGTTCATCTAATGAAACAGCAAGTACTTCTAAAGAATCTAAAGCTGAGCAAGAAGCACAAAAAACAGCTGAGAAAGCGAAGAAAGCTGAAGAAAAAGGGATAGTAAAAAAGGAGAAAGCAGAACAAGAGGCAGCTGAAAAACAACGGAAACAGCAAGAAGAAGCTACAAAAAAGGAACAATCAACAACTACTTCTGGGAACACTATTAAAGGCTTAAAAGACGAACTAACCATTGGTATGTCATTTAATGATTATCTTGCTAAAAAGAAATCATTAAATGTAGAGAATCCCTTTAGTATTTCACTCGGAAAAGGCAATATAGGCAGTGTTCTTCAAGCTCAAGATGGAGTATTAGTTGTATGTATTGATGGAGAAAAGATATTTAATTTAAAAACATTTAAAAATGTTGATGAAGCTAAAGAATACGAAAAGAGTTTAAAAGTAAAACAATAGACTTGAATCATATTTCTCAATGAACAATATAACTTAACATGGTAAAATGATATATCCATAAAAAGGTAATTCGATATAATATTATTTATATGAAATATTAAAATGTAGATAGGGGAAGTGAATATGGACAAGAAGCTAACGTATTGGCTAGGATCTATTATAGGGGTAATAGTACTTTCAGCTGGTATGACTTATGGAATGTTACAGTTTGCTGAAGTACCAATGGGTAGTGAGAAGCATGCTTTTGCAGAGTCTGATTATAAAGAAGCACCACCATCGAATGAAGCAGAAATTGAAGGTTCAAATGCACAACTTCACATCACTAAAAGTTCTACTGAAGAAGAAGTTATTTCAGCAATGCATAGCATGACTCATCAAAAAGTAAAAGCAAATGACGGACGGGGAGCAACTCCTATGTCTAAAAAGAATGCAGAAAAAGTAAGAAGCATTCTAAACCAAAATGATTTTAAGAACAAAGAAGAACTATTAGCAATCACTGAAAGATGGGTAAATAGAGATTTTAGTAAAATCGTAGAAGAACATAACTATTTCTGGGAACTTCAAGACGGCAAGATAGGTGAAGCTACAGAAATGGATCCGATAGAAGAGCAAACATTCTCTTTAAATAATTTCGGTGATGAAGTAACAGCGGCTTTACATAAATCAGGAGATCTTTAGTACATTGGAGAATAACAAACATCTATAAATTATAGTTAGAAGCTTTCCTTTTTGTATTTATCTTTTCAAAATTTCTTCAATACATAGATGTGATCTCAAGTCGGAGGAAGGCACCTTAGGGTGTCTTTTCTTTATATAATTTACATTAAATCAATTAAACTTTATAAATAGATGTAGTAAAATAAAATCGGGTGGGAACCCAGATATATTTGTGCTGTAAGAAAAGTCTTATGTAGATTAAGTAGAGAGAGGCACTTCAAGAGGAGTGTCTTTTTTTATGACTTTACACAAAAGAGGTAGGGACGCAATCTCACCATACATGCCCATCAACTTAAGAATTTTATAACACCCCAAAACAAAAAAATTGTACATTTTCACATGAAGAAGTCAATTTTCTCGTTTTGGGGGTATTTGTATTTCTTAGCTTGATAGCGATGTATGGTGACCCCTGTTAAGCAGTTAATCCAAACAGCTGGTTAATAAAAATATTCTGATTTTGGATAGACTGGTCCTGCAAATCAATTTGTTCTTTTTTGACCATATGCATGGCTTCAACACCACTCAATATAGAGGCTGATGTTTTGTATGATTTAAATCCCAACATAGAGCGTATACGTTTTTTAATAAAACGATGATCTTGTTCTACTATGTTATTTAAATATTTTATCCTTCGGATTTGGGTGCCTATTGGTATCCTTTTTTCTTTCTTCAACTGTTCGATAGCAATTGGATAGGCCGTTTTTTTGTCTACTGTAATCACACCGGGCTTTGAAACATGAAAAGACTGCAAAGCTTTCTTGAAAAAACGCTTTGCAGCCCTATGATCTCTTGTTTTGCTTAAATGAAAATCAATTGTATTTCCTTCAGAATCAACGGCACGATATAAATACATCCATTGTCCTTTTACTTTTATATATGTTTCGTCCACTCTCCATGAGTTATTTGTTTGTTTGAGATGACATCGAATTTGTTTATCAAACTCCGGCCCATATTGATGTACCCATCGCATAATAGTTGTATGAGCCAGGAATAACCCTCGTTCCTCCATCATTTCCACCTAATCACGAAAGCTTAAGTTGTACCGTAGGTACCAACGTACGGTTAACAAGATGATGTTTCCCCTTAAATAAATTCTCCTTTTCTATACTGATCACACACCTTTTATAGAGTAGTACTATCAGTATTTCCAAGTTTGATAGACCATTTTCATATACTTCAAAGTTTTTGCACCAGAACCCAAAATATTATAATTTTTAAAAAATATGAAATTTTGCATTAATAATAACAAAATAATATTTTTTCTGTATAATTCCTTAATAAGATACATCTTTATTATACGTAGTATTGAGAGGAGAAATAAAAATGAAGAAATCCGTCGTTACATTACTAGCAACCGGAATGGTTTTAGGTGCTCCATTTTCAACTGCCTTTGCAGCAGAACAAGTACCACAGCAAGAAGCTTTGGACAAAATGGAAGTCGTTCAAAAAAAGTGGAATGATGAACAAGGAAATCCATCTTTCCTTTCAGGAAAATTATCTGGTAAAAAAGTAGATTCAGAAAAGGCGGTAAAATCGTTCCTTGAAGAAAATAAAGAATTATTTAAAATCAACCCCCAAACTGACTTAACACTGAAAGAAGTAAAGTCAGATGATTTAGGAATGAAACATTATGTGTACATTCAATCTATTAATAAAGTTCCAGTTGATGGTGCACGTTTCATTGTTCATACAGATCGTGATGGCAAAGTAACAACGGTAAACGGAGACGTACATCCCGCTGCCACTGAACGTTTGAAAGGAAATACAAAGGCAAAGATTTCAAATGAAACTGCCCTTTCAAATGCATGGAAACATATTAATCTAGCAAAAAAAGATACATTTGTAGAAACAAATGGGACTCCGTTAGAACAAATGAAAGAAACCGTAAAATCTACAAATGAAAAGGCAGATTTAGTTGTTTATGAAAAAGACGGGAATTATTACTTAACTTATAAAGTACAATTACAATTCATTAAACCTTATGGAGCAAACTGGAAAATCTATGTAAACGCAGAAGATGGAACAATTGTAAATTCATATAATGCAGTTACAGATGCAGATACTCCGCAAAAAGGCTATGGCAACGGCGTATTAGGGGATCAAAAAAGCCTGAATACAACTTATAGCAGTCAATATGGAAAATACTATTTAAAAGACACAACAAAGCCGATGAACGGTGGCGTTATTGAGACAACTACAACTAATCATGGCACTGATTGGCAAAATCCAAGTAATTACAATTTATTCGATACAGATAATGCTTGGATAGATAAGAGCCAAGCTCCTGCAGTTGATGCACACTTCAATGCAGGAAAAGTATATGATTATTATAAAAATGTTCATAACCGTAACAGTTTTGATGGAAAAGGTGCAACAATTCGTTCTGGAATTAATTTCGGAACCAACTACAATAATGCATTCTGGAATGGACAACAAATGGTATATGGTGATGGCGATGGTGTTCAATTCGCACCGCTGTCAGGTTCTCTTGATGTTGTTGCACACGAACTAACACATGCGGTAACTGACAAGTCAGCTGAGCTTGAATACCTAAATCAATCCGGGGCACTAAATGAATCTTTTTCTGATGTATTTGGATATTTCGTTGATCCAGCCAACTGGGATTTAGGAGAAGCTGTAACTACGCCAAAAGTTGCAGGAGATGCACTTCGCAGCTTATCAAATCCTGAAAAGTATGGCCAACCTGCTCATATGAATGACTATCAATATTTACCACCAACAGAAGAAGGAGATAATGGCGGCGTACATATCAATAGCGGTATTCCAAATAAAGCTGCTTATTTAACAATCAATGCTATTGGTAAGGAAAAAGCAGAAAAAATCTACTACCGTGCTTTAACAACGTACCTTACGCCAACAAGTGATTTCAGCAAGGCACGTGCTGCTTTATTACAATCTGTTGCTGATTACGATGGCGTTAATAGCGCGACATATCAAGCTGTGCAAAAAGCTTGGAATGACGTAGGAGTAAAATAATAGTTTCATTGATAGAAAAGTGTAAAAGGACACGCTTATAACGCCCCCAAAACAAAAAACGAATTGAATTCACATAAATAACTGTGGGAAAATTTAAAATTTTGTTTAGGGGGTACTTCAAGACCTTAGCTTGATGGTCTGCGTTGTGACCCCTAATATGTAAAATTGCATAGAATTACTAGTCCAGATTAGCATATAATGTAATAGAACTGCTCAGATTTTTTTCTTTAATCGTTAGATTCGAACCTAACGTCCTATCAAATTTACAAAATGTGTAAACCTAGAAACTGTGGAAAGGCATCCGGAAGGATGTCTTTTTCTTTGGTTCTGGTGCAAAAAACTTAGAAGTATATGAAATTTGTCTATTAAACTTGGACATACTGATAGTACTACTCTATAAAAGGTGTGTGATCAGTATGGAAAAGGAAAATATATTTAAATGGAAGCATTATCAGCCGGAACTAATTTTATTAACGGTAAGGTGGTGCCTACGTTACAATTTGAGCTTCCGTAACCTGGTTGGTGGAAATGATGGAGGAAAGAGGCTTATCCATAGCTCACACTACAATTATGCGATGGGTTCATCAATATGGCCCTCACTTAGAAGAGAAAATACGGCATGATCTTAAATCAACAAAGGATTCATGGAGAGTCGATGAATCCTTTATTAAAGTAAAAAGGCAATGGATGTATTTATATCGTGCCGTTGATTCAGAAGGGAATACCCTTGATTTTCATCTAAGTAAATCAAGGGATAAACAAGCAGCCAAGCGCTTTTTCAAGAAAGCCTTGGCTTTTTTGTACATTTCTAAACCTCGTGTGATAACAGTAGATAAAAACCCTGCCTATCCTGTAGCGATTCAAGCGTTGAAAGAAGAGAAACATATGCCCGGAGGCATAAAGATAAGACAAGTCAGACATCTCAATAATATAGTGGAACAAGATCATCGTTTTATTAAGAAACGTGTGCGTCATATCTTAGGGTTTAAGTCATTTAAAACTGCAACTTCTATATTGAGTGGTGTTGAAGCCATACATATGATAAAAAAGGGACAGATTGATTTACTGAGCCAGTCTGTCCAAAATCAAAAAGAGTTCATCCACCAAGTGTTTGGACTTATAGCATAAAATACAATTCCACTAAAAATATATGTGCTATATGCTCTTTTATTTTATCTTTACACAAGAAGCAAAAAACGTTAGGCTTACGCTACTGACGGAAAACGATAAAGGTCCCTATATTTTTATATTCAGAAAGGATAAGGTTTTACGGGCTTCCTATATGAATTTATAATCATTCAGTTTACATAACATATATTATCAGTAGTTGATGATTTCATCAAATCTTTATCTCAAAATGAAAAGTAATCTTATGTCATTGAGATAAAACATGGGAATTTTCTCATTTTCAGGTCTGTGTTATGGGTAGCATCATGCAGTAAATCAATCTAGGATGACCACAGAGTCTTTTACTAAAAAAATTTATTACGGTTTATATTATGAAATTAATATGTTGATAGATAGCAAGTTTTAATTCTAAACTAAAAATGTCTCATATCTCAAAACAAAGAGTATACTTAATTTTTGAGATATGCGAGGAAAAAATATCAATTTATATATAACGATTTTTTAATAAAAAAATATTTATAATATAATTTATTAGTACTTTGTATATCACGCCCTATTATTCGGATATATATGGAATTTCATTTAAAAAGTCGATTTATGAAGGGAGAACTTTAGAAAATTTAGAGATAACGGCTTTGTTTTTTATGCAACAAAAAGGATAAAAATAAAAGATACCAACATTTTGGATACTTAAAGTACCACAAACCTTTCGATTTTTAGTGGTACTCCGTATCCAACCTCACTTTCATCCCATGCCTAAAGGCGATCTCGGATTTCTCGTTCGGAACGGGCTGTAAGAACGAAGAAAAATGCTGTACTGTATCTTAGAATTCTTTTGTTGGCATAGCCTTATCATCCTAATTTTTTCTTTTAGTATATCAAATTTGGAAGTTAGCTGAACGTATGTATGCTCTTCCAAATTCAAACGTATCATACCTAAGAATTTTAAACAAATGTTTGATTAATAAAAGTTATGGTGAATCATTTTTGACGATAGTACACAGTTATTAAATGAAATTATGGCATGTTATTTTGAGATTACATGTGTACAAGCGGCCTCGTGGGTATACTCCCAAAATTTACCTAACAAAAAAATCCCCTCAAAGCATATACACTTTACGGGGAGAGCCTGTTTTCTAACTTATTATATACGTACAGCCGTACCACTTACAGCAACCATTAACATACCATCACGAACAACTTCGTAGTCTACATCAACACCAACGATTGCATTAGCACCTTTTTGTCTTGCAAGTTCTTTCATTTCGTCCATTGCAATATCACGTGCTTCTTTTAATTTACTTTCATAAGCACCAGCACGACCACCGACAACATCACGAACTGAAGCGAATAAATCGCGGACAATATTCGCACCCATAATAGCTTCACCATTTACAATATCAATATATTCACTAATTTCTTTCCCTTGAATTCCCTGCGTTGTTGTTACAATCATGATTGACACTCTCCTATAACTTATAATTTTTAATTGGCGTTTCTTATGTCTTTATTATGACATGGAAAAAGTAGCTAAACTATCTAATAACCTTACAGGAATGTGACATTTTTGTAAGGAAGATTTACTCATTTTCTATTCGGATTTCTGTGAACTACCCGCCACTTAACGTCCTAACGGACTGTCTGAAGTGGGGGCTTCTCGGTTAGTCGTTACTTTTTGATAGCTAACGAATTAGTCCTTAGACAGCCGAGCTAACTCCCTTGTTCCAAAGGTTATTTTATTGCTATTTATGCTAACGCTAATAGACGTATTGCTTCATTTTTGATATTGATAGCTGAATTATAATCTCTATCGAGATTTATACCACATATACAAGAATATACTCGTTCAGACAATGATATATCTTTCACAATTCCACAATTGCTACATGTTTTTGTGGAAGGAAACCATTTGTCTATTTTCACAAGTTGTTTGCCTTGTTCTTGTAGTTTATAAGCTAAAAAAGAAGTGAACATACCCCAACCATTGTCAGCAACACTTTTTCCAAAATTAAGTGATTGCGATATCCCTTTCATGTTTAGGCCTTCAATAGCTACAACATCAAAATTAATAGCTAACTCTTTAGACTTATGATGAAGAAAATTCTTTCGTTGATTCGCTACTTTTTCATGTAATTTCGCTACACGAATACGTTGTTTGTTCCAACGTTCTGAGCCTTTAGAACGTCTTGCTAATACTCTTTGTACCTTTGCTAACTGGTCTAACATTTTACGATAGAACTTAGGATAATTGGCTTTCTCATCCTCAGAACTAACGTATAATCCATCCATCGCAAAGTCTAATCCAACAACTGTTTCTACTTCTTTTTGTACAATCTCTTTTTCGTATTCAGTCAAGATGGACACATAGCATTTACCAGTAGGTGTCATAGAAATCGTACATGACTTGATAATATGGCCTTGTGGTATTTCTCTATGTTGTTTGATACGTACCATTTTCAGTTTTGGTAATTTGATATGACCATTTAGCAACATAATATTTCCGTTTACTACATTCGTTGTATAAGACTTTCTGTCTTTTTTACTTTTGAATGTTGGAAAGTCATTTTGACCACTAAAGAAATTCTTATAGGCAGTT
This sequence comes from Bacillus sp. SIMBA_074, assembly GCF_046534555.1. NCBI lineage: Bacteria > Bacillati > Bacillota > Bacilli > Caryophanales > Bacillaceae > Bacillus > Bacillus sp. SIMBA_074. Next base: position 5,332 of record NZ_JAWRYM010000032.1, on the reverse strand, counting down.
TGCAAGTTTAGTTGAGCATTTGCCAAAGCTAATGAATCAACTTCTTTTAACCACTCAAATTCTGCTTTGTATTTCGCAGGAGTTGGAAGCTTTTGTTTCTTTAGTTGTTCCTTATCATCTTTGTATTTTTCGTACGCTTCTTTACGTTCTGCTAACATCTTGTTATACACAAAACGTACACAACCGAAGGTTTTACGCATAAGGTATGCTTGTTCTTCTGTTGGATACAAACGAAACTTATATGCTTTATTATGCTTTGTCATATCATTTCACCTCACTTTTCACCTTGATTTTCAATATACTTCTTTACCACATCTATTGGTGAACCACCAGTAGTTAGTAAGCAAAAACTTCTTGACCAAAACATCTCTTTCCAAAGTTTCTTTTTTACTTGTGGAAAATCTCTTTTAATGAGTCGAGAACTTGCACTTTTATAAGCATTAATGAATTTTATCATTTCTGTATTAGGATGTGCCTTAAACAAGATATGTACATGGTCAACATCATGATTCCATTCTACCAGTGTTATGTTGTAATTATCGGATAACCTTACAAACATGTCTTTTGCATAGTCTGACATATCATCATCAAAGACATTTCTTCTGTATTTCACAACCAACACAAGATGATAATACAACAAGAACACTGAATGATTATTACTATCTAATTTCATTGATATACCAACATTTTTATCTTATAAGACTGATTATATTGTATAGAAAATAAAAAGCACAATTACGTGCTTTTTGGCTACGCCAAACCGAAATTCATCTCCCACCTATCGTTGGGCTACGCCCTGCGCACGCTTGAGGAAGGAGAATTCTTTCGGGTAATCCGTTAAAATATGACCATTTTCTAATCAATCTTGTCGAGGTAGATATAATAATTCTGTAATTGTTCGCTTTCCATCAAGCTCTATCAATAAAAAAGCCTTGCTGATTGCAAGACTCCTCTCCTAATTTCATCCAATTGTGTATCGACTATCCTCTGAAACCAGTAAACTTGTATGATCAATTTTGACAACACATTTCCCTAACCTCCGCTTTACTTCCGATTGTAATTTCTTGTTTGCTTCTTCTAAAGAATGTGCTGGAATAATTGCTGATTGTAAGTCTGTTACCTTGCCATCATACATCACAGAAAAATCAATTTCATATCGATGTATCATGATTTCTCCACTTCCTTTCCAATAGTACGCTTACAACTCATCCTTACAGAATTTACGATACGGGAAAACCCACGCAGGACTTGAATCCCACTGACGTTAGTCAGCTGGCCCCTTTAGGGGTGGGAGTGTCAAATGCTTTTTGTTTTCGTATATTTTTACAATTACACTATGTTTCTTCACAATCCTCGCTAACCCTGCCAAAATAACCTTTAAAAATTCCAATAATTAATAAAATATATGCAACACCCTTAAAAAAATCATTCTCACACCCTTTTTTTCGAAATTTAATTTAAACTACTTAGGATCCCGAATAACAAACACAATCTCATTCGATACCAAATATATTAACGATTCATTAAAAATCGATTACAAATAAATCTGGAACGTGATTTTCTCTGGAATGGAAACTTTTTGTGCTGAAAATTATATAAATATTGTTATCCAACACACCCAATTGATAATCCTGGTAAAAAGGGGCTAAATTTTTATCACTACTCATATCTCTCCTCCAAAAACAGTCTTGTTTTTTAGAATAATTAGTCTAATTACGGTGCAATTTGTAGGATTTTTATACTCTTTGTCGAATACATGTAAAAAGGAGGGGAATATGGCATGCTATTCACAGGATTCTTCATTAATCTATCTATTTTTTCTTTCCTAGCTAGCTCAGCTATTTTTATTCAAGTATTTATAAGGAAAATGGATTATAAATTTATCCATTTATTTTGGGGCACATATGCAGGTATCATAGCTGCTATTTTGATGGTTTTTAATTTTAAGCACACGGGATTGTTTTATGACTTGCGAGCCGTTCCTCTTATTATTTCGTTTATTTATTTTGGTCGTACAGCTGGCTGGATTACGTTAATGTTTATTTTATTTATGCGTATTTTCTACCTTGGTGGTGATTGGGGACCAGCTTTGATAGCTGCTTTAGGAATTGCTACTATATATACTATATTCAAAACATATCTCAAAAATACCCATCCCTTTAAAAGCGTCTTTCTTTATCTAGCTGTTTATCTAGCCATAATTCATTGGGTATTTGGATTCTTTTTTCCTTCTATCTCACTTATACTTCTTGACATCCAAGGTACATTATTTATATCTTGCGGACTCTTAATTGGTGTTTTTCTTATGGAATCCTATCAAAATTTATATAACTTAACACAAGACCTAGCTAAAGCGAATGAAACTTTACTAGAATCAAAGCAAGTATTAAGGGATACCGTACATGAATTGCAAGGAGGTATTTTTAAATTTAAAAAAGAAAATGGGGATTTTATCCACACTTTATGTGATGGGCAGTTATTTTATCACCATGGGTTTCACTCCGAACAAGTGGTAGGAAAAAGTTTACTGACCATAGATTCTTCCATTGTTCCATTTCATCTACTTCCTCGACTACTAAAATATTATCAAGAGGCATGGGATGGTGAAGAAGTCAATTTCGAACTGCCATGGCCAACTGATGAGACTATTATCCTTTTCTCTCTTAGGCCTGTTATACGAGAAGGAACAGTTATTGAGGTAGTTGGTTCTACGGTTGATATAACGAAAAGAAAAAATGCGGAAGATGAACTAAAGGTGACGAAAGAACGTCTGGAGTCATTTGTAAATCATAACGTGGATGCTATCACTATATTTGATTTAGATGGACATATGATACAAGCGAATAAAGCTTATGAGAAGATATTTGGTTGGTCAGAAAAAGAAAGCTTGGGGAAAAAATTACCTTGCGTACCTGATTTTTTAATGAATCAAACCTTAGAAACTATTAAAAATATTAATACAAAAGATGTTATAAATAGAGTAGAAACAGTTAGACAACGAAAAGACAACACGCTCATTGATGTAAGCTTGACAATTTCACCCATTTTAGATTTAAGGGGCAATGTAATTGCTTTATCAGGAATTTGTAGAGACATTACTGAAAAAAAACAAGCAGAAAGAGAACTACATCGATTACATCAACAATTAAGAGACAGTGAAATGAAATACCGTGCATTAATCGAACAAGCAACTGACGCAGTATATGTAGTAGAGATGGATGAGGATCATGTTCCAACTCGATTTATTGAAGTAAATCCTGTTGGGTGTAAAAGATTTGGATATAGTAGAGAAGAGCTTCTCTCGATACCATTTCTCGATACTGTACCGCAAGATTCTCCAATGATTATACGGTTGCTAAAAAAAATTAGAGAAGGACAGACCTTTTTCACTTTGCAAGATGAATTTGTTTTTCCGACAGGACAAACAATTACAACTGAGTTTAGTGTACGTATTTTTAACTTGAATGGCAAAAACGTTTTCCTAAGTATCTCTCGTGATATCACTGAACGGTTAAAAACAGAAGAATTATTACGAAAATCGGAGAAACTTGCTGTAGTAGGTCAATTATCCACTGCAATTGCTCATGAAATTAAAAATCCTTTAACAGCAATGAAAGGATTCATGCAGTTATTAAAATCAATAGAAAATAAGAACACTGAGCATTATATAGATATAGTGTTAGCAGAGATTGAACGTATAGATAGTATTACTAATGAATTTATGACATTAGCAAAACCTGAGGCATTAGAAATTAAAACGAATGACCTGAATGTATTAATGAAGCAAATTGTAATGTTACTTGAACCTCAAGCGATAATGAATTGCATACAAATTACAACTGAGTTTACATCTGATACTTCATTCATACTTTGTGAAGGAAATCAATTAAAGCAAGCTTTTATAAATGTCTTAAAAAATGCGATTGAAGCAACACCAATGGGAGGGGAAATCTTGATTCAAATCGAATATGCACCTGATAAAAAACAGGTAAACATTCAATTTACCGATTACGGGTGTGGAATTGAAAAAGAACGTTTACCTTATCTAGGGGAACCATTTTATAGTATCAAAGAAAATGGTATCGGTTTAGGATTAATGATTTGTTATAAAATTATTGAAAAGCACCAAGGAAAGATACTTATTGAAAGTGAAGTAGGAAAAGGAACAACAGTTAATATAAACCTTCCTATATCTACTCTTGAAAAAGAAAACGTTTATTCATCTTTTTAGGTACATCCTTGAACCATGAAGTATTAATTTTCAATAGAGTTAAACAGTTTATAAACACATTGGAGTTGTAAAGACTTTCCTTTGTCTATAGATGAATTATAGCCTCAAAAACAAGTAGTTTTCTGTAAAAAAACGTTAATTTCATTCCAAATCTAAAAGTTGGACTAAAGTCTTTCATACACTTTCCCATATCGCAAAACCTGTTATAACAAAAGATTTTAAAATAAGAAAAGGCCGCAAAGCGTTTTACACACAGCGCTTTACGGCCTTTTGATTTTTTATAGCATAACCAGTCTTTTTATCTCATTCGTTGACGAACAAATACGAATCCACCTAAAGCCATCAACAACATTCCTACAATATATGAAATCATCTCCATTGATGTTCCACCTGTATTAGGAAGCCATACTGATGTCTTAGTATTTTCTTTAGTAGGTGGAACTTTTGAATCCGTGCTTGGATCTTTTGGATCTGTGCTCGGGTCTTTTGGATCTACGCTTGGATCTTTTGGATCTACGCTTGGATCTTTTGGATCTTCTTTGATTTTTGTATTCGTAATGTCATAACCATGAACTTCGGATTTATATCCATCTACCGGTTGTTCTTTTACTTCATACTTGTATACCTTACCTTCGGCATCATATGCCGCTAAATCTGTAAATGCATATTTCCAGTCGCTTGCTGCGCTCACTTCTTGTGTTGCGATCAATTTGCCATTTTGTAGTAGGTCGACCTTAATCATTGCCGGACGATCTTTCGCATTGTCGCCCTTCCATGTTTTCGTTCCTTCTACGGTTGTTTTACCAACCTTTGTATTTGTAATGTCATAACCTTTTACTTCAGATTTATATCCATCCACTGGTTGTTCTTTTACTTCATACTTATATGCATTGCCTTCGGCATCGTATGCCGCTAAGTCTTTGAATGTATATTTCCAACCTGTTGCTTCACTTACTTCTTGCGTCGCAACTACTTGGCCATTTTGTAGTAAGTCTACTTTGATTGTTGCCGGACGATTTGTTGAGTTTCCGTCCTTCCACGTTTTCGTACCTTCTACTGTTGTTTGTGCTACTTTTGTATTCGTAATGTCATAACCATGAA
>NZ_JAWRYM010001388.1:0-228 GCF_046534555.1 Bacillus sp. SIMBA_074 | reverse complement strand
AGCCTGGCGCTCGAGCGGCACGTGATCGTCCAGTTCCCGTACCTCAAGCCGGGCGAGAGCACCTCCCGGCAGCGCACCGTCGCTCCGCTCGCGCTGGTGCAGCACCAGGGCCGGTGGCACCTGCAGGGCATCGACCACGGCGCTCAGGGGTCCCGGACCTTCCTGCTCTCGCGGATCGTCGGGCCGGTGAAGCTCACCTCCCGTTCTTTCGACCCGGAGCAGTACCGC